>JAJXVO010000326.1 GCA_021782105.1 bacterium
CTCCCGCCTCGACGGGAGCACGCCTAACCTTAGGATTACTCTGTTTAGTTTGCATTGCGCCGACAGGTTAGCGCGCTACGCGCGGCCTGTCGGCTACATGTCTTCTCCGAAGGAGAAGAGCTTTCGAGCCGCATGCGATGGAGGGCCGGTGGCGCTGATGGCAGCGGGCCGGGCGCAAAAAAAGGCCGCGCCCGGGGGCGCGGCCTTGAAGGGATGACGGGGAGGGGGCGGCTCAGAATGCCACCTTGATGCCGGCTTGGATCTTCCAGCGATTGATGTCGTTGTTGGGGACCAGCGCAGAGTTGTATGCGGTGAATATCAGGTTGTTATTCGCATCGAGACTGAGTCCGGTGAAGTTGGGCTTGATGCGGCCATCGGAGCCGTAGGTGGCGCCGCCGAACGTGCGCGTGGCGCCGCCATACACGGAGGCGAAGCTTTCGGTGTAATTAAACAGACTCTTACTGAGCCAAGAACCGAAGTTCAGGAAATCAGCAAACACCACGATCTTTGTGCCGCGATAAACGGAAACTTCCTGCGAAACATGAAGATCGAGCCGGTTCTGCCAGGGTGTGATCAGGGCATTGCGCGGGGCATAGCTGCCGGCGTACTTTCTGAGATCGCTGTGGGCGATGTATGCGAAGTACGCGTTTTGCTGGGCCTGCGACATGGCGCTGAAATCGAAGCGCGGATCGTTAGGGCCGGAGGGCACTGCAACGAGATCGTTTGCGCTAATGCCGTCGCCGTTGAGATCGTTCCCGTAAACCATGCTGTAGGGGGTGCCGCTGCGTGCCTCGTAGTAGAGGGTCACGTCTGTGGCATAACGCCTCATGAAGTGAAACTCCTTCGTGAAGGTGATCTGGAGGCGATCGCGCACTTCGTAATCGGAGCGGGCGACTTCCACGGAGTTCTGGTTGAACACCGGATTATAAACCCAGTTCGAACGTGCGATGGAGCTGTTGAGCGTCTGGGCCTCGGTGGCGTGCCCGTGGGTGTAGGCGATGTTGTAGGCCCAGCCGTTCTTCATCGGACGGTCGAGGCTGATCGAGGTGTACTCGGACTCGCCTGCATGGACGTCGCGGGTGCGAATCACGTCGGAGAAACCCTTGACGAGGGTGGTGCCGGCGAACAACTGGCGCCCGTCGATGCCACGACCTGTGGGCTTGAGGTTCATGTTGTCGGTGAATAGGGCCGAGAGCTGTTGGGTGTTGATGTATTCGACGGAGATGACGGCATTGAGCAGGGCGATCTTGTGATCGATGGCGATGTTGGCGCGCTGGATGGTGGGAAGCTTCATGCCGGGCTTGATGAGGGCGATCGATGAGGCGGTCCCTGTGGAGTTGGTCGTACCCACCGGATTGGACGGGTCGAATTTGTACGCCGGATCCGAGTTCGTGTAATTGCCGTTAAGATACTGCGAGAGCGTCGGACCCGAGTAGCTGGCGGTGTTGGACGCGTTGCCCGTCACGCCGTTGACCACAGTGAAGCGGCCGACGCCGGTGTTGCCGTAGGAATTCGAGATCCAGACCCAGGGGTTGCGGCCGAGGAAGACGCCGATGCCGCCGCGGATTTGCGTGGTGCGATTCTTGTCGAGGGCGTAATTGAAGCTGAAGCGCGGGGCGGGCACATTGGTGCCGTCGATGGTGCCCGCGTTGGTCATGCCGAAAGCGTTCTTGAAGACAGCGTTTTCCTTCGGGGCGATGGGGCTGCCCAGGTAATCGGCGCGCAGGCCGGCGGTCACCATCAGCCTGGACGTGGGTTCCCACTTGACCTGACCGAAGACGCCGAGTTGCTCAAACTTGCTGATGTCGGCAGTGGGCAGGCCGGTCTGCACGACGGAGCGGAGGAAACCGAACGGTTTGTCTGCCTGGAAATCGGCAAGGTTGTTGTAGTCAAAAACGCCGTACGAACCCTGGCGAAACAGATTGTAGTACCGGCTGGACTCACTGTCAGCACCGAGGGTGAAGGTGAACGTCTTCCAAGTATAGTCGGCCGAGCCGCCGAGGGTCTGTGTCTTGATGTGCAGCTCGTTGCCCATGCTGTAGATCTCAGTGCCCAGGCGAATTCCGTCGAGGGCGGAGATGGAGGCCCCGGAAGACGAGGTGCCCGGCACGTTGAAGATTCGGATTTCGGGGAAGATTGCGGGCGTGCCGCGGACCGAATCCTGCTTGGTGTAGGAGTAGTTGAACCGGGTTTTGAAATTGGGCGTCCAGTTATCGAACAACTGCCCGGCCCAGACGTGCTCCTTGATGTTGAGCGTGTAAAAGGTCGAGCTGAGGCTTGTGCCGCCGTTCGAGAGAAAACTGGGCTGATATGGAATGTAGCCGGGCTGGCTGAATCCCGTGGATCGGAAGCTGCCGAAGTTGGGTTGGGCGCCGATGGTGTCGCTGTAGCGAACGGAGAGGCGGTGGTTGTCGTTGATGTTCCAGTCCAGCTTCAGCAGGCGCTTGGTGTCGAACAGCCTCGAAGTACTTGAACCTCCAAAGCTTCCCAAATCAGCCTTGGTGAGCTGGGCAATCCGGGAAGTGACCGCGGAGAGAAAGTCGTTCGAGGGCGTGAACGCAGCGGAGGTCGGAGCGGAGTCGCGAATGTACTTCTCGAAGTTCATGAAGAAGAACAGGCGGTTCTTCACGATGGGGCCGCCGAGGGTGAAGCCGTAGGTGCGCTCCTTAGAGATGGGCCGAGTGCCATTGGTGCTGCCATAGAGGTCCTTACCGCCCCAGTTGGAGTCGGTGAAGATGTCGTACACGGACCCGTGGAACTGGTTGGTGCCGCTCTTGGAGACGACGTTGACGGCGGCGCCCGCGAAGCCGCTCTGGCGGACATCGTACGGCGTGAGGGAGATGCTGAACTGCTCGACCGCGTCGAGGGAGAAGGGATTGTTCAGGGAGAACAGGCCGGTGGAGCTGAGGCCGAAGGAGTCGTTGATGGGCGCGCCGTCGAGCGTGATCGAGTTGTAGCGGTTGTTCATGCCGAGGGCCTCGAGGGCCTGGCCGGAGCGGATCGCGACGAAGGGATTCGTCTTGATCATGTCGGCGAACGAGCGGCTGACGCTGGGCTGGTCGTTGACGCGGCGGGTATCGAGCTCGGAACTGGCGCCGGTCGTATTGGCGTCGAGGTCGTTGACCTCGCCGGTGACCACGAATTTTTCGAGCTGGGTGACTGCCGCACCCTCGCTGGGAACGAAGTTCACCTCGGTGCTGGCGCCCAGCTGGGTCTGCACGTTGGTGATTGCGCCGAACGTGTACGAAGGCGCGCTTGCCTCGACCGAGTAGGGACCGCCGACGGGCAGGCCCGTCAGGGTGAAGCGACCCGCCTGCGACGAGACCGCCGTGAAGGTGGTGTTGGTCGGCAGATGCGTGGCGCGCACGGTGGCGCCTGCGATCGGCTCGCCGGACGCCGTGGTGACCGTTCCGCTGATCGAGGAGGTGGTGATGCCTTGGCCGAACGCGGTGAAGGCCGCGAACCAGCAGGCAATCACACCGAATACGAACCCTTTGAGGAGCTTAGTGTGGTGCATGGTGTTGAGCTTGGATGTGACCAGGGGCGATGGTTGAACCCCGTGGCGACGCCAGCGCGTCTCGTGCCAGCCAAGCGCCCGCGCACCGGGAGAGTCAAGCTCCCGACCCCCGCTCCGTGCACAGTTTTTCACGTCCGTAACTTGTGTGACATGAGTAAATGAGT
>JAJXVO010000057.1 GCA_021782105.1 bacterium
CTTGAGCTTGCGCGTCTGCTGGTTCGTCCACTGGCACAGCGCCCGGGTTGCCCCTAGAAATTGTCGCCAGTCCGCCGGATCATGGCTGACGGCATATTGCAGGCGCGCGTTCGTGATCTCCCGAAAACGATCCTTGAATTGCGATGCGAGTTCGCCGCTCTCGGTATCAATGCCGGCCAGCTTCATGCGGACTTCCTGCGCCTGCCGCTGGAAATTCCAAAGGATTCCGGCGATCGTCGCACCAAGTGCTGCCAAGGCCAGGCCGAGGACGACGATTCGAAGACGGACAGCAAGATTTGTCATGGACGCGGAGTCATGGATGGACGGGCAGGGGGGAGCTAAGACGCTTTGCACCCGATGGAAAGATTTTAGGCGGCTTTTAGCTCCGGCTACGCTCCATACTTTCTTAAGTGATTTACTACCAATGAAAGGCTGTCGGTTGGCATGCGGCTAGCAAGAGGGGGCCATTCCCGTGCCTGCCGCATCTTCCTGCACTCATCCCAAACGCATCCTGGTGGTCGACGACGACCCTGTGGTGCGGCAGATGCTCGCGCGGGTGCTGGTTGAATCCGGTTACCATGCGGTTGCCGTAGCCACCGGAAGCGAGGCGATCGAGGCGCTGGGCGATCTGGGGTCGGTCGACGTCGCGCTGGTCGACGTGGAGCTGCCTGGCGAAAGTGGATGGACGACGCTGGCGGCGATGCGGCGGCAGGTTCCCGCGCTGACTGCGATCATCATCACCGCCTGGCCCCACCAGCAGGCGGCGGCCCGCGAGGCGGGCGCCAGCGGGTGTTTTGAGAAACCCCTCGATTTCGCCGGCCTGTTGCTGGCCATCGATCGTGCGATTGAAGCCCAACTCGCAGGTTCCGCGGATGCCCGCGGATCGACTATCCAGGGAAGCCCCCCCTCCCCCACTTTCCACTGCCATGAGTAACAGCCCGTCTCCCAAACCCAAAGCCCGCAGAGTCGTCGGCGCCGTGGCGCTGATCCTCGTGGTCGGCGTCCTGATCTGGATCAACCGTATCACTGCCGCGAAGACGCCAAAGAGTGGCGCCATCGTCGTGCCGGTCACCATGACCGTTGCCACCGCACGGGATGTCGATGTCACGGTCGACGCGCTTGGCACGGTGGTGCCGGACGCGCAGGTGACCGTGACCAGCCGCGTGGGCGGCACACTCGACGCGGTCCATTTCAAGGAGGGCCAGATGGTCAAGCGGGGCGACCTTCTCGCGGTGATCGACCCACGGCCCTATGCAGCCGCGCTGCAGCAGGCACGCGGCCAACTCGAGCGGGACCAGGCCCAACTCGCCAACGCCCGCCTTGACCTCCAGCGTTACCGCGAGGCAGTCGCGCAACACGCAGTGCCGGAGCAGCAGGTCGCCGCGCAGCAGGCGACGGTGCAGGCCGACGAGGGCATCGTGCTGTTCGATCGCGGCGGGCTCCAGGCCGCGGAGCTCAATCTCGCCTACACGCATATCACGTCTCCGATCGACGGCCGTGTCGGTCTTCGGATGGTTGATGCCGGCAACATCGTCCCCGCCAACGGAACGAACGGACTGCTCACCATCGTTCAGCTCAAGCCGATCTCGGTTATCTTCACGTTGCCTCAGAGTCGGGTTCAGGCGGTGTTGACCGGCATGCGCAGCGGCCGCCCGCTTCGGGTGGAGGCGTTCGACCGCTCGAGCGCCAAACCGATCGCCGAGGGCACCCTGCTCACCATCGACAATCAGATCGATCAGGCGACCGGCACCTTCAAATTGAAAGCGACGTTTCCGAACCGGGACACGGAGCTGTGGCCGGGCGAGTTCGTCACGCTCCGTTTCCTCATCGGAGTGCGCAAGAACGCGATCACGCTGCCGGAACGTACGGTCCAGCAGGGCCCCGGGGGCGATTTCGTCTTCGTGATCAATCCGAACGAAACGGTCTCCCAGCGGACAGTCACCACGACTTCGACCGACCTGGGCGTGGCGGTGATTGAGCGCGGCGTGGCGGCCGGTGAACACGTGGTGCTCGACGGCCAGTACCGCCTGGAGGATGGCAGCAGGGTCAGGATCGAGGCCCCCGCCCCGGCAAGCGGGACCAACGGTTCCGACTCCACGTCGCAATCACGATGAATATCTCACGCCCATTCATCGTCCGGCCAATCGCGACCTCCCTGCTGATGCTCGGGGTTCTGGGGTTCGGTCTGCTCGCCTACAATCTCCTTCCTGTCGCCGCGCTGCCGACCGTCGACTTCCCGACGATCAGCGTCACGGCGTCGCTGCCCGGCGCGAGCCCGGAGACGATGGCGTCGTCGGTCGCGACTCCTCTTGAGCAGCAGTTCGGCGCCCTGCCCGGCCTCAGCCAGATGACGTCCACCAGCGGCCTGGGTCAGACCTCGATCACGCTGCAGTTCGATCTCGATCGCAACATCGACGCCGCGGCGCAGGACGTGCAGACGGCGATCAACGCCGCCGGCGGGCTCCTTCCCAAGAATCTGCCGAACCCGCCAACCTACCGGAAGGTCAACCCGTCGGACCGCGCGATCCTCATCTATGCGGTGTCGTCGGACACGCTGCCGGTGTACAAGGTGGATGACTACGCCAACACGCTTCTCGCGCAGAAGATCTCGACCGTCTCCGGCGTGTCCCAGGTGAGCATCGCCGGCCAGAAGAAGTACGCGGTGCGCGTGCAGATCGATCCGGCCGCGCTTGCGGCGCGGGGCCTGAGTCTGGAGCAGGTGCGCGCCGCGATCACCGCGGCGTCGACCAACCAGCCGAAGGGCAATCTCGAGAATGCGCACAAGTCGATCACGCTCGACACCAACGACCAGCTCTTTGACGCGGCTGCGTTCAACGACGTCATCGTCGCCTACCGCAACGGGTCGCCCGTGCGCATACGCGACCTCGGCAACGCCGTGGATTCGGTGGAACAGAACCGCGTCGGCGCCTGGCATAACAACAAGTCTGCCGAACTCCTCCTGATCCGCCGCGCCGACGGCGCCAACACGGTCGAAACCGTCCGGCAGGTGAAGGCCCTCATGAAGCGCCTGGTGCCCACCCTGCCTCCGGGCATCAAGGTCCAGCTGATGTCCGATCGCTCCAGTTCGATCAGCGCCTCCGTCGACGACGTGCGGTTCACGCTCGGCATCACGGTGGCGCTCGTCGTCATGGTCATCTTCCTGTTTCTGCGGAAGCTCTGGGCGACGATCATCCCAGGCATCGCCGTGCCCCTCTCCATCATCGGCACCTTCGGCGTGATGTACCTGCTGGGTTACAGCATCGACAACCTCTCGCTGATGGGCCTGACGATCGCCGTGGGCTTCGTCGTGGACGATGCGATCGTCATGATCGAGAATATCGTCCGCTACATCGAGGCGGGGGATTCCCCGCTCCAGGCGGCGATCAAGGGATCCGGGCAGATCGGATTCACGATCGTCTCGATCAGCGCGTCCCTCATCGCCGTGTTCATCCCGCTCCTGTTCATGGGGGGCATCATCGGGCGCCTGTTTCGTGAGTTTGCGATGACCGTCACGACGGCGGTCGTGGTGTCGGCGCTCGTGTCGCTGACGCTCACGCCGGTGATGTGCGCGCTGTTCCTGAAGCACGAGGATCACGCGAAGGAGGGCCGGTTCAGCCGCGCGGCGGAGCACGTGTTCGACAGCATGCTGCACCTCTACGAACGCGGCCTGAAGTGGGTGCTTGAGCACCAGTTCCTGATGCTTCTGACCACGATCGGCCTGATTTTTCTGACGGGCGCCCTGTACGTGGTCATTCCGAAGGGCTTTTTCCCGCAGCAGGACACGGGATTCATCTTTGGAGAGGTCGATGCCCGGCAGGACACCTCCTTCGAGCAGATGGCGAAGCTCACGCATCAGGTTGCGGCCTACGTGTTGAAGGATCCGGCCGTAAGCGGCGCGATGGCTTTCAGCGGCGCCACGGGAGGAAACTCCACGGAGAACACCGCGCGCATGTTTATCCAGCTGAAACCTCTGTCCGAACGCAGCGCCTCGGTCGACGAGGTCATCCAGCGGCTGCGCCCGAAGGTCGCGCGGGTCGTCGGGGTCGAATTTTTCATGCAGGCCGGACAGGACATCAACGTGGGCGGCCGGCTTAGCCGTACCCAGTATCAGTATACATTGACGGATACGGACCTCGAGGAGCTGAATCGATGGGCTCCGATCTTCGAGGCGTCGATGAGGAAGCTGCCCGGGCTGGAGGACGTGGCCTCCGACCAGCAGATCGCGGCGCCGCACATCGCGATCGAGATCAACCGCGACGTCGCGTCCCGGCTGGGCCTCTCGCCGCAACTGATCGACGACACGCTCTACGACGCATTCGGATCCCGGCAGGTGGCGACCATCTATTCCTCGGCCAACCAATACCGCGTCATCCTGGAAGTCCAGCCTCAGTACCAGCTCAATGAGCGGGCGCTCGACAATCTCTACGTCGTGAACGCCGCAGGAGCCCGGATTCCGTTGGCAGCTGTGGCCCATTTTGTCCCAAAGGTCGAGGCGCTGTCGGTCAACCACCAGGGCCAGTTTCCCGCCACCACACTCTCATTTAACCTCGCGCCCGGGTTTGCGCTGGGCCAGGCGGTGGAGGAGATCGACGCGATGCGGACTCGTCTGCATGCGCCGTTCACCGTCCAGGGTTCCTTCCAAGGCACCGCCCAGGCCTTCCAGTCCTCGCTCAAATCGACGCCGCTGCTCGTGCTGGCCGCGATCGCGGTGGTCTACATCGTCCTCGGCATGCTCTATGAGAGCTACATTCATCCGATCACGATCCTGTCGTCGCTTCCGTCGGCGGGCGTCGGAGCGCTGCTCATGCTGATGCTCTTCCACTACGACCTGAGCGTCATTGCGATTGTGGGAATCATCCTGCTGATCGGCATCGTGAAGAAGAACGCGATCATGATGATCGACTTCGCGCTCGAGGCCGAACGCAAGGAGGGCAAATCCTCGCGGGAGGCGATTTACGAGGCGTGTCTGCTGCGCTTCCGGCCGATCATGATGACGACCATGGCTGCGCTGTTCGGCGGCCTGCCGCTCGCGCTCGGGCACGGGACCGGATCGGAACTCCGGCGTCCACTGGGCATCGCCATCGTGGGCGGTCTGCTCGTGTCCCAAATCCTGACGCTGTACACGACGCCGGTCATTTACCTGTACCTGGACCGCCTGTCCCACCGGCTGGCCGCAGCGCGCGATCGTCGACGCCGCAGGGCTGGATTCGAGGCGGACGCGTCGTCGTCGGGGACAGTCACTGAGGTTCAATCGAAACCCTGACCATGAAGCGCTCTTCCTCATTTTTCGCGGCGGTCGTCGCAACGTCCCTCCTGGCCGGCTGCAATCTGGCGCCGACCTACACCCGCCCGACGGTCGACACCCCTGCCCGCTACGGCGAGGCGTCGGCCTCCTCGGCCGGTCCCGACGGCTCCGTCTGGCATGAAGCCCGCCCGGGAGACCAGGTGGACCGGGGCTCCTGGTGGTCGCTTTACGGCGACTCCACGCTCGATGGACTCGAATCGAGGGTGCGGATATCCAACCAAACCATACGCGCGGCCGAGGCCAATTTCCGTGCGGCCCGCGCGGCGGTGACGGTGGCCCGCTCCGCACTTTGGCCGACACTTGGCATGGGATCATCGTTCTCCCGGTTGCATGCGTCGCGCACCGTTGAAAACTCCTCGGGCGTGCTGCCAAGCGGCAACGGGGCGGCGGCGGTCAACACGTATTCGCTGCAATTCGACGCAAGCTACGAACTCGATCTCTGGGGACGCGTGCGCAACGAGGCGGCGGCAAGCGCGGCGAACGCGGAGGCTTCCGCGGCCGACCTGGCCACAGCGCTGCTCAGCATCCACGCCGAACTCGCGCAGGACTATTTTCAACTCCGGGCGCTCGATACCGAGCGGCAGATCCTGACCGATACAGTGGCGTCATACCGGGTAAGCCTGAAGCAGACGCGCGCCCTCTACCGCGCCGGTCTCGATTCGGAAGAGGAGGTTGCCCGTGCTGAAACCCAGCTGAACACCGCGATCGCCCAGTCCACCGACCTCGGCGTCGCGCGCGCGGCCTATGAGCACGCCATCGCGGTCCTGATCGGACAGCCGCCCGCCCGTTTCCATCTGGCGGCAGCACCGCTGACGGCCCGTCCGCCCGTGATACCCGCCGGTGTTCCCGCGGATCTTCTGCAGCGTCGTCCCGACATCGCCGCCGCGGAGCGGCGCGTCGCGGCCGCCAACGCCCAGATCGGAATCGCGCGCACGGCATGGTTCCCGCAACTGACGCTTGGCGCCGTCGGCGGTTGGCAGAGTTCCTCGTCCGTACAGTGGTTCGACTGGCCCAGCCGCATCTGGTCGGCAGGCCCCCAACTCGCCCAAGTGCTGTTCGACGGAGGTGCCGTCAAGGCCGGGACCGAGGAGATTCGCGCCGCGTATGACCAGGCCGCAGCCAATTACCGCCAGACCGTGCTGACCGCCTTTCAGTCCGTGGAGGACAATCTCGCCGCGGTGCGGATCCTCGATGAGGAAGCGCGCCAGCAACACGCTGCCGTCATGTCTGCCCGACACCTGCTCGATCTTGCGAACACCCGGTTCAAGCTCGGCATCGACAGCTACCTCAACGTCATCACGGCGCAGACCGCGTTGCTTTCGAATCGTGAAACCGAGGTGCAGATCACCACGCGCCGACTTGTCGCCAGCGTGGCGCTGATCAAGGCGCTGGGCGGTGGGTGGAACACGGCGGAATTGTCGACCTTAGGGCGTGCCGCTTCCCCCAACGCGGGATCCGGCTCTGACGGCGCTCCCCACAAAGGTTGAACGGTCGCCGTGCCAGCGGGGCCCGTGCTTGTCGCTTTCCGGCAATGATGAAATTGTCCGAAAAGCCGCTTGACTAGACTAACTAGTCAACTATCTGTTTGGACCATGGGCAGAACCTCAGATGCCAAAGAACGCCTGATGGACGCAGCTCTCGACCTGATCTGGGAAGAGAGCTACGGCGCCGTCACGATCGACGACATCTGCAAGCGCGCCGACGTGAAGAAAGGCAGTTTCTACTATTTCTTCAGCTCCAAGGCCGACCTCGCCGTGGTCGCGCTGGAGCGTATGTGGCTCCAGTCCTGGAAGCCGAACATGGACGAGCGGTTTTCGCCCTCGATCGACCCGGTAACCCGGCTGACCGCGTACCTGGAGTCGATCTACCAGAAGCAGATAGCCGTTAAGCAGGAGCATGGCAAAGTGCTCGGGTGTCCGATCGTCTCGATGGGCACGGAGACCTGTACCCATGAGGCTGCCGTGAACGCCAAGATCCGTGAACTTTTGAACCGCAAGCGACGGTATTACGAATCCACCATTCGCGATGCTGTCGCCGAAGGGGCCATCGAGCCCTGCGATCCCGCCGAAAAGGCGGTCGCACTGGCCGGGCTCATTGAAGGAATTGTCTGTCAGTGCCGAATCATGAACGATCCCGAGGGCGCCAAGCACCTCGTCGACATGGGCCTCCATCTGCTCGGAGTCAAACAAGCCACCAGCACCAAAGCCTGAACCAGTGTTTGCGCATCGCCGCTCCGGCATGCGCTCTTTTTTGAGTCAATCACTAGCTAACCAGTCAACTATTTATCGCACGACGCGATGAGATGCGGACGATTCAACTCCTTTCGCCCTCTTCCCACCCAAGCCATGCCACACTCACTTACGCCATGGAACCCGGAACGATGTCCGTCGGCGTGAGCCCTCCCCTCTCCCGGGGACGGCGCTCGCGCCCGCAGTAATCCGGTACCGTAGGGGGTCGCCCCTCGTTTTCTTTCACGCACCTCAGCCGCAATCACACGACGCGGCTGCCAGGGGACCTTTTGCACCCACGACACTCACTCTCATGAATACGATTGTATCCCATCCCATCCACGTCACGGGCTCGGCCTACGGGTCCGACGTCATTGAGGCCTCCGACCACCACCCAGTGCTGGTCGACTTCTGGGCCTCCTGGTGCGGCCCGTGCCACGCCATCGCGCCGGCGCTCGACGAGATCGCCTCCGAGCGATCCGGCCAGGCCGTGATCGCCAAGGTCGACATCGATGCTTCGCCCGACCTGCTTGCCGCCCATGGTATCCATTCCATTCCTACCCTTCTGATCGTCAGCCACCGCAAGGTCGTCGCCACGCTGAGCGGAATCCGGGCCAAGTCCGAGATTCTGCGGCACCTCGACCTTGCGATCGCCGAATCCCGCGCTGTTTCAGTCTGATCCCCGGCGCCCTCAGCCTCCCACCACACCACACCACTCGCCCGATGCCCACCACATCCCAGTTCAAATCAGCCCGCCTCAGGCGGCGCTCCCTCATCGCAGCAGGCGGCCTCGTCGCCGCCGCCGCCGTCGGCCTCTCGCTGTCGGCACTCACCCGCCTCCACGCAGAGACCTCCGCGGCACACTCCGCCCCTCCGGCTCCCACCGTCATAGTCGCTCCCGTGGAGCAGCGGATGGTGACCCGGTACGAGGAGCTCGAGGGGCACGTCGACGCCATGCAGACCGTGGACCTCCGCGCCCGCGTCTCGGGGCACCTCGAATCGGTCAACTTCCACGCCGGTCAGCTCGTGAAGAAGGGCGACGTGCTCTTCACGATCGATCCTCGCTGGTACCGCGCCACCTACGAGCTCGCGAAGGCCCGCGCCGATGTCGCGGACCGCGAGTCCGCCCGCGCCCAGCGTCTGCTCGCGGCCAACGCGATCTCCAGCGAGGAGTCCGAGGCCCGTCGCGCCGCCGCCGCCGAAGCACGAGCATCCCTCGAAATCGCCCGGCTCGACCTCGACCACACGGAGGTGCGCGCCCCGATCTCCGGCCGCGTAAGCCGCGCGTTCGTCACCCCAGGCAATCTCGTCTCGGGCGCGCCCGGCAGCGCAACCGTCCTGACGACCCTCGTGTCCGTCGGCAACGCCTACGTCTACGCCGACCTCGACGAGGATACCCTCCTCAAGTTCACCCGGCTCGCCCGCGAGGGACGCATCCTGACCCGCGACGGGCACATCCCGGTGGACCTCGAGCTGGCCGACGAGACGGGTTACCCGCGCCACGGCTTCGTGGAGTCGACGGACAACCGCGTGAATCCCTCGACGGGCACGCTGACGCTCCGCCTGGTATTCCCCAACCGCGACGGCGCCCTGCTGCCGGGCCTTTTCGCCCAGGTCCGGATTCCGGTCGGCGCCCCGTCGCGCACGCTCCTGGTCAGCGAACGCGCCATCGGCACCGACCAGAGCCAGAAATTCGTGTATTCCGTCGGTCGCGACAACAAGGTCGACTACCGCACCGTCAAGCTCGGCGACGTCGTCGACGGCATGCGCGTGATCCGCGCGGGCCTCAAGGCAGGCGACACGATCATCGTCAGCGGCATCCAACGCGTGCGTCCCGGGATGACCGTCTCACCGCAGCCGCAGGCACTGACCGCATTCGCTCCCTCCGCGGGCCGGACCCTCGTCGCCCTCCGCTAAGCCGGCCCGGAAACCCACCCACCCGCCACCGTTCCCGCCTGCGGGGCAGCCCACGAGGGCTGCCCCACGGCCACTGCCTTGCCCGAATATCCCCAGCCATGAACTTTTCCGACACCTTCATCAGGCGCCCGATTCTCGCCGGCGTCCTTTCGATCATCATCTTTCTCGTGGGCCTGATCGCCATGTGGCGCCTGCCCGTCAGCGAATATCCCGAGGTCGCTCCGCCAACGGTGGTCGTCCGCGCGAGTTATCCCGGCGCCAATCCGAAAACGATCTCCGAAACCGTCGCCGCGCCGCTCGAGCAGGCCATCAACGGCGTTGAACACTCGCTGTACATGTTCTCCCAGGCGACGAGCGACGGGGCGATGACGCTCACCATCACCTTCGCGATCGGCACCGACCTCGACAAGGCGCAGGTCGACGTGCAGAACCGCGTCGCGCAGGTGCTGCCGAAACTGCCCGAAGAGGTGCGGCGTCTCGGCGTCACCACTGCCAAGTCCTCGCCCGACCTCCTGATGGTCGTGCACCTGTTCTCCCCAGACGGCCGCTACGACGACGTCTATGTGCGCAACTACGCCACGCTGCAGGTCCGCGACGTGCTCGCTCGTCTCAACGGCGTGGGCGAGGTCCGCGTCTTCGGCTCGGGCGACTACGCCATGCGCATCTGGCTCGACCCTAACAAGGTCGCCGCCAAGGGCCTGACGGCCTCCGATGTGGTCGCGGCGATCCGCGAGCAGAACGTCCAGGTGGCGGCCGGCGCCATCGGACAGGAACCCAACGCCGGTCACGTCGACACGGAGCTCCTGATCAACACGCAGGGCCGGCTCGCGACCGAGAAGCAGTTTGGCGACATCATCGTGAAGTCCGGCGCGAACGGCGAACTGGTCCACCTGCGCGACGTGGCGCGGATCCAGTTGGGCGCGGACAACTACGCGCTGCGCTCGCTGCTCGACAACAAGGCCGCGGTGGCCTTGCCGATCGCGCAGCTTCCCGGCTCCAACGCCATCGCCACCTCCAACGAGGTGCGGGCGACGATGAAGCAGCTGTCGAAGAGCTTTCCGCAGGGGCTCAAGTACGACATCGTCTACGATCCGACGGTCTTTGTGCGCAGTTCGATCGAGGCGGTGGTGCACACTCTCTTCGAGGCGATCATTCTGGTGGTGCTGGTGGTGATCCTGTTCCTCCAGACCTGGCGCGCCTCGATCATCCCGCTGGCCGCGGTGCCGGTGTCGCTCGTGGGCACCTTCGCGGCGATGCTGGCCCTGGGCTTCTCGATCAACGCGCTTTCGCTCTTCGGGCTCGTGCTGGCGATTGGCATCGTGGTCGACGACGCAATCGTCGTGGTCGAAAATGTCGAACGCAACATCCGCCTCGGCAAATCACCAAAGGAGGCCACGCGGCAGGCCATGCGCGAGGTGACCGGACCCATCATCGCCACGGCCCTCGTGCTGTCGGCGGTGTTCATCCCGACTGCCTTCATCAGCGGACTCACGGGCGAGTTCTACAAGCAGTTCGCGATGACGATCGCGATTTCGACGATCATCTCGGCCTTCAACTCGCTCACGCTGTCGCCCGCGCTCAGCGCGCTCCTGCTCAAGGATCACCATGCGCCGAAGGACCGGCTGACGCGCGCGATGGACTACGCCTTCGGCTGGTTTTTCCGTCCGTTCAACCGCGTCTTTGCCTGGGCCGCGGATACCTATTCGTCCGGCGTCGCCCGTCTGCTCCGGTTCTCGGTCTTCGCATTGATTGTCTACGCGGGCCTGTTCGCCCTGGGCGGCGTGCTGTTCAACCGGACGCCGACCGGCTTCGTGCCGACGCAGGACAAACAATACCTCGTCGCCTTCGCGCAGCTTCCCGCCGCGGCCTCCCTCGACCGCACCGACGCCGTCATTCGCCGCATGGGGGCGATCGCCCTGAAGCATCCGGGCGTGGCCAACGCCGTCTCGTTCCCAGGACTGTCGATCAACGGCTTCACCAACTCGCCCAATAGCGGCATCGTATTCGTGACGCTCAAGTCCTTCGACAAGCGCCGCACTCCCGAACTGTCGGGCCCGGCCATCGCGCAGGATCTCCAGCGCCAGTTCAATCAGATCGAGGACGCCTATATCGCGATCTTTCCTCCTCCGCCCGTTCCGGGCATAGGCACCATCGGCGGCTTCAAGGCCTACGTGGAGGACCGCGGCGACAACGGCCTGGACGCGCTCTACGGCGCGACCCAGACGCTGATCTCCAAGGGATGGCAGACGCCCGGTCTCACGGGCCTGTTCTCCAGCTTCACCATCAACACGCCCCAGCTCCAGGTCGACGTAGACCGCCCGAAGGCGAAGGCGATGGGCGTGCCACTGCAAAACATCTTCGACACGATGCAAATCAACCTGGGCTCGCTCTACGTAAACGACTTCAATCGTTTTGGGCGCACCTATCAGGTCATCGCCCAGGCCGATGCCCAGTTCCGCAATCGCCCGGAAGACATCCTACGCCTGCGCACCCGAAACGCGAACGGCCAGCTGGTGCCGCTCGGCTCGCTCGTGAAGGTTCGCGAGACTTACGGCCCCGACCGCGTGATGCGCTACAACGGCTACCCGGCCGCGGAGATCAACGGCGCCCCGGCGCCGGGGTACAGCTCCGGTCAGGCCGAGGCGGCATTGGAGAAGCTCGCCGCCGAGAACCTGCCCAAGGGCATGGCGCTCGATTGGACCGAGCTCACTTATCAGCGCATCATCGCAGGCAATACCGCGGTCTACATCTTCCCGCTGAGCATATTCCTGGTCTTCCTGGTACTCGCGGCGCAGTACGAGAGTTTCAGGCTCCCGTTCGCGGTCATCCTGGTGGTCCCAATGGCGTTGCTCTCGGCCTTCGTCGGCCTGTGGCTCACCCACGGCGAGAACAATGTCTTCACGCAAATCGGCCTGATCGTGCTCATCGGCCTCTCCGCCAAAAACGCGATCCTGATCGTCGAGTTCGCCGTGAAGTTGCGCGAGGAGGGCAAGGGCATCTTCGAGGCGGCCATCGAGGCTTCCCGCCTCCGCCTGCGCCCGATCCTCATGACCTCGATCGCCTTCATCGCGGGCGTCTTCCCGCTGGTCGTGAGCCACGGCGCCGGCTCCGAGATGCGCCGGGCCATGGGCATCGCAGTGTTCTCGGGCATGATCGGCGTGACGTTGTTCGGGCTCTTCCTGACACCCGTGTTCTACGCCGTGCTCGAGAAGCTGGGCCTGCGCCGCGCCGCGCCCGTTCCAGTCCCGACCCCGGTCCTCGCCGACAGCGTCTGAGCCCCCGGAAACCCTCGCTCTCACCATGGACACGAAGATCCCTTCCTCGGACCCCGTTCGCCCCGGGCTGCCCCGGCGAACGCTCTGGCTCATGGCCGCAACCTGCGGCGTCTGTGTGGCCAACATCTGCTACAACCAGCCGCTGCTCGGCAACATCGCGACGGACTTCCACGCGACCGCCGCGCAGGCCGGCTGGGTGGCGATGGCCTCGCAGGCCGGTTACGGCCTTGGCCTGCTGCTCCTCCTCCCGCTCGGCGACATCCTCGAGCGAACCCGGCTCGTGCAAGCAATCATCCTGCTCTGCACCGCCTTCCTCGCCCTCACCTCCTTCGCGCCGGGCCTCGACCTCTTCATCGTGGGCAACCTGCTCATCGGAATGACCGCGATGGCGTCGCAGATCCTGATCCCCTTCGCAGTCGAACTCTCCCCGGTTGACCAGCGTGGACAGACCGTTGGGGTGATGATGACCGGCCTGCTCAGTGGTATCCTCCTGGCTCGTACACTGGCGGGCTTCGTCGGCGCGCACCTCGGCTGGCGCGCCATGTACCTTCTGGGGGCGCTGATGATGCTCGCCCTCGCGGGCCTGCTCCAGGGGCGTCTTCCCAAACACCCGCCCAGGGTGCGGCTGTCCTACGGCCGCCTCATGGGCTCGCTGTGGCAGGTGCTGCGCGCCCAGCCCCGCCTTTGGCGGCCCTCGATCGTCACGGCGCTTTCATTCGGCAGCTTTTCCGTGTTCTGGACCTGCCTTGCCTTCTACATGGAAGCGCGGTTTCACCGCGGAGCGGCTGCAACGGGGCTGTTCGGTCTGGTGGGCTTGGCCGGCGCGCTCGCCGCACCGCAGGCAGGCCGGCTCGCCGACCGACGCGGTCCTGCCTTCGCAGTTGTGATCGCACTCGCGGCGAGTCTCGCGGCCTTCGTCGTGATGAACGTCTGGAGCACGATCCCCGGTCTCGTAATCGGTGTGGTGCTCATGGACGTCGGCGTGCAGACGGTGCAGGTGTCCGAGCAGGGCACGGTGCTCGCGCTGATGCCCGAGGCACGGAGCCGTCTGAACACGCTCTACATGGTCGCCCGGTTCGCCGGGGGGGCCGTAGGCGCCCTCGCCGGCGCCTACGCATGGTCGTACGGACGTTGGCCGGCCGTGTGTGTCGTCGCCTTCGCCATGAACGCGCTCGCTCTGGGCGTGCACTGGTTCGCCCTGCGCCGTCGCGCGCGGACGGCCGACCTCGAACCTCAGGGCTCCACTCAAGCCGCCTAACCTCTCCCATTCCCATGAAATCTTTCCTCACTCTTCTTTCGCCCACCTTGTTGCTCGCCATATCGGCGTTCGCCTCCGTTGGCCCCGACTATCAGCGTCCCGTCACGCCCACGCCCATCGCCTGGTCCGCCGCCTCACCCGAGGCGGGCTCCTTGTCGCGTGGGACCTGGTGGCGGCTCTTCAACGATCCCAAGCTCGACCACCTCGAAGCGCGCGCTCTCGGCGCCAATCAGGATCTCCGCGCAGCCGCGGCGCGTGTCCAGGAGTCCTGGGCCGCGGCCGGCGCGACGCGGAGTCTGTACCTCCCGTCCGTCGACTTCAGTCCGTCCGTCGACCGCTCACGCACCTCGCAGACAACCGATAACGTGTACCCGGTCGCCGAGAGCACGACGTATCAGGGTGTGCTCGACGCCGCGTGGGAGATCGACCTGTTCGGTCGCATCCGCCGGCTCAACGAATCGGCCCGCGACCAGGCCATCGCGACCGCAGCCGACTTCGAGGACGTCCGTCTCGCGCTGACGGCCGAGGTGGCGTCGACCTACTTCACCGTCCGTGCCCTGGACCGCGAACGCGCCTATGCGGAGGAGGGCGTGCAGCTCCGGCGCAAATCGCTCGAGTTGATCCACGCGCGGCGTATCAACGGCGCGGCGACGGACTTCGACGTCGCGCGGGCCGAGTCCGAGCTGGCCTCGACCCAGGCGGAGTTGGATGCGCTGGCCAGCCGCCGTGCCACGGCCGCCAACGCTCTCGCCGTGCTTCTCGGGGAAGCGGCCCCCGCTTTCGCGCTCGCGGACGCGGACATCCCCCTGGCAATGCCTCCATCGGTTCCCGCAGGGCTTCCGAGCGCCCTGCTCGAGCGCCGGCCCGACGTGGTCGCGGCGGAATCCGCACTCGAGGCGGCGAATGCCCGCATTGGCGTGGCAAAGGCCGCGTTCTTCCCGGCGATTTCGCTGTCCGGCACTTTGGGCTACGCCAGCGGCGACCTCGGGCGCCTCCTGGACGGCGGCTCCAGGCTCTGGTCGATCGGACCAAGCCTGTACCTGCCGATCTTTCAGGGCGGACGCCTTAGCGCCAATCTCGCGCGCAGCCGGGCCGCCTACGACGAAAGCGTCGCAGCCTACCGCCAGCGCGTGCTCGTGGCTTTCCGCGAGGTGCAGGACGCCCTCACCGCGACCGCGCTGCTCGCGGACCAGGCCAAGGCCGAAGATCGCGCCGTCTCCTCCGCGCGGCGCGCCGAGCAACTCGCGCAGACACGTTACGAGGCAGGTTACGTGAACTACTTTGAGGTGCTCGACGCCGAGCGCACCCTGCTCGCCACCGAGCGCGCCGCGACCCAGGTCGGCGCCCGGCGGCTTGTGAACAGCGTCGGCCTCATTAAGGCGCTCGGCGGTGGTTGGTCCCGCAGCCGGTTCGTCGCCTCAACCCACTGAATTTTTCCAAATCACCATGAAATCCAACACTGAATCCAGACTCGCGGGAAAGACCGCGCTCGTCACCGGTGCCTCCAAGGGCATCGGCGCCTCCATCGCCAAATACCTCGCCACCGAAGGCGCGTCCGTCGTCGTCAACTACGCCTCCAGCAAGGCCGGGGCCGATCGCGTCGTCTCGGAGATCACCTCCGCCGGCGGCAGGGCCGTCGCCATCCAGGGCGACGTCGGCAACCCCGATGACATCGTCCGCCTGCTCGCCGCCACCAAGGCCGCCTTCGGACACCTCGACGTCCTCGTGAACAACGCAGGCGTCTATGAATTCGCACCCCTCGAAGGGATCACGCCCGACCATTTCCATCGACAGTTCAATATCAACGTCCTCGGCCTGCTCCTGACGACCCAGGAAGCGGTGAAACTCTTCCCGGCTTCGGGAGGGAGCGTCATCAACATCTCCTCGATCGTCAGCACGATCACCCCACCCCACAGTGCCGTCTACTCCGGCACGAAGGGCGCGGTCGACGCGATCACCGGGGTGCTCGCGAAGGAACTCGGCCCCCGGAAGATTCGCGTCAATGCGATCAATCCCGGAATCGTCGAGACCGAGGGCACCCACGCGGTGGGCTTGATCGGCTCCGAATTGGAGACCGATGCGCAGAGTCGGACGCCGCTGGGCCGCTCGGGACAGCCGCCCGACATCGCGACCGTCGCGGTCTTTCTCGCCTCCTCGGATTCCGGATGGATCACGGGCGAGACGCTTCGCGCCAGCGGCGGCAATCACTAACGCACATTGCCCCGTCGCCGCGGCCGCATCCGCGCGGCGAGGCCAGGCGTCCCTCGGACGCCGTCATCCCGGCACCCGGGGCCTGCTGATCAATGCTGACTTTCCGCCCCGACGGTGAGCCGTCCCGGCGGAGGTGGGTAAAACATCCCTGCCGCCAGGAGGCGGCAGGGATCAACCCCCAAGCAGAAGTTGGATTGAAATCCTAGAGTCACAGCGCGGCGGCGCCGTAGCAGATGAAATCCGAAATTCCGAATCCAGGATTTAAACAGAAGCCAGCGAAGGGAACGAAGAGCGCTAGGGTGTACGGAGTCAGGGGATACGGTGGAGACGTAGATTAATGGGAGAATTCGATCCCTCAAAACCAGCGCTCGGTCCTGCCAACTCCGGCGCCATCCGCCTTTAACCGCTTCGATACCTTCTGATCAACCTGGATGACGCAGTTGTATTTGAACCACGGACACAGAGATCACAGAGAAAACTGATTAGAGAATGAAATCTGGACAGGAACTCGATCACCCACGAGGTGAGTGGATTTTGAACCGAAGAGTCCGCGGTTAAAGGTTGCGGGATCCACAGTGGCAGGGATCCCCATGCCGGCATTCACCGGCCCGTGGACAACAGGTGTGCCCGAAGTTCGGGCACTTCGCGGCCAAGGGCTTCGGCGACGAGTCCGGCGATCAGCCTCGCTCCCTTCGCGTTGAAATGCGTCCTGTCGGTCGACGTGGCCTCGATCGTGGCGGTCTCCGCAGGACCGAGACGCTTGTAGAGCTCGCCACTTGAGGCGTGCAGGTCGACCAGCGTCGTATGGGTCGCGGCTGCCACGCGCTTCATCGCCGCCACGTAGGGCAGAAGCGTATCAACCTTCGTGCGACGCTGAACGGGCGTGACGAGGATTGGAATCGCTCCGGCGGCGCGGGCCTCGGCGACGAAGCGGGTCAAGAGTTGCGAATACAGCCCGTCCGGGTCCGTGTGCTCGGGTCGGCTGGGCGCGTGGGAATCGTTGTGGCCGAACTGGATCAGGACGTAGGTCGCGCGACTCTTCAGGACCTTGGTCCACCATCCCTCGCTG
>JAJXVO010000058.1 GCA_021782105.1 bacterium
TCGCCTTTCAGGATCATCGTTGCCTTGGAGATGCCGGCCTGGTCGCCGACTTGGACGTCCTGGACCTCGATGGTGAAGCCGCGGCGTTCGGCCCAGCGCATGTACATGCGAAAGAGCATGTCGGCCCAGTCGTTGGCCTCGGTGCCGCCGGCGCCGGACTGGATGGAGAGGATGGCGTTGTTCTTGTCGAACTGGCCGGTGAGGAAGGAGGCGATTTCGAGCTTGTCGAGCTCCTCGACCATGGTGGAAACCTGCTGGTCGAGTTCGGCGGCGTACTGTTCTTTCTCGGCGCCCTCGGCGGCCTCGATGAGTTCGACCATGACGTCGATATCGCCGAGCTTGTTGTGGAAGGCGACGACGGGGAGCACGGAACGCTTCAAGCCGTTGAGCTTGGCGATGTGCTGCTGGGCTCTTTCCTGGTTATTCCAAAACTCGGGGGAGCCCATCTGGGCGTCCATGGCCTCGATTTCGCGCTGCTTTTGATCGACGTCAAAGAAACCTCCATAGATGCCCGGCGCGCTTCTTGATGTTCTCGATGTGGGAAAAGGTTTCGGGAGCGATCATGGTAAGCGGACAAAGGGAACACATGTGCGCTCCGGCGCAAGCCGGATGTCGGGAGAGGAAAGAATCGAGGAGCGAGGAGTGAGAATGGCGCGGCATGGCCGCGCGAGTGTGGCAGCCCTGGGGGGCTGCGCTGGAATCATTCTCGGTTCCCGCTTCTCACTGCTCGATTCTTCTTCTGTCAGTCCAGGTCTTCGACCACGACTTCGGTGCTATAGCCTTCGACGGTGAGGTTGAAGCGCATGTAATCGCCGGTGGGGGCCGCGGCGGCTGCCGGGACTGGCGCGGGTGCGGGCTTCGCAGCCTGGACATGAACCGGCGCGGGCGCGGGGGCCGGGGTGGCGGGCTTGTGCAGGGCGGCAAATTCGCGCGGGAACATGGCGTGCAGCACGCAGGCCTCGTCGTCGGTGGGAAGGTTGGCGGCCTTGAGCTCGCTGCGGAGTTTTTCCATGCGCGGAGCGAGGGCGTCGGCGGGGCGGCCCTGGACGGGCTGGGCCTTGTAACGATCGCAGACGAGCTTGAGCACGTCGGCGTTCACAGGACCGGGGGTGCGCCCGTATTTGCTCAGGGCGATGTCGGCGGTCTGCTGGGGGATTTGCTTCCAGCGTCCGAACTTCACGTTGAGCATGGCCTGGGTGCCGACGATTTGGGAAGTGGGTGTCACCAGCGGAATCCAGCCGAGGCATTCGCGCACGTACGGGATTTCCTTCATGACCTGCTCGAACTTGTCGGTCATGTTCTGCTCCTTGAGCTGATTACGGAAATTGGAGAGCATGCCGCCGGGCACCTGATAGATGAGCGTGTCGGAGTCGACGCGTTCGTTGTCGGTGGATGTGAACTTAGAGAGCTGTTTGTAGACCTCGTTGAAATGTTCGCGCAGGGCGATGAGCTTGTTGCGGTCGTATTCGACGGCGCGCGGGTTTCCCTTGAGCAGCTCCATCATGCGCAGCGTATCGGGCTGGGAGGTGCCGTTGGCGAAGGGGACGATGGAGGTTTCGACGACATCGGCGCCGGCGTCGATGGCGGCGAGGTAGGTGGCGGCGGCGAAACCGGCGGTATCGTGGGTGTGGACGATGACGGGCAGGCCGGTCTTGCGCTTGAGGGCGGAGACAAGCTCGAAGGCGACTTGGGGGGCGAGCACGCCGGACATGTCCTTGATGCCGATGGAATCGCAGCCGAGTTTTTCGAGTTCGATGCCGAGGGTGACGAAAGCCTCGATCGTGTGGACGGGGCTAGTTGTGTAGCAGATTTCGCCGCGAGCGTGGGCGCCGGAGGCCTTGGTGGCGCGGATGGCGGTCGCGAGATTTCGGATATCGTTGAGCGCGTCGAAGATTCTCAGCACATCGCAGCCCGCGGCGGCGGTGCAGCGCACGAAGGATTCCACGACATCGTCGGGGAAGCTCGTGTACTGGACGATATTCTGACCGCGCAGCAGCATGATGTGCGGGGTCTTCGGGGCGGCCTTTTTGAGGGTGCGGAGGCGTTCGAAGGGATTTTCTCCCAGGAAACGAAGACAGGAGTCGATGGTGGCGCCGCCCCAGGTCTCGAGCCCGTGAAAGCCCATACTGTCGAGGATGGGGGCAGCGGGCAGCATTTGCGCCGTGGTCATGCGGGTTGCCGCAAGCGACTGGTGTCCGTCACGAAGGACGGTGTTATTGAAAGCAATCGACTTAGCCATGGTGGTGGATTCTCCGGTTCGGTGCCGCGGATACTAGGTCAAATACGGCCCGGGAGCCCTGCGTTTATTGTCATACCCTGTGCGTCTCCCGCCAATGCAGTGCAATAAATGAATTGAATTAGTTTATCTGATATGGAAATTGTCGCAATTCGTTATTTATGCGATAAAAACAAAAGCCGCGCAATCTTGCGCGGCTTTGGTGTGATGAATATGTCTTAATCGTTCGGAGCCCTTACCCGATGGCGGCCTGATAGTTCCGCTCGGCGGCGTCCCAGGCTACGACATTCCAGAAGGCGGAGATATAGTCGGGGCGACGATTTTGGTAATGGAGGTAGTAGGCGTGTTCCCAGACATCGAGGCCGATGACGGGTTTGCCTTCGAGGCCGGCGACGGCCTTGCCCATGAGCGGGCTGTCCTGATTGGCGGTGGAGCCGATTGCGAGTTTCTTATCGGGGCTGACGACAAGCCAGGCCCAACCGGAGCCGAAGCGGGTGGCGGCGGCCTTGGCGAAGTCCTCCTTGAATTTGTCGAAGGAGCCGAAGGTCGAGGTGATGGCGGCCGCGAGGGAGCCGGTGGGGGCGCCGCCCTTTGCGGGGCCGAGGATTTGCCAGAAGAAGGAGTGATTGCTGTGGCCGCCCGCGTTATTGCGCACGCCGGTGCGGATGGGTTCGGGCACGAGGCCGAGATTGGCGATCAAGTCGTTGACGCCTTTGTCGGCGAGGGCGGGCAGGTCCTTCAGAAGTGTATTGGCATTGTTGATATACGCCTGATGGTGTTTCGTGTAATGAATCTCCATCGTCTTCGCGTCGATGTGCGGCTCGAGGGCGTTGTAGGCGTAAGGGAGGGGAGGAAGCGTGTAAGCCATAGTGGAATGAATTGGATAGATTCTTTTCTCAGTAAACAGATGTACCAAGCGAGGAGGAAGGTCAATCCGCTCGATCGGATTCAGGGCCTTCGGTGGTTTGTGCTGGGGCCGTGCGTTTGAGCTGGAAGAATGCCTGGAGGAGTTCGCGGCAGTCGGCCTCGAGTACGCCGCCGATCTGGAGGTCGGTGTGATGGTTGACTCGCGGGAGATCGTTGAGATTGGTGGCGCCTCCGAGACAGCCCATTTTGGGGTCGGGGACGGCGTAGCAGACGCGTTTGACGCGGGACATCAGCATGGCGCCGGAGCACATGGGGCAGGGCTCCTTGGTGACGTAGACGGTGCAGCCGGACAGGCGCCAGTCGCCGAGGTGGGCGGCGGCCTGGGTGATTGCGATCATCTCGGCGTGGGCAGTTGGGTCGTGGGCGCCTTCGACGGTGTTGTGGGCTTCGGCGATCACGTCGCCGTCGCGTTCGATCACGCAACCGATGGGCACCTCGTCCTCGCGCCAGGCGTCGATGGCCTGGTTATAGGCGAGGCTCATGAAGAACAAATCGTCGCGCAGGAGCTGCGAGGGGAAACGTTTCTGGAAGGGACAAGGCGGCAGGGACGCGTCCATCGCCCCTGTTCTGCTGGCCTTGGCGCGCCTTGGAAAGCCTGATCGGAGAGGGGGGCAGGCTTAGGGTGGTGTCCCCGTTAAACCTTGACTTGCGGCGCGACTCCGCACCTTTGGGACGTTTACTTGAACCCAACCGACCTTATGCAGCAAACCAATCGCGGCCTTGCCGTTGTCCGCTAAGTTATGTCCGACGGAAAATCGATCGAAGTGGAGGGTAGAATTGTGGCGGTGCTTCCCGGCACCATGTTCAAAGTGGAACTGGCAAACTCGAATGGGCACACGGTGCTCGCACACATTTCGGGCAAGCTGCGCAAGAATTTCATCAAGATTGCCGCGGGCGACATGGTGAAGATGGAGATGAGCCCTTACGACCTTGAGAAGGCGCGCATTACCTATCGCATGAAGGAACCGTCGCTCGGACCTGGATTTGGAGCGCGGCAGGGGCAGCGTCGCCGCTGAGGCCGGGCCTGAGCCCGGATCGCGGATACATCCGATGAGGCGGGGCGCGCGGGAACGCACGAGTGGCGCGCCCGGAGCGTTTGCGGGCGACATCGACGAATTCATCGCCTTTTTGTCGCTTGAGCGGGGCCTGTCGATCCACACCCGGACCGGCTATCAGTCGGACCTGGACCAATGCGCCGCCTTTTTGGCGAAGCGGGGCGTGGTGGACTGGCGTACGGTGGGGGGCGCGTTCCTGGCGGAATGGATACACTGCCTGAGTGGCGAAGAGTACACGGTGGCGAGCCTGGCCCGGAAAATTGCCGCTCTGCGCGGGCTGGCGCGGCATCTGGTGCGAGAGGGGCGCAGATCGGACGATTTCACAGAGCTGCTGACGGGGCCCAAGCTTACCCGCCGCGTGCCGGGCACGCTGACGCCGGAAGAGGTGGAGCGGCTATTGGCGGCACCCTCGGGGGCCGACCCTTACGACGTGCGCGACCGTGCTATCCTCGAACTGTTGTACGCGAGCGGCCTGCGGATTTCGGAGCTGGCGGGGCTCATGTTGCAGCAGCTGGATTTGGACAACGGATTTGTGAGGGTCTTTGGGAAAGGCTCGAAGGAGCGGGTGGTGCCGGTGGGGGGCAAGGCGCGCGATGCGCTGCGCCGGTATCTGATATCGGCCCGGCCCGCGTTTGTGAAACCGCGCACGGGCAGCCAGCTTTTTCTGAGCGAACGTGGAGGGGCGCTGTCCCGGGTCTCGCTCTGGCTGATGGTGAAGACCCATGCGAAACGCGCGGGCATTCGCAGAGCGGTGAAACCGCATTTGTTGCGGCATTCCTTTGCAACGCATCTGCTGGGGGGCGGAGCTGATCTGCGTGCGATTCAGGAAATGCTCGGCCATGCGAACCTCTCGACGACGCAGATCTACACGGCGGTGGAAAAGCGGCGGCTGGTGGAGCGGCACGGGCGCTTTCACCCGCGGGGGCGGGTGACTCAGGCGAAATCCTGAGCGTCGGGAGGCGGGCTACTGGTCCGCCGAATTTCCCGGCAGGGTCCAGTCCATGCCGCCCGAGCGCAGGAAGGTACGGTCGCTTTGCTTGAGCAAGTATTTCGATTCGGCGCTTTCGCCTGCGGCCTGCGCGTTGGCGGCCTGGGTTTTGATATCCGCCATGTCCTTGAGGCGCTGCTCCTCGTTGTACATTTCCGTGGCGCGCTGACCGGCGGACACGCCGAAGAACGGCAGGGTGAAACGGTTGAGCACGTTGCGATCGAAGCTGGAGAGGTACCGATCCATGGCGAGCATCGCGAGTCCCTTCTTTGTGTAGGTATCCCTCTCGCGGAAGACGGGCGGACGGTCACCTTCGACGACGTATTTGGGCAGGCGGATGATCTTGTTTTTCGGCTGATCGGCGGCGATCTGACTGGCGCCGTCGGCATCAGCTTCCTCGATGCCGGGGTCTTCGGCGGGCTGGCGCACCTGGGGCTTCACCTTGGGGGGCGGCTGGAATTTGGGAAGCTCGGCGGTGATGGCGGCGGAGAGTGAGTGAGAGACGTGGGAGGTGGGGCCGCTGACCTCGATTTGGGAGGCGGAGTCGTCCTTGGCAGCGGGGGAGGCGCTGTCGTCGGCCCAGACGCTTGCCGGGGCGGCCACGGCGAGGCCCAGGGCGATGAGACAGGGGGCGAGCGCTTTCATGGGCAGTAGGACGGCGGGGGGGCGAAAATGTTCAGAAACGGGGCTAGCCGCGCACCTGGCCGTTGCCGGTCGCAAGCCACTTGTAGGTGCAGAGTTCGCGCAGGCCGACGGGGCCTCGTGCGTGCAGGCGGTCGGTCGAGATTCCGATCTCGGCGCCGAGGCCGAATTCGAATCCGTCATTAAAACGTGTGCTGGCGTTCCAGAAGACGGCGGCGCTGTCGACGCCGGCCTGGAAGCGGGCGGCGGCGTCCGCGTCGGCGGTGACGATTGCGTCGCTGTGGCCGGAGCCGTCGCGGTTGATTGTGGCGATGGCCTCCTCGGTGGAGCCGACGGTGCGGACGGCGAGGATGTAGTCGAGAAACTCGGTGTGAAAGTCGGCGTCGGAGGCGGCGACGGTGGGCACGGATTCGCGTGCGAGCAGGGCGGCGCTTTCCGGATCGCAGCGCAGCTGCACGTTCTTGGCGGCGATCAGGGCTCGTGCGAGGCGCGGCAGGGCTTCGGCAGCGACGTCGCGGTGGACGAGCAGCTGCTCGGCGGCGTTGCAGACGCCGGGGCGCTGGGTCTTGGCGTTGACGATGATGCGTTCGGCCATGGCGAGGTCGGCCTTGCGGTCGACGTAGACGAAGCAGACGCCGTTGTAGTGCTTGATGACAGGGATGCGGCTATTCTCGGCGACAAAGCGGATGAGCCCTTCGCCGCCGCGAGGGATGAGGCAGTGGATCAGCGAATCGAGCTTGAGCAGGGCGGTGAGCGCGGCGCGGTCCGTGGTGGGGATCAACTGAACGGCGTCGGCGGGGATGCCGGCGTGTGCGAGGGCTTCCTGAATCAGCGCGGCGAGGGCGACGTTGGTGTGAAAGCTCTCCTTGCCGCCGCGCAGGATGGCGGCGTTGCCACTTTTGAGGCAGAGGATGGCGCAGTCGACGGTGACGTTGGGGCGGGCCTCGTAAATGATCCCGATCACGCCGATGGGCACGCGAACGCGGCGCAGGAGAAGGCCGTTGGGGCGGACCGTGCGGTCGAGTTCCTCGCCGACAGGGTCGGGCAATTCCGCAACTTGACCGACGCTTTCGGCGAGCTGGGCGAGGCGGGTCGGAGTGAGCGTCAGGCGGTCGATCTGTGCCTTGGACAAACCATTGGCCTCGGCCTGGGCGAGGTCGCGGCGGTTGGCCTCGAACAGGCGGTCGGACGCGGAGGGGATCAACTCGGCCAGCTTCCGCAGGGCTGCGTTTTTCGCAGTCGTCGGAGTCGTCGCCAGCACATAGGACGCGGCTCGGGCGCGTTGGGCGATGGAAAGGACGAGTTGGTCAATATTTTCGGCCATGGGAACCGTTCACAATGCATCACGATTCCCCCTTCCCGCAACTCAAGAAGCGGGATGACAGGCGGTGGAAAAGGCGCTGGCGGCGAGTGCGTCGGCCAGGTTCCGCAGACTGCCGCCAAGTCCCGGGCGCACTGCGATGACATCGCCCTGGGCGTTGAGCACGGTCGCGATTGTGGTGTGCCTGAACATGCCGCTGGGCTGGCGTTGGTAACTGACGCCGAGAAGGGCGGCAAGCTGGCGAACGGTGTGATCGTCGCCATGGAGCAGAACCCAGTTGGAGTCGAGGTGGTGGCTGGCGCGGTAGGCGGCGAGGACGGCGGGCTGATCGTGTTCGCTGTCGAATGAGACCAGGACGAATCGCGTCACGGACCTCACGGAGGGAGGGAGCCTCTCCTGCATGGATTTCAACTCGCCCACGAGGGCGGGGCAGACGGAGGGGCAGGATGCGAAAAACATCGCGACGACGACCGGTTTGCCGGCTAGCGCGGAGAACGTGACCGAGTTGCCATGGTCGTCCTGGAAATGGAGAGGCAGCTGGTACAGCGAAGCGGAGCTGACGGCGGACGTGCCGCTCTCGCTCTGGCAACAGCTGCGGGCATCGACGCGGGTGGCCTGCAGGGTGATGCTGAGAAGAGAAACTGGAATCAGGCGGAGGAGGGAGAGCGAGTTCATGATGGAAAATCAGGGGCCGACGTCTTTGGCGCAGCGGAAGCCCAGGGACGACACGGTGTCCCGCGCCTTCAGGGAACTGCGCAGGGCTATGCGCATGAAGGCGGCGTAATTGGTGAGGTCTCCGGCGGAGAAGCCACCCGAGCCGCAGACGCGCGCGGCTGCAGCGTCGCCGGAGTCGGGCGAACTGGACAGCAGGGCTGAGTTGAAATCGTCGACCCACTCCCAGACGTAGCCGACCATGGCGCGGACTCCGAATGTGTTGGCTCGGCCGGCGCGGACGTCGGGCAGCGTCGGGGGCGCGGGCAGGGCGAGCCAGGCGTAAAGGTCGTGCTGAAAGGCGGGGTCGAGGCGGGCATCGCGGAGGGTGTAGCCGCTGGAGAAGGCGTACTCCCACTCGTCGGTGGATGGGAGGCGTTTTCCGGCTGCCGCCGCGTAGGCCTCGGCGGCGAACCAGGACACGTCGACGACGGGAGCGTCGGGGGGGGCGAGAGGGCCGGGGTCGAGGTCGCCGGCCCAGTTGGCCAGATAATTGCCATCGACGAACAGGCGTGCCGCGTGTGAACGCCGCCACTGCGGATGGGAGCGGACAAAGTCGAGGAACTGGGCGTTGGTGACGGGAAACTCGTCGAGATAGAACGCGGGGACTGGAATGGTTGCGGAATCTCCGGTGTTGCGCAGGGAGGGCGTGTAGAGGCCGGCGGGAATGAGAACCATGCCCGGTGCCGGCAGGGGCAGGCCGACGGACGGGAGCGGTGCGACTGCGAGGCATGCCAGGCCGATAAGCACCGGAATGACGGAGGGCGATCCCAGGAATCGACCCACGGTATCCAGGACGTGGTGACGGAGCCCGGATGGACAGGGCCTCGTGTCGCGGATGGTGGCGGGTGTGGCCATGGTGGGGTCGGGCGGGGGAGGAGCGATCATGCGCTCCCGCGGGCGGGTCACTGAGTTGCGTTGCGGATCTCGTGCACGCGGGCTGGGGTGAGGTTGCCTCCGGGGTTGCCCCAGGAGTTGAGGACGAAGGTGAGCACGTCGGCCACCTGCTGGTCGCTCAATTGCGACTGGGCGGGCATGATGTTGTTGAACGCTTTTCCGTTCACGGTGACCGGGCCGGTGAGGCCGTGGGTGACGATCCGGGCGGCGCGTTCAGGATTGGCCTTGAGAAAATCGGAACCCGCGAGCGGGGGGAAGAGAGTGGGCAGGCCCTGGCCGTTGGGCTGGTGACAGGCGAAGCAGATCTGGTTGAAGACGACGCGGCCGCGGTTGACCTGGGCCAGCACGGGGGAAGGCAGGGCGGGTGTCGCAGGTGCATTGACGATGGCGGAAACGGGCTGGGGGGCGGGACCGCTGCTGTGAAAGAGCGTGTAGGAAACCTTGCCTGAATAGACGTTCCGGTTTTCGGGACCGCTGACCTTCAACATGCCGAGAGCGCCCTGATTGAAGGCGCGGGAGAGTGCGTGGTCGACGAGCAGGTAGGTGCCGGGCACCTTGACCCGAAACTCGACGACGGTCGCGGAGCCGGGCGGGACGGTCGTGGTCTGCACGTCCTCAAGTGGGTGGCCGAAGGTGCCGTCCGGATACACGCGGTCGAAGATCTCGCCGATGATGTGGAAGGAGGAGGTGAGGTTGGGGCCGCCGACTCCGAAATAGATGCGCACGCGGTCGCCAACCTTGGCGGTCAGGGCGCCGGCGCCGGTGAGGGCACCGACGGAGCCGTTGAACAGCACGTAGGTTGGCCGCTCATCGATGGACTTGGCGGCATCGAACGACTGGAGCCCGGGATCCCCGTAGGCGCCGGTCGTGTAGAAATCACCCTGCATCACGTAGTACTCCTTGTCGACGGGAGGCAGACCGCCCTTGGGCTCGACGAGGACCATGCCGTACATGCCATTGCCGATGTGCATGGGGACGGGGGCAGTGGCGCAGTGGTACACGTAGAGCCCGGGCTTGAGTGCGCGGAACATGAACTCGGAGCTGTGCCCGGGTGCCGTGAACGAGGCGACGGCGCCGCCGCCGGGGCCGGTCACGGCGTGCATGTCGATGTTGTGGGGCAGCTTTGAAGTCGGGCTGTTCTCGAGGTGGAAATCGATGAGATCCCCCTCGCGAACGCGCAGAAAGGAACCGGGCACCGTGCCCCCGAAGGTCCAGAAGGTGTAGAGCGTGCCGTCGGCGATTGGCCTCACGATTTCGCGGACCTCCAGGTGGACGACGACGCGGGCCGGATAATCGCGTTTGATCGGCGGAGGGACGAAGGGCGGCGAGGTGAGCACGGCCTCCTCGACGGGAAGGGATGCGAGTTCCGGAGGGAGCTGAAAGGCGCGTGGAGAGGAGGGGTCGTCGTCCGCACGCGCGACGAGCGGAAGACAGGCGGCGAGCGCGAGGGCGAGCCCCGCGATCACGGTCGGCAAGCCCGCCGGTGCGCGAGGTGCCGCGCGATGGCGGGAAAGGCGAGGGAGCGGGGTGTCGACGGGGGCAATTGCCTCGCTGCTTGCCTGGATAATCTGCGAGGGGATGCAGTGGAAGGGCTTCATGGGAGACGTGCGCAAAGGTAGCCCATTGTGTGGTCTGGCGCCTTGACCTGGATCAACCTGTCTCGAAGCTCGCGGATAATTCAATCGCAATAGGATATTTAGCTCTGGGAATCGGCTTCGCGTGGATTCCTGCGGTGTCCGCGAGCCAGGCAGTCGTGCGGATCCCGGACTGCGAGGACAAAAAAACGTCTGCCGCGTGATGCGCGGCAGACGTTGGAGGGGGGAGAGCGCGGGAGAGGGGGCCGCGGCGCGTCAGCCCTTGTGCGTGCGCAGCTCGTGCACGCTGGCGGCGGTGAAATGGCCGCCGGAGTTGCCCCAGGAATTGAGGACGAAGGTGAGCACGTCGGCGACTTGCTCGTCGCTAAGCTGCTGCTGGGAGGGCATCGCGCTGTTGAATTGCTTGCCGTTGACGGTGACGGGGCCGACCAGGCCGTGGGTGACGATCCAGACGGCGCGATCGGGATCGGCCTTCAGGAAATCGGATTTCGCCAGCGGCGGAAAGAGATGGGGCATGCCCAGGCCATTGTGCTGATGGCAGGCAAAGCATATTTGGTTGAACACCTTTCGACCGCGCTTGATTTGCGCGGCTGACGCGGGACCCTGGTCCTGCGGGCTGGTGGCGGCCAGTCCCCTGACAGGGACTGACAGCGCTGCGAGCGCGAGGATGACGGATAGGAGGAGGGGGAAGCGGCGGGTACGCGCGGAGGGACTAATGCCTCGATCGGAGCGGGGCTCGCGCCCCGTTTCGGTGGATTCAGGTTTCATTGTTCGCGGGTACCATACAGACAATTTCCGATTTCGCCTGTATCCGCTGCAAATTACGCGTCACCCCGCCCCTGTCCCGGGTAGTATTTGGCGGTTAGTTGATCCGCCGGCTAATGATAGTTATGTAATCAAAATCCAATGACTAATGGAAGCAGCGGCCGGAGCGGGGGGCGTCGGGGCGATCGGCCTGGCAGGCTTGGGTAAGTACTTGCTGCGAACCGGGGGTCGTCTGCTCAGTCGAAGATGCGGCCCCGGTTGAAACGCCAGAGCGCGACGGCCATGATGATCGCCGAGATTGCCGCCAGGGCGCCCAGGGTTGGCAGGATGTCCCCCAGGGATTGGCCCGCCCAGAGCACGTCGGTGAATCCCTCGACGGACCAGTAGACCACCGTGAGGTGGCTGATCTTCTGGATAAACGCGGGCATGAAGCTGACGGGGAACCAGGCCCCGCCAATGGCGCTCATCGTGAGCACGAGGAAGGTGGTGAGTCCCTGAGCGGCGCCCTGGGTGGGTGAGACGGCCGCGATGAGCATGCCGAATGCGGAGCAGGCAGCCGCGGCGCAGAGGCTGACGACGAGGAGCGGAATCAGGTGCTGCCACAGGCCGAGGTCGTACATGAGATGGCCGGCCACGAAAAGGACGACGAGCTGCAGGAGTCCGAGGACGACCCCGAACAGGAACTTCGCGCCAAGAATCTGACCGCGTGTCACCGGGCCGGAGAGAAGACGCTGAAAGAGGCCGGCCTTCTTTTCGTCGAACAGCGAGGTGGAGGAACCGCTGGCCGCGAACAGCAGGAACATGATTGCGTACCCGCCGACGAGGCGCGCGGCCATGGGGTTCTTCACGTCCTTGCCGGCAACCTGTTCGGTCTCGATGTGGATGATGCGGGTGAAGGCATCGCCGACCGCGGAGGTCGCCTTCTTGGCGTCCGGGGAGGGGGTGCCTGGAGTGGAAGCTGGGTCGAGCGTGCGGAGCGCGGGGTCGTGGGGCTTGGGCTCGTCGGTGGCGATTCCGAAACCACCGGCCTCGATATTGTGAAAAATCCTATTTCGGTCGCCGCCGAAGGTATCGGCGATGGAGTCGGCGAGGTGGCGGTTGAAGGCCTCGAGGCGGGGGCCTCCCACGAAGCGCCGGGCGGACTTCTGGAGCGAGCGGCCGAGCAGGGTCGGCACGTTGGAGAAGATGGTCTTTTGAAGGACTCCGTTGACGGTCTGCGTCTCGACCTCGTTGCGCGGGTTGCTGAGAAATTTCAGATGGATGCCGAAGCCCTCGTCGGGGATGAGATCCCTGGGGATGATCAAGGCGAACCGGTAGGCGTTGTTGTGGAGGGCGGCGCGCACGTCGGCCTCGGTGAGAGGGCGGGGCTGGCCGTGGGGGTCGTGGGTCGTGGTGATGACGTGGAAGGTCTTCTCGGCCTTCAGCGCGTTGACCAGGTCGAGGGCACCCGGGTCGCTGCTGAGATTGACGACGGCGAGGTCGATGCCCGTGGGGCCCGCGTCGCCGGTTTTGTTGAGTCCGAAGACGAAGCCGAAGATGTAGATCAGCACCATCGGCACGAGGAACGTGATGATCACAGCGGCGCGATCGCGCCAGAAATTGAGAAAATCCTTTCGGAAGAGAACGAGAAGGTTGCGCATGGGGGCGGGGGTGTCGGAGTCACTCGCGCAGCGTGCGCCCGGTCAGGTGGAGGAACAGGTTTTCGAGCGAAGGGCGGTGGGTGACGAAGATCCGCGGGGAGAGCCCGGCGGCCTCGGTGAGGGAGAAGAAGGCGGACAGGGGGTAGTTGGCGTGGGGGCGGAAGCGATGGGTGTCGCCGTCACGGATGAGCACGCCGTTGGGAGCGAGGCGTTCGAGGATCGCGGCGGTGGAGTCGTTGGACGGGAAGCTGATCTCGTCCTCGAAGGGGAGCCGGGTGAGGAGGCCGTCGAGTGTGTCCAGGGCGAGGATACGTCCGTGGTCGATGATGCCGATGCGGCTGCAGAGGCGTTCGGCCTCTTCCATGTAATGCGTCGAATAGATGATGGTCGTTCCCGCGCGGTTGAGCTTGAGCAGGTGTTCGAAGATGGCGTTGCGCGACTGGGGGTCGACGCCGACGGTGGGTTCGTCGCAAAGCAGCAGCCTGGGGCGGTGGAGGAGGGCGGCGACGAGGTTGAGGCGTCGCTGCATGCCGCCGGAGAACGTCGACACCGGGGCGTGCCGCCTTTCGGTGAGCTGGGCCATGTCGAGCGCCTCCTCGATCCGGGAGGACAGCTCCCGGCCGCGCAGCCCGTGGAGTTGGCCGAAGATGCGGAGGTTTTGGAGGGCGGTCAGATCGCTATAGAGGGCGAGCGCCTGGGGCACCAGGCCGATGGTTTCGCGAGCCTTGCGAGTTTGGGGGCCGAGTGGTGTGCCGTCGAGGGCGAGGGAGCCGGAGTCGGCTGCGCGGAGGCCCGCGACGAGCGACATGAGCGTGGATTTTCCCGCCCCGTTCGGACCCAGCAGGCCGAAGAAATCGCCATCTTCGATGGTGAGCGTCACGCCGTCGAGCGCGGTCAGGGATCCGTAGCGCTTGGTGGTGGATTGGAGGGTGAGCATGGAGCTGGGCCTTTTGGCGTGGAAGGAATCGAACGGAAACAGTAACTCCGAAGGCGGGGGCTAGTTACCGAATATCCGCAGGCTCGATTCCAACCTCGCGATGCGCGGGGGTGGGGGCAAATCCAAAAGGGTGGCGCCGCCCAGTGGCGCCTGGCGGCTTATTTGAGCTCCGCCAGCTCCAATTTCAGGTCGAGCACGAAACGACGGACCGTGTCTTCGGAAGTGGCCCAGGAACACATCAGCCGGTATCCGCTCGCACCGATGAACCCGTAAAAATGCCAGCCGCGACGGTGCAGGCCGTCGGCGACGGGTTTGGGCAGTTCGACGAAGAGTGCGTTGACCTCGGGCTCGGCCTGGAATCGCAGGTGGGGCAGGTCTCGAAGGGCCGCGGTGAGCTTTGCGGTCATCGCGTTGGCATGGGTGGCGTGACGCAGCCACGCGCCGTCGCGGAGCATGCCGACCCACTGGGCGCAGTGGAGGCGCATTTTGGAGGCGAGCTGCCCGGCTTGCTTGCAGCGGTAATCGAATTCGTGTGCGAGCTTGGGATTGAAGAAAACGACGGCCTCGGTGGTCATCATTCCGTTCTTGGTGCCGCCGAAGCACAGGACGTCGACGCCCGCGCGCCAGGTGAAGTCGGCAGGCGAGGTTCCGCTGCGTGCCTGCAGGGCGGCGGCGGCGTTGGAGAAGCGTGCTCCGTCCATGTGCACCGCGAGCCCGTGGCGCTTGGCGGCGGCGGTCAGCGCCCGAATTTCCTCGAGCGTGTAGACCGTGCCCCACTCGGTGGACTGCGTGAGGGAGAGCACGCGGGGTTTTGGGAAATGGATGTCGGTGCGCTTCAGGATCAGGCGCTCGACGTCCTCGGGAAGCAGTTTCCCGTTGGGCCCTGAGGCGACCAGGAGTTTGGTGCCGTTGGAGAAAAATTCGGGCGCACCGCATTCGTCGGTCTCGATGTGGGCGAAATCGTGGCAAATCACGCTGTGGTAGCTCTGGCACAGCGAGGCGAGCGCGAGCGAATTGGCCGAGGTGCCGTTGAACACGAAATACACCTCGGCGTCGGGCTTCTCGAACACCTCGCGGATGAGATCGCACGCGCGGCGGGTCCATTCGTCATTGCCGTAGCTGGTGACGCAGCCGCGGTTGGCCTCCTCGAGGGCCTCCCAGGCCTCGGGACAGATGCCTGCGGTGTTGTCGCTGGCGAAGGTGCAATCGTGGGTGGAGGGGGGCGGAAGACGTGACATGGTGTCGGATTGGATGGGGATGCTTCCGTGGCGACGCGCCCCGGAGGCAGTGTTGTCGATGAAACAGCACTACGGGACAGATGGGGCGGGTGTCAAAGGGAGCCGCATCGTTCCCTCGGAGGCGCGGATGCTTGGTTGCTCTCGCGCGGAGCGGCATTGCCCGCCACAGTGTGACCATGAATCCGAAGCGTGTCTGGTTGGCCGCGGTGGCCTTTTCCCTGGGGGCAGGAGCATGCCTGGAGGGGGCCGAGAACCTGATTCCGGAGTCGGCGGTCGTCGCACAGAACGCGCCGGCAAGATTCGAATTGCTCGTGACCAACGAAGGTTCCGAGGCCTCGACCGTGGACCTCAAGCCGCTCCTGAATGCGAGGCTGCATGCGGGGTCGCAGACCGCCGAGGAAGTCGAGCTTCGAATGGTGGGGAAGGCTGGGCCGCGAACGCTTGGGCCGGGTGGATTTCTCAGGGTCGCGTACACGCTGGTCCTTCCCCCGGGGATAACGGGGCCGGTCATCCTGGAGCCGAAGTTCCCCGAGCTTCGGCCCGTCATGTTTTCGGTGGAGCCTGAGCGCATCGCGGTCGCGGCGACCTCTTCCGCGACGGGAACGCGGTCGGGGGCGACGCGGCAGGGGGGAGTGAGTGAGCTCCGGCGCGAGGCGGCACTCAGGAGGAGCACGCGATTGCTGAGCGGTGTTTCCGCCTACGAGCCCGTGTATTTCGGAATTGGGGCCAGCGACGGGCTCAACGCCAAATTCCAGCTCAGCCTCAAATACAATCCCTTTGAGATCTGGCCCTTCTTCTTCGGCTACACGCAGACCTCGCTCTGGGATCTCCATTCGACATCGGCGCCGTTTCGCGACACTTCATATCGACCGTCGCTGTTTTACCTCAATGAGAATGTCTGGACCGCACGGGACCGAAGCCTTCGATTTGGGTGGCAGGGGGGATTCGAGCATGAGTCGAATGGCAAGGGCGGAGCCGATTCGCGCAGCATCAACCTCATCTTCGCGCGCCCCCGCTTCGAGTGGCGCATGGGGGGTGGCAGCAGGCTGGTGATTTCACCCAAGGTGTATGGATACCTTGATAAGTCGGAAAACCCGGACATCGCCGACTATCGCGGCTATTGCGACTTCCTCGTGAGCTACCTGTGGCACGACTGGAGGCTGTCGGTCACGGCCAGGCGGGGGATGCGAGCGCACAATGGGAGCCTGCAGATCGACGCGGTGTTTCCGCTGCAAACGACCGAGGACCTCTTGACGAGGGTCGGCGTGCGTGGGGTCAACGGGTATCTCTTTTTGCAATACTTCAACGGCTGGGGCGAATCGATACTCGACTACAACCGGAAGCTCCATTCGCAGGTGCGGGCGGGCCTGATGATCGTGCCCTGAGGGGCGACGCGCCCGGGGAGTCAAGGTGACCGCCTGTAATCTTGCATCAAATTCGAGCCACGCCGGTTGACCAATGATTGCACCGCGCTAAGGATTGAAGGCATGAACACCAGTCCGAGGGGTGCGTCCGCGCGCAAGATCCTGTACTTGGATGGTGGGCATTCCAATTCCGACGACATCTACGAGACCCTGCGGACCTGTGATGTCGGGATGGAGGTCTCACGCGTCACGCGGGCGGAGGATTACAGGGTGGCCCTCGAAGGCCGCGAAGCGGACCTGATCGTGGCCGACGACACGGTGCCCGGGCTCCCGGGAATGGGTGCCCGCGATCTCGCTTGGCAACGTTGTCCGAACGTGCCGTTCCTCTATATCTCCGGCACGCCGACACGGGAACGGATTGAGGCTGCCCGGAATGCCGGTGCGGCGGACATGGTGGACGGGCGGAATCTCCCGCACCTCCTGGCGGCGGTCAGGTACAGCCTCAATCTCGTGGACATGGAACTCCGGATACGCCGCCGGGCCAGGCTGGTGAGCGCGGTCCAGGAACTCTCGCTGGTTCGCACGCTGGGGGAAATCCAGGTGATCGTCCGCCGGGCCGCGCGCGAGCTGACCGGAGCGGACGGGGCGACCTTCGTGCTGCGCGACAGCGGTTGCTGCTTTTATGCGGACGAGGATGCGATCAGTCCGCTTTGGAAGGGGAAACGCTTCCCCATGTCGGCCTGCATCAGCGGCTGGACGATGATGAACAGGCGGTCTGTGATCATCGAGGACATCTATGCGGACTCGAGGATACCGGCGGAGGCCTATCGCCCGACCTTTGTGCAGAGCCTGTTGATGGTTCCGATCCGGACCGAGGCGCCGATCGGGGCGATCGGAAA
>JAJXVO010000327.1 GCA_021782105.1 bacterium
TGGTTTTTCGACCAGGAGGAGGCGGGCATCATCCTCGAGGACGACTGCCTGCCCCACCCCGACTTCTTTCCCTTCTGCGAGGGCATGCTTGCGCGGCACCGGCACGATGAGCGCGTGCTCTCGGTGTCGGGAAACCACTTTCTCCCGCACGCCCTGCACCTGGCGCAGCCGTATTACTTCTCCAAGTACGTCCAGATCTGGGGCTGGGCCACCTGGCGGCGCGCGTGGCGCGGCTTCGACCTGGGGCTGGGCCAGCGCGACGACGCGGGCTGGATGGAGCTGCTCGACCGGACGCATCCGATCAAGGCCGAGGCCGACTACTGGAAGCACATCTACCGGGCGCTCAGGGCCGGTCTCATCGACACCTGGGACTTCCAGCTCATGTTCGACGGCTGGCACCGCGGGGGCCTGCACGCGGCGCCCGCGCGAAACCTGATCTCGAACATTGGATACGGCCCCGACGCGACGCACACCAACTTCGACGGCACGCTTGCGGAGCTGCCCGTCGAGCCGTTGGTGCTGGACGACACCGAGGTACCGGTGGAGGCGAATCCGGGGGTGGACAACCTGATCTTCTACGTGCGCTTTCTCGAGTCGATGCACCAGACCTGGTGGGCGGAGCAGGTGCTTGACCCGACCGGAAAACTCGAGAACGCCCGCGCGGATGCTGCGCACCTTCGGCGCGAACTCGCGCAGCTGCGGAGCCAGGCGTCGGTGCACGAGCGGCAGAACCGCCTGCTCGGGGAAAAACTCGCCACGCTCCAGGCGCGTCTCGATGCGATCCCGAGCTGGCTTTCGCGCTTCGCGCGGAACCGCTGACCGGTGCCCGTCGTCCGCCCCTGCCGGATACCGCCGGAAATGCCGGAAGGCTGAAAATCCGAAGGGCTGAACGTACTCACTGCGGACGCCGGCGTCCGACGTCGAAATGCGCCGGGCCGCCTTCAGATTTTCAGCCCCTCAGCCATTCAGCATTTAATCGCGCACGGATTGTGCGACTGGTTCTCGCTACGCGGGTTCAGAGAATGGCTATCTACCTTTCGTAATACTACCCACCCACTTAGGTAGTCCTATCGGTTGACCGGAAGGCAGATGAGAACGACAGTTAGCGGCAGAAAGAGACGACCTGCCTTACCCAAATCAACCATGACGCTTCGCCCCGGCCCGACAAGGGTACGCACGGAGCCTCAAATCGGAGATCGGTGGGGCGACGTCAGATAAAGTGATCTTTGGTGTTGATCCGTTCCTTGAAACAGTTGTTTTTACTTTATTGCCAATTTCGGAGTACTGCTCGCCGGTTGGTCCGCTTGCGGACCTATTGCCGACAGAAGGCATGTATTCCGTCCTAAGGCTGGCTGCCTAGCCGCGGCGGGAAGCTGGTGCCCGCCGCGGCACTGCCGCCACCTTACAACAATTTCCACGCCATGGGTTAATGGCGTTGGTTAATAGGGGCCCGTACTCTTACGGGGCGACGGCAAGTGGGCAAACTTGCCGCCGTGTTAAGCTTAGTTAGGGAAGAGGCCAATCTCGCTGGGGAGCGGGATTGGCCCTTTTCGTTTTTTGGGGCCGACGCACGGCCCGACAAGAAATCCCGTCCAAGGAGCAGCACCCGATGGACGCATTCTCAAAAAACGCAGTTAACCGAAGGAAACGAAGGCAACAAAGGCGGCCGAGCCAGGCGCTTATGCGAGGTCGCCGAGTTAGGATTATTCAGCCGAGTCGGACCCGGGGATGTAGCCCGGAAGCGCCCTGGCCGCAGGGTCGTGTGCAAGGGCCACGGCTTCAACGACGGCGCGCTCGAAGGACGCGGTGTCGTTGTCGTTCCAGCGCACTTTGTCGCGGAAGTAATCGCCCCAGTGGAATTCCTGGAAGAACCCGGAGGGGCCCTTGACCTCGCGGTACCCGTGGTGAGCGAGCACGCCCCAGGCGAGGCTGCGGTAGGGATCGCTCTGCATTCCGAGGAGGTTGGCGGGAAGTTTCGCGGGGTCGACGGGGCCGCGTCCCTCTGAATCCTTCAGGTAGGCGTAATGGTGCTCCACCATGCGCTGCCAGAATTCGCCGAGGGGCAGGCGGCTCCAGTTGGCAAGGATGTGTCCATACACGCGTTTGTCGGGCTGGGTGGACTCGAGAAGGGCGCGGACCGTGTGGTGGCCGTCGGCCAGATAGGGAACGCCGCCGGGTCCGATGACCACGGGGACGTTTTTCTTTTTCATGAAGGCCGTCGCCTGCGCGGGGGACATTCGGTCGAGCAGGCCGGCCTTGAAGGTGACCTCCCGAAATCCGAGGCAAAATTGGGTGGGATGGAGGTGAAGGGCGTCGATGATATACTCGGCGTGGGCCGGCATCGACGGATCGTAAGGGGCGTAGGCGGCCCGGGCGGGTGACGCGACCAGGGACAGCAGGGCGAAGGGGAGAAGTAGAGGAATCAGGAGCGTGCGCATGATTGAAAGGGCGCCCGTGCCTGAGGTCAGGCCACGGGCGCAACGGGGAGTGGTTGAATATCCCGGCCGGCGCCTCCGAATCAGGGAGGCCGCCGGCCTGAAGGAGTGAAACCCAACAAGCTTAGAGAGCGACCGAGACGGTCAGCAGGTAGCTGCGGTTGGGGATGGTCCAGTACATCGGGGTGTTCGAGACGGGCGTGTATCCCGCGAGGTCGTCGATTTTCGTGCTGTTGAACAGATTGTCGACCGAGAGGCGGACCTTGAGCTCCTCGATGTGCGGGAAGGGGTGCTCGAAGGAGTAGCCGATGGAGGCGGTCGTGGTGGCGTAACCGGACAGCGGGATCGAGCGGCCGGTGTCGCCGTAGCGCGAGCCGACGTACTTGGTGACGAAGGTGGCGAGGGCCGCGTGGAAGTGGTACAGCAGGCCGACGGCGGCGGTATCCTTCGGGCTCTCGGGCACGGGGTCGCCGGACTGCTTGTCGGTGGCGCTGTTGATGGAGCCGTTGGCGTAGAGGCTCAGGCCCTTTCCGACGGAGACAGCGCCCTCGGCCTCGACGCCCTTGTAGGTGGTGCCGCCCTGATTGAAGAAGATGGTGTTGTTGCCGATCTTCCGTTTGCCGACCTCGTTGTTGAAGTCGATGTAGTAGCCGTCGAACGAGAAGGTGACCGGGCCGTGTTCATAACCTGCGCCCGCCTGATAGTTGGTCGTCTCCTGCGGGTCGACATGGCTGGCGCTCGGGTCGGCGGTGTAGAAGAAGTTGAGGTTTGGCGCGAGGTAGCCCTTCGCGAACTGGGCGTAGGCGGACCAGGAGCTGTTGATGCGCTCGTTGACGGAGACCGAGGGATCGGTGGTCGAGTAGACCTTGCTGTAGTAGAGCGGAAGCTGGGTCTTCTGGTTGACGGGGGCGGCGATCTGACGGCGCAGCGAGATGAACTTGACGCCCGGCTCGACGGTCATGCCTGGGAGCGGCTTCCAGTCGAACTCGGCGTAGGGCTGCCACGTGGTGATCGAGTTCTTCATGTAGTAGTTGAGCGAGGCGCCCGGCGTGGAGGGCAGCTCGTCGTAGGCACCGCCGAGGGTCCAGTCGACGTTGTGGCCGTAACGGGTGTTCTTCTGGTATTCGGACCACAGGCCGGCCTTCCAGCCGCCGAGCGCGCCGACGTCGCCGCCGAGGCGCAGGATGTTGCCCCAGGCGCGGTAGCCGTTGTACGGCTGGATCTG
>JAJXVO010000059.1 GCA_021782105.1 bacterium
TCGAGGGGTGCGAATACAGCCCGTCCGGGTCCGTGTGCTCGGGTCGGCTGGGCGCGTGGGAATCGTTGTGGCCGAACTGGATCAGGACGTAGGTCGCGCGACTCTTCAGGACCTTGGTCCACCATCCCTCGCTGAGAAAGGTCTTCGTGCTCCGACCGCTCTTGGCGATATTGTCGATCGCGACCCGGGAATCGAAATAGGATCCGAGGGCCATGCCCCACCCGTGTTTCGGATTGCTTGCAGGGAAGCTGGCGACTGTGGAGTCGCCCGCGAGCGTGATCCGGATTTTCCCGGAGTCCTTGGCAAAGGCGCCGACGCTCGATACGAGCGCAAGCGTTGTGAGGACGGCGAACCAGCGGAGCAGTTTCATGGTGGGGATAAAGGGAACGGGCAAACCGTCGCCTGCTGGCGCAGGCTCGGGCACGGATCTGACGGATGGGGCCGCACCAAGACAAACCTGTCCGTGCGCTCGTCGTTGCCGGGCGGGACGGAAAACTCGGATTCATCTCACTCATACACGGCGGTCATTCCCACACGCGGACCAAGTTACCGTCCAAAGTGGAAGAACCGTTACCGTCTTCAATATCACCAATGATTTTCGCCTTATCACCGCCATCCACTACAACCGCCAGGAAGTGTTCACCCTGCGGTTCCTGACCCACGCTGACTAAGACAAGAACTCTTGGAAGAACTCGCTATGAACACCGCCGCCCTCAATTTCGCCGCCCTGCCCAAGACCTACCCGGGCCTCGTCGCCCTGTACCTGCCGCGCCCCATCCACGACAAAATCGCGTATGACGACGCCGTGAAAATCGTCCACACGCTAGTCGGCATAAACTGAATCGTGACCAGGACGATTACCTAGCCCCCATGGCCAAGCTCGTGGAGGTTTACGAAAGCGAAAACGTGCCCGAGCCAAAGGTGATCTATAAAGCCAGTCTTCCGATCGGCTTCCCGCAACAGCCCCCCGTCGCTGCTCACTGCTCCACCTTCCAAATCGGACTCAATCTTCCGCCGATTCGTTCTTGAAAACTCAAGCCTCTGCCCATTCGATTCTTCCATCGCGCGTCACCCCGTTTTGTGTTTACAACTCCTTCAATGATAGAGATTTGATGGACACGCGATACCTATCTAATGAGACATTTAGGCTAGGTTTGCGGCCTGACTCCATGCCACGGTCGCCCTATGCCTCAAATACCCTCCCCGCGACCATGCCTCCTATCCGCCTCCTTGCCCTCGTTGCCGCGCTCTCGTCGCTGACGCCCCTCTTCTCGGCGCAATCCACCGATCCCGTGCTCTGGTATCGCGAACCGGCACACGAGGCGATCACCGAGGCGCTCCCTATCGGCAACGGCCGCCTCGGCGCGCTCGTCACCGGCGGCGTATCCACCGAATGCCTCGAACTCAACGAGTCGACCCTCTGGGCCGGCGGGCCCTACAACGCCGCCAACCCCAAGGGCCCCGCAGCCCTCCCGGAAATCCGCCGGCTCGTATTCACCGGACACTACAAGGAGGCCCAGGATCTCTGCGCCCGGACAATGATGGGAAATCCCCTCGGCGAGCTGCCCTACCAACCGCTCGGCGACATCAGGGCCGAATTTCTCGGACAGGGCCCCGTCTCCGGTTACCGCCGCGAACTCGATTTGGACCGCGCTCTCGCGCGGGTCTCCTATGACGCGAACGGCGTCCACTACACTCGCGAATATTTCGTCAGCTACCCAGACCAGGCGATCGTGATGCGCTTCACGGCCAGCAAACCCGGCGCCATCAGCTGTATCCTTTCTTTCGATTCACCCGAGCGCGACGTGGGCACGGACGTCTGGACGGGGGGAATACGCATGCATGGCCGCAACCTCGATGCGTCAGGCGTGAAAGGTGCGCTGACCTTCGTGGCCGAGGCCCGCGTATCGGCCACGGGAGGACGAGTGACGCCCGGCGAACGCATCCTGACCATTCGCCACGCAGACTCGGTCACCATCGTCCTCGACGCCGCCACGAGCTACCGCTCCTGGAACGACGTCAGCGGCGATCCCTATGAGATCGTCCAGGACCGTCTTGCGAAGTCAGCCGATCGCAGCTTCGCCGACCTCCTGGCCCGCCACGAGGCCGATTTTCGTCCGAAATTCGAGCGCTTGCGCCTCGACCTCGGAGCCCTACGGAATCCCGGGCTCTCCGCGGACGAGCAGCTCGACGCAAACGCCCGCAATCCCGACCCCGCGGTGGCAGCCCTCTATTTCGACTTTGCCCGCTACCTGCTCCTGTCCTGTTCCCGCCCGGGCGGCCAGCCCGCCACTCTCCAGGGGCTCTGGAACGACCAGATCTATCCGCCTTGGGGAAGCAAATACACGGTGAACATCAACACCGAGATGAATTACTGGCCCGCGGATCCGGGCAACCTCGGCGACTGTGTGCAGCCGTTGCTGCATCTCGTCGAGGACCTCGCCCAGAGCGGTGCACGCACGGCGAAGATCGAATACGGGGCGGGCGGCTGGGTCTGCCACCACAACACCGATCTGTGGCGCGGCACCGCGCCCGTCGACGGCCCGTTCTGGGGCATGTGGCCCACGGGCGGCGCGTGGCTCTGCCTCCAGCTGTGGGAGCACTATCAGTACACCGGCGACCGCGCCTTCCTCGAGCGCCTGTACCCGCTGATGAAGGGATCCGCGCAATTCTTCCTGGACACCCTTGTCAGGGACCCGTCCGGCCGCTACCTCGTCGTGTGCCCGAGCGTATCGCCCGAACACGCACACGCGCCGGACGTGAGTATCGCGGCGGGCACGACAATGGACAATACGATCCTGCGCGACCTCTTCGCCGACTGCGCGGAAGCGGCGCAGACGCTTGGGGTCGATTCTGAATTCCGCACCGAGGTGCTCCAGGCTCGCGCCAAGCTGCCGCCCTTCCGCATCGGCAAAGGCGGTTACCTACAGGAATGGATGCAGGACTGGGACGCCCAGGCGCCCGACATCCACCACCGGCACGTCTCCCACCTGTTTGGGCTCTTTCCGTCGCAACAGATCACCCTGGGCACCACTCCCGCCCTGGCCAAGGCCGCGATCAAGACCCTGGAGATGCGCGGCGATCTCAGCACGGGCTGGAGCCTCGCATGGAAAATCAATCTCTGGGCCCGCCTCCGCCAGGGCAATCACGCATGGAAGCTGCTCCAGGACCTCCTGAATCCAAGCCGCACCTACAGCAATTTCTTCGACGCCCATCCGCCGTTCCAGATTGACGGCAATTTCGGCGGCGCCTCGGGCATCATGGAGATGCTCGTCCAAAGCCGCCTGCTCGGCCCCGTCCGTTCCGGCCAGCCGACGCCGGTCGAAGTCGATCTCCTGCCCGCCCTGCCGGATGCCTGGCCGACCGGAAGCGTCAAGGGCATCTGCGCCCGGGGCGGACTCGTGCTGGATCTCGAATGGTCCGGCCACCGACTTCACAAGGCGGTGATCAGGGCCACGATTCCCGCAACCCTGGACCTGCGCTACGCCGGAAAATCCGTCACACGGACACTCGCCGCAGGTCAGTCGCTCAGCATCGACGCCGATCAGCTCTGAGACCTGCCAGGGGGGCGCCTCTCAGGCCTCCCCTCCGTTGCCCAGCTTCACACGCAGCCCGTCGTAGGCGAGGCCCACTCCCGGCGGCAGCTCCGCCTCCACGGGTCCATGGTCGACGTGGTGCGTGAAATGCGTGAGCAGCGTTTCCGGCGCCCCGATCTCGCGTGCGGCCTCCACCGCTTCCGCGATCGTCATGTGCGTGGGATGCTCCTGCGGCCTCAACCCGTCCAGGACGACCAGGTCGGCGCCGCGTGCCAGCACTTTCGCTTCGTGCGGGACTGACTTGCAGTCCGTGTAGTACGCGAAGCGTCGCCCGCTGCTGCGCTCCGTGAAGACCAGTCCGAGCGTCTGCACCGGCCCGTGAGGCAGGCGCGTTGATTCGATCGTGCCCTGCGGCAACTCCATCCGTTTCAGCATGTGGGCCACGCGAAACGCGGCGTAACCCTTGCTGCGGGGAGTCTCCCCCATCGCGTAGGGAAACACGCTGTGCAGCCGTAGCGCCGCCTCTGGCGTGGTGTAGACGGGCAGCGCCTTGCCCCCGAGAAAATCGCAGAAACGCCGCAGATCGTCCATGCCTCCGACGTGATCTGCATGCTCGTGGGTGAGGATGAATAGGTCGATCCAGTCGATGTTCTCCCGCACGCACTGAAGCCGGAACTCGGGCGCGGCGTCGACCTGCACATGCAGACCATCCATCACCACGTGCACCGAGGAACGGGTCCGTTGATTGCGCGGGTCCGTGGAGCGGCACACGCCGCACTGACAGCCGATCATAGGCACGCCGTGCGAGGTTCCCGTTCCGAGGAAGATGATGTCCATGCGGCCTCCAGTCTCGACGCGCTGGCGAACGGGCACAAGCGCCGGTTCGTGGATCGCCCGCCCCGCGGCACCCCGCTCAAAGATCGGGCGGCACCGTGCTCAGCGCCTCCTCTATCGTGGAGATGCCCTCCCGCACCTTGATCATCGAGTCCTGGTGCAGAGTCATCATTCCGCCCCGCACGGCGATCTTCTTGAGTTCCGAGGTTTCCAGCTGCTTGTTGATGCCCACCACGAGCGCGTCGTCGGTCACCATCAGCTCGTGGATGCCCACCCGGCCCTTGTATCCATTGCCTCCGCACTTCGCGCAGCCCTTCGGGTTTCGCCGGTAGATCTGGCCGCTCCAGCCGATCGCCTTCTCGATGATCTCGCGCTCGCGGCCTTCAGGCTCGTAGGCCACGCGGCACTGCTTGCACACGCGCCTCATGAGCCGTTGCGCACAGACACACAGAAGCGACGACGAGAGCATGAACGGCTCGACACCCATGTCCGTGAGGCGCGCCACTGTCGACGGGGCGTCGTTGGTGTGAAGCGTCGACATCAGCAGGTGCCCGGTGAGCGCAGCCTCCACCGCGATGTCGGCGGTCTCCTTGTCGCGGATTTCACCCACGAGGATGATGTCGGGATCCTGACGCAGGAAGGAGCGCAGGGCGCTCGCAAAGGTGAGCCCGATCTGGCGATGCATCTGCATCTGGTTGATGCCTGAAAGCGTGTATTCGATGGGGTCCTCCGCGGTCCGGATCACGATGTCGGGCGTGTTGATCTCATTGAGCGCCGAATAGAGGGTCATCGACTTTCCCGAGCCCGTGGGACCGCAATGCAGGATCATGCCGTAGGGCTGGCGGATGACGCTGCGGTAACGCGTGAGGTTCGCGTCGGTGAAGCCAAGCGAAGGCAGCGGAAGCGTCGTCTTCTGCTTGTCGAGGATACGCATGACCACGCCCTCGCCATGGTTGAGCGGAGCCGTCGATACGCGCAGGTCGATGTCGATGCCCTTTTTCGAAAACTGCTTGAAGACGATGCGGCCATCCTGGGGCAGGCGCCGCTCGGCGATGTCCAGGTTGCACATGATCTTGAGACGCGCGATGAGGGCAGGACCGACCTTGCGCGGCATGCGAAGCTTCTCGTGGCAGACGCCGTCGACGCGGTAGCGGACGATGATCTCCTTTTCCCACGGTTCCAAGTGGATGTCGGAAGCGCCGGCATAGTACGCGTCCTCGATGATCCGATTGGAGAGTTGGATGATCGTGCCCGATTCCTCGGACACATCGTCCTCAACGAAATCGGTGGACTCCGCCTCCCCGTATTCCTGACCGACGCGCTGCACCACGTCGTCAAAGCCCGCGGGACCATGGGTCGTTCCGGCCTTGCTGACCTTGTCGCGAATCTCGCGCTCCCGGCCGAGGACGCGGACCACGCGCTTGCCGGTCATTTCCTGAAGTTTGGTCAGGAGGGACAGATCGAAGGGATTCGCGAATGCCACCAGGAGGATCTCTCCGACCTGACCGATGGGAAGGACGTTGTTCTCGATGCAGAAATCCTGCGGGATCCGCTCGTACGTCGTGGGAGTCACCCTGATTCGCGCGACATTGAAGGGAGCAAGGCCCACGGCCTTGGCCTTGGCGGCGAGCAACTGAAGGGGGGAGATCCTGAACTCTTCCTCGAGATACCGGTCGAGCGCCTCGCCGGAAAACTCGGTCGGCTGGGCCGCGATCTGGGCGCGTTGCGCGGCGGTGAGGCGGCCCATCTCCTCGAGGGAGGCCACCACCTGGGTTTGGATTTTTCCGAGTGCCATGGCGTTTCAGGCGACCGTGCCGCGTTCGCTCTCCACGCGTTCGAGCAGCGTGGAGATGTTTTCAAGCGTGGTGCCGTACCAGATGATCGGAGCCTTCAGCAATTTCTCCCAGTAGTTTCGAACGGCCGGGCTCAGGTAATAGGCCGTCGCGATGAAGATGAAGTCTTCCTCCCGATCGAAGGGCACAGACCACGTCGCCCAACAGGCCTGCAAATCCAGGTTTTTGCGGATCTCGTCGCTCACATCGTAACAGCGAAGATCCACGAGACCGATTCCTTCGCTGTCCACCAGATGCGCCAGCACGTCGTCCTCCTTGACCGCCTTCAACTCGTAGGCGAGCACGCCGAGCACCGTCGCCTGGCTCAGCTCGTCGAAATTGAGGATCTCGAGCAGGCGTTCATTGGCCTGCTCCAAATGCTCGATTTTCACGAGGTTGTGCTCGACCAATGAGGCCCCGAGCAGCCGGTTGGCACGCATCACAAGGGGGCGAATCTCGGGGGTCATGGCGCAAATGCTAGGGTCCGGCGGCACCTTGCCAAGCTCCGAGGCGAAGCGGCGCAGAGCCGTATCCGACCTTCGATCACCGGAGAATCCTCAACGTTTCACCGCAACATGGTCGGCTCCCTTGAGCGCGATCACCTTCTTGAGCAGCGTCTTCGTCAATTTCTCCAGGCCTGTCTTTTTCGTGCAGGAAATCTCGACGACCGGCACCTTGTGGCGGCGTTTGAACTTGGCCAGCATCGCCTTTGCCTCGGGCAGATCCATCTTGTTTGCGGCGACCAAGCGGGGCTTCTTCAAGAGGTCCTTGGAATACAGCCCGAGTTCGTTCAGCAGGGTCTGGTAGTCGTCATAAGGATCGCGGTCGTCGACGCCGGCCATGTCGATGATGAACACCAGCACCGCGCAGCGCTCGATGTGCCGAAGAAATCGGTGGCCGAGCCCGCGGTTGTCACTGGCCCCCTCGATTAACCCGGGAATGTCCGCGAGCAGAAGGCGTTGGTTCGTGTCAGGAAACTCGATCACACCGATCTGCGGGTGCAGCGTGGTGAAGGGATAGGCCGCCATCCGAGGATGCGCCTTGGTAATGGCATTGGTCAGCGAGGACTTTCCGGCGTTGGGAAATCCGACCAACCCAACATCCGCGATGCTCTTGAGCACGAGTCGGAACACGCCCGCCTCACCCGGGTGTCCGGGATTGGCGTGCTTGGGCGCGCGGTTGGTCGAGGTCTTGAAATGAGTGTTGCCCCACCCGCCGTTGCCGCCCTTGCACAGGACGATGTGCTGCCCGTCCTCGGTCAACTCGGCCACAGGCTGCCCCGTATCCACGTTGATCACGATCGTGCCCAACGGCAGTTTGAGAATGCAGGGTTTGCCTTCTCGACCGTTGCAGTCCTTGCCCAGGCCGTGCTCGCCGCGTTCGCCCTTCCAGTGCGGGCGGAACTTGTAGTCAATCAGGTTGTTCGTGTCGTCGTCACCCACCAGCACGACATCGCCGCCCTTGCCGCCGTCGCCGCCGTTTGGGCCGCCCCACGGCTCGTATTTTTCGCGGCGGAACGCGATGCAGCCGCGACCACCGTCGCCAGCTTGGACTTTGATAACGCATTCATCGACAAACATGCCCGGGATGGTGCACAAAGCCCAGGCATTGCCAAGCGACGGCTGAACTTAATTTCAGCGGCCAACCCGCCTTTCCAAGGCGCGCTCTTGCAGGGAGCTTGCGAAACTGGCCGCGGGCCGCTGCGCTTCACTTTTTCTTTGGCGTCCCCCTCCTTGCCCCTATTTTCGCGCCATGCTGAAAGCCACTTCCGTGAAGGCGGCGCTCGCGAGCTCCGCTCCCCAAGATGAAATCCTAGTCAACGGCTGGGTCCGCACGCGACGCGACGCGAAGACCTTCTCGTTCATCGAACTCAACGACGGCTCTTGCCTGAAGAACCTGCAGGTGATCGCCGATGCCGGGCTGCCCAACTACGCCGAGATTCAACATCTCACAACCGGCGCCTCGGTCTCGATCACGGGCAGCCTCGTCCCGTCGCAGGGCCAGGGGCAGAAATGGGAACTCAAGGCCGGCGAGTTGCGTGTGCTCGGCGGTGCCGATGCCAGCTACCCGCTTCAAAAGAAGGGCCACACGGCGGAGTTTCTTCGCGAGATCTCCCACCTGCGCCCGCGCTCCAATCTCTTCGGCAGCGTCTTCCGCGTCCGCAGCCGGCTAGCCTTCGCGATCCATGAGTTCTTCCAGAACCGGGGTTTCGTCTACGTGCACACGCCGATCATCACCGGCTCCGACTGCGAAGGCGCGGGCGAGATGTTTCGCGTCACGACGCTCGACCTGCTCAACGTCCCGCGCACCCCCGAGGGCGCCGTCGACGCCGCCCAGGATTTCTTCAAGCGCAACACCTACCTCACGGTTTCGGGACAGCTCGAGGCGGAGGCCTTCGCCTGCGCCTTCTCCAAGGTCTACACCTTCGGTCCCACCTTCCGTGCTGAAAATTCCAATACATCGCGCCACGCCAACGAATTCTGGATGATCGAGCCCGAGATGGCCTTCACCGACCTCGCTGGCAACATGGACGTCGCCGAGGAGTTCGTGAAGCACCTCATCACCGACGTCCGCCAGCATTGCGCCGAGGATCTGGAGCTGTTCTCCAAGTTCGTCGACAAGTCCCTGCTCGAGCGACTCGATTTCGTCGTCCAGCGCCCGTTCCAGCGCATCAGCTACACCGAGGCCGTGGAGCTCCTCAGGACGAGCGGCAAGACCTTCGAGTTTCCCGTCGAGTACGGCATCAACCTCCAGTCCGAACACGAACGTTTCCTCACGGAGCAGCTCTTCAAGTGCCCGGTCACGGTGTTCAATTACCCGAAGGAAATTAAGCCGTTCTACATGCGGCTCAACGACGACGACCGCACGGTGACGGCCATGGACGTGCTGGTGCCCGGAATCGGCGAGATCGTCGGCGGCAGCCAGCGCGAGGAGCGGCTCGACGTGCTGCTCGCCTCGATGGAACGTCACCACCTCGATCCGAAGGACTACGGCTGGTATCTCGACCTGCGCCGCTACGGCACGGTGCCGCACGCCGGCTTCGGACTTGGATTCGAGCGCATGCTCATGTTCGTGACCGGCGTGGGCAATATTCGGGACGTCATCCCCTTCGCCCGCACGCCAGGCAACGCGGCCTTCTGATCCGCGTGGAGCACAAGCCCCCCCGCGGCACTCTTCCGTCGTCAAACCGACTTCTCCCTCCTGGGGCACGCCGGCCGCCTCAACGCCATTCCGGCGTCCGGCTATTTCACCGCGGCCCAGACGCGAAGCACGTCGTCGTGGTCCTCGAGCTCCTGTAGAAACTCGCCCACATCGGCCCGGTCGGCGTCGTTGAGTTCGGGAAACATCTTGGCGACATAGCCGATTTCACTCGTGATCACCGTCCATCCGTTCTTCGTGAGCCAGGTGGACGCGGCGTGAACCGCGGTCCGGTCGGTCGTGAACCGCGCTCCGGCGACACCCTCGGGGATGTCGTCGTTCTGCTCGTGGGTCAGCGGCTCGAAATTGTCCGCCCCGCACTCGATCGCGGCCGCCTCGAGGTCCGACGCCTTGTCCGGATGATGGGCCTCCACGATGCCCACGTGATCGAAAAGAAATTTATTGCTGCCCGCACCGCCGAGCTGACCCCTGCGGAAGATCACGCGGATGTCCGACGACGTGCGATTGTTGTTGTCCGTCATGACCTCGACGATCACGGGCACCTTGTGCGGCGCATACCCTTCGAAAACGATGTGCTCGAGCGTCATCTTCTCGTCGCCGACGCCCGCGCCCTTCTTGATCGCCCGCTCGATGACTTCCCGAGTGACACTCGCCTTGCGCGCCTTTTCGACGGCGGCAAAAAGTCGCGCATTGGCGGCAACGTCGGCACCGCCCAACTTGGCGGCCACCGAGATTTCTTTCACGAGTTTCTGCACGACCTGCCCCTTCTTGAGGTTCACGATCGCGCGCTTAGCATGGAGCCATTGACGTCCCATGGCCTTTCGGTAGCCGCTGAAGGTGCCGCGATCAATGCTCTTCTGCGATTTCCTGCACCTAGTCGGACAATCCAGCTTCCGACTTTCATTTTTCGCGTTTTCGTGCTCCTTAGTCCGACAGGATGAAAGTGTTTCTCCTCGCCCTCAATGTGCTCGCAGCCCTGCTGGCGACCGTGGCGACGATTCTGTTCATCACGAATCGGGGCGAGAAACTCCGCGTTTACGCCGATCTCTCACGTTCCGAGGCCCAGGTGGCCTCCCTCCAGTCCGAACGTAACTCGCTCAAGACCACAGTCGGGAAGCTCACGGGCGAGCTCCGGACGCTCAAATCCAACAACTCCCGATTACAGACCGATATTGCGACCTTGCAGACTCAGCAAAACGAGACCTCCTCCGCCTTGGCTCAATCTCGCAACATGCTTATAGTCAAAGATCAGGTCGTCAGCGCCCTCAATGGGGAAATCGTTGATGTCAAACGACGCCTAGGGGATGCCCAAGTTCGCCTTCAACAGATTCCGGCCCTGAACTCACAGATCGACGCGCTCCAGCAGTCGATCGCCCTGGCGAAGAATCCCATCGCGCCGGATGGCGGACCCGTTCCCAAGAGCGCCGCAGGTTCCTACTCCGTGCTGGCCGTCGGACCCGAAGACAGCTTCGTGGTCGTCAATTACGGCGCACCGCAGGGAGCCCGCCCCAATCAGCGCCTTCTCATTCGGAGGGGAACCGATTTGATCGGAGTCGCTCTTATCAGCGATGTGCGCGACGAACTTTCGATCGGACAGGTCGATCCCCATGCACTGCGCGCAGCCTTGCACAAAGGCGATTCCATCGTTTTAGCTCAATAATCGTCATGAAGTTCCTCCGTATTCCCGTCATTCTTCTGCTCCTCGGTCTGTTCGCCCTGTTCACCGCCGGCTGCACTTCGCGCACCGATCGGGACAGCTCGATCCCGTGGGGACGTCCCGCAAATTGGGAGGGCCAGATCCCCGGCATGGGCACGACCCCCGGCAGCGGCATCCAGTAAGAGGCAATTCCCCCTTTTCCAAATCCGGCGACTCTACCGAGCGCCGGATTTTTTGTTTCTTTCGGGCTGGAGTCCGCCCGCCTCCTTCCGGTTTCATCATACCCGCCGTCCATGGAAAATGCCTCGCTCAGCCCGCTTCCCGGACATCTCTACGTCGTCGCCACCCCCATCGGCAACCTGGCCGACCTGAGTGAGCGAGCGCGCGCCCTCCTCGGGACGGTCGATGTGGTGGCCTGCGAGGACACCCGCACCACCGGACTTCTGCTCAACCGTCTTGGACTCAGGCGCGAGCTCGTGCCCTATCATGAGCACAACGAAACCGAAGCCGCCGAGCGCCTCGCGGCGATTCTTGCATCGGGGAAATCGGTGGCGGTCGTCAGTGACGCCGGTACTCCGGGCCTGAGCGACCCCGGCTTCCGTCTGGTGCGCGCCTGCCGCCGCCGTGGTCTACCGGTCGTGCCTGTCCCGGGCGCCTGCGCCGCCGTCGCCGTGCTGTCCGCCTGCGGACTGCCCACCAATGGCTACCTGTTCGCCGGATTCCTCCCTGCGAAAACCTCCGCCCGCCGCGCCTTTCTCGAGAAGTATCGGTCCTTCGACTACACCGTCGTCCTGCACGAGAGCTGCCACCGTATCGCCGCCTTCGTGGACGAAACGATCGAGGTCCTCGGTCCGGACCGCTTCGTCTGCGTGGCCAAGGAAGTCACCAAGGTCCACGAGACATTCCTGGTCGGCCGCAGCGCGGAAGTGCGCGACCGGCTCGCCCGCACCTCGCTGAAGGGCGAATTTGTCTACGCAATCGCGCCCGCCGATTTCACGCTCTGATGAACGCCCAAGATCCCGTCGCCGTCGTCGACGTCGGCAGCAACACCATCAAGCTCCTGGTCGCCCGGAACACCTCCGGGGGCGGACTGGACACGCTGCTCTCCCGCACGATTGACGCCCGCATAAGCCGTGGAATCGCAAAGGCTTCGCCTGTGCTCGGCGAGGAGGGCATGGCCGCGGGTCTTGCCGCCATCGGCTCGCTCGTCGCCGACGCACGCGTATGGGGAGCGCATCGTATCGTGCTCGTCGCCACCAGCGCCGTCCGGAGCGCGCTCAACGGAGCCGAATTCGCCGCCCGCGTGCGTTCGGAATGCGGCCACTCCCTCGCCATCCTCAGCGGCGAACAGGAGGCCAATCTCATCGGAAGGGGCCTGCTCTCCGATCCCGCGCTCACCGGGCTGAGGGATTTCTACGTGTTCGATCTGGGCGGAGGCAGTCTCGAGTGCCTGTTCTTCCGGGACCAGCGCATCACCGCCGCCCTCAGTCTTCCGCTCGGCTGCGTGCGACTGACCGAACGCTTCGTGGCCGCACCCGAACTCCCCGTGTCCGTCTCCGAACTGGACGCCGTCTGCTCGCACACGCGCGACATCCTCGCAGGCAGCGGTTTTCCCTTCGGTAGCGCCGTCCCTGCGGTTTTCGCTGGCGGAACCATGACCACTGCCCGCGTGATCCGGGCCGCTAAGCTGGGATGTAAACTCCAGGACTCCCCCCGCACCGTCACGCGCGACGAACTCGCCCGCCTTCTCGATCAAGTCGCCGCACTCCCACTCGAACGTCGGCCGACCGAGATCAAGGGCCTCGCCGCGGCGCGCGCCGACGTCTTCCCCACCGCGCTCGCCACCATGCTCGCTCTGGCGGATCTAGGGGGCTTCAATTCCTTTCTTCATTCGTTCTACAACCTGCGTTACGGCATCGCCGCAGAACTCCTCGATTCCGGGGACTCCCCTCTCATTTTCGTCCCCTCTCCCTCGGTTTGCCCTCCTCCGCAAACGCAGCCCACCGACGTATGATGATCGACGATCCCCGTTCCCGCATCGCCGCGCTCCGGGCGGAAATCGCCCGCCACGACGAGCTGTACTACCGTCGCGCGCAGCCGGAACTGGCGGATTTTGATTACGATTCGCTGAAGGCTGAACTCGCACGCCTGGAGCTCGCCAATCCCGAACTCGCCGGCGGCGCATCCCCCACCCGCCGGATCGGCGACGATCGCAGCGAGGGCTTCATCCGCGTGCGTCACCGTCAGGCGATGACGACTCTCGACAACACCTACGACGAGGTCGAGCTGCGCGAATTCCATGAGCGCCTCGTGAAACTTCTCGGCGATCATCTGCTGGCCTACACGGTCGAACCCAAGATCGACGGTCTCGCCGTCAGCCTCACCTACGAGCATGGTCGCCTCGTGCGCGCCATCACACGCGGCGACGGCGAGGAAGGCGACGACGTCACTGCCAATGTCCGTACCATTCGCACCCTTCCGCACGAACTGTCGGGGCTTCCCCTGCCAGATGTGATCGAAATCCGCGGCGAGATCTATCTCACCTATGAGGAGTTTCAGCGGATCAACCAGCTCCAAGAGGAGAACGGCCTGGAACCCTACGCGAACCCCCGAAATCTGGCCGCCGGCACGCTCAAGCTGCTCGATGCCCGTGAGGTCGCCCAGCGCGAGCTCCGGATCGTCGTCTACGGGATGGGATTCTGCGAGCCTCAGGTCGTGATCTCTCAATCGGATTTTCAGCGTCAGCTCGCTGCCTGGGGTCTCCCAACCGTCGAGCATTGGGCCGCGGTCAAAGGGATCGACGAGGCGTGGGCCGCCGTGCAGGAACTCGACCGGAGGCGGCGGGACTTCGCCTACGCAACCGACGGCGCTGTCGTGAAGCTCGACCGCATCGATCAGCAGCGCGTCGCAGGTTTTCGCGGCGAGGGTCAGGCCGCCCGGAAGCTCTCCCCGCGCTGGGCCTGTGCGTTTAAGTTTCCTCCCGACCGGGCCGAGACCCTAATCAGGGCGATCACGATTCAGGTCGGCCGCACCGGCGCGCTCACGCCCGTTGCCGAACTCGACCCCGTGCTGATCGCAGGAACCACGGTCCGCCGCGCCACCCTTCACAACGCGGACGAGATCGCCCGCAAGGACGTCCGCGTGGGCGATGCCGTGCTGATTGAAAAGGCCGGAGAAATCATTCCCGCGGTCGTGCAGGTGGTTCTCGAAAAACGTCCACCCACGTCGGTGCCCTACGATTTTCCCAAGAATTGCCCGGTCTGCCAGGCCGTTGCGGAACGTGGTGAAGGCGAAGTCGTGTGGCGGTGTCCCAACCCCGATTGTCCCGAAAAAGTCCGGCGGCGTATCGCACATTTCACCTCCAGGGCCTGTCTCGATATCGACGGACTCGGCGAGGAGGTCGTCGACCTGCTTGTGAGCCGCGGGCTCGTCAAGTCCCTGCCCGATCTGTTCCGCCTGAAGATCGAGCACCTGCTTCCGCTGAAGAAATCAGGCGAAGTCTGGGCCGCAAACCTCATCGCCGCGATCGAGGCGCGGCGCGGCGCCGACCTCTGGCGCGTGATCCACGGGCTCGGCATCCCGCAGGTGGGCGCTGCCGCGGCCAAGGATCTCGCTCGCCGCTTCCGCTCCCTTGAGTCGCTTGCCGCCGCCGACGCGACGTCGCTAATCGGAATCGAGGGCATCGGCGAAAAAACCGCCGCCGCCATCCTGTCGTGGCTCGGACTCGAATCCAACCGCGCCACGATCGCCGAATTGCAGGATGCCGGCCTCCACCCAGCCGCCCCACCCGCGCCGGCACCGGCAACCGGTTCGCCTGTTTCCGGGAAAACATTCGTGCTCACAGGCACCCTGCCCACGTTGTCGCGTGAGGAGGCGACGACCCTGATCGAACGCGCCGGCGGCAAGGTCAGCGGTAGCGTGAGCAAGAAGACCGGCTACGTGCTCGCAGGCGAAGAGGCCGGTTCCAAGCTTGAGAAGGCCCGCACGCTCGGCGTCCCCATCATCGACGAGGCTCAGTTTCGACTCCTGCTGACCCTCGCCGGGCCGGCTCAGTCCCCCGAAATGCCGGACGTTCCGTCGCAGAACGTCCCATAGGTCGGCAGGCACTTCGTCCCAACGACGGCGCAATCCTGCCTGACGGCATCCTGATTCGTCGCGCGGAGATATGGCCGCCAGGTTCTTGAGACGGAGCGCCCGCACCCTCCCCTCAGATGTCAGCTCCGGTCTGCGCGTTCATCGCCCCACTCCAGCCGAGTTTGGTGCGCACGACCGAAAAATGCGAATAGTCGGCACGCTGGATCAGCGGCAGGCGCCCGGCACAAAGTCCGATCTCCAGCGGGCCGTCGGTGCACGGGACCACCGTTCGCTGCCCGTCCACCGACACCTGGACCTTCGCCCGCGGCGTGCGGTTGAAGACACGAAGACGCACGTCCGGTCGGAAGATGATCGAACGATTGCTCAGCGTGTGCGGGCAGATCGGCGTCATCGCGATCACGTCGGCCTCGGGATGGATCAGGGGCCCCCCGGCCGACAGATTGTAGGCCGTCGAGCCGGTCGGCGTCGAAAAGATGAGGCCGTCGCAGACGTACTGCGTCACGAGTTCGTCGCCCGCAAACACCTCCAGCCGGACAAGCCGCGAGTTCACCTCGTCCTTCACGACGACGTCGTTCAACGCGTATTCACTGCACTCGCATCCCGCGGAACACGTCAGCAGCGACCGGTAGGCCAGGCGGTAACTGCCCGCCAGAATGCCCTTGAAATGCTGCCTCGCCTCCTCTGCCGAATACGTCGTGAGGAATCCGAGGCTGCCGCGGTTCACGCCGATGATCGGCACCTGTTCCCTGGCCGCCTCGGCCGCCACCCCAAGGAGCGTGCCGTCGCCACCGATCACGCAGCACGCGTCACATCCTTTCAAATACCCGTTGGCGAGCGGAAATTGTGCGTTCACCAGGGTCGTCACGCCTTCCTTTTCCGCGATTTGCAGGAGATCGGCCGCGAGTTCGGGAGCGCCGGATTTTCCGGTGTTGATTACAAAGGCAATGCGGCTCAGGGGTTTCATGCTGGGGGGGCGTCGAGAGGGTCCAGCCAAGCCAGCGACCGCCAAAACGCAAGGCCCCGCCGCCGCACACGCCAAGTCTCAGGTTTCCGTCCGCCGCAGGCCGATCAGGTACTCGAGATTTCCGTCGGCGCCGGAAATCGGCGATTCGATCCATCCCGTCAGCAACGCGCCCGCAAGATCGCCCGCACAGAACGCGAGGATGCCGTCGAGCACCGCGCGCCGAACGTCCGGATCGCGGATCACGCCGCGCCCCTTGTCGACCTGCTCTCGGCCCGCCTCGAATTGGGGCTTCACGAGCGCGATCAGGCTGCCACCCGGTCGGACAAACGGCCACACGGCGGGCAACACCTGACGCAGTGAGATGAACGAGAGATCCATCACCACGACGTCAAACTGGTCCCGCGGAAGGTCGCCCCGTCCGAGGTGGCGGGCATTGACCTGTTCGAGGTTGGTGACGCGCGGGTCGGAACGCAGCCGGGCGTGCAGCTGTGCGCGCCCAACGTCCACGCAAACGACGCTCGCGGCACCGGCCTGGAGGCAACAATCGGTGAATCCACCAGTCGAGGCTCCGACGTCCAGGACAGCAGCCCCCTGAAGGTCCACGGGATGTTTTTCCAAAAACCCCGCGAGCTTCTCGCCTCCGCGGCTCACGAATCGCGGTGGCTGCTCGACACGCAGGTCCACGTCCTCCGGATACTCCCGACCCGGCTTGTCGAGCCGCTCGGTCCCCCGCAGCACCTTGCCGGCCATGACCAGCGCCTTCGCCTGGGCTCGCGTCTCCGCGAGCCCCCTGGCAACCAGAAGCTCATCGAGGCGAAGCTTACGTACGCGGCCGGGATTGGACATCGACGCTACCTCACCGCAGGCCGCGGAGCTCCGCGATTAAAAAAGTTGCCCCGCCCGCTCCGTGGCGCTTCCTCCTGGACCATGATCGAGACGCGCGAGCAAGTCCGGGTCCGCTATGCCGAGACCGACCAGATGGCCGTCGCCTATCACGGCAACTATCTACCCTGGTTCGAGATGGCCAGGACCACGTTGCTCCGCGAGCACGGTCTGCCCTACCGCCAGCTCGAGGCCGACGG
>JAJXVO010000328.1 GCA_021782105.1 bacterium
ATGCCGGGGTGAAAGGAGATGTGCTGGTGGCGTTTCTGGTGACTGCTCGGGGCACGGTGGAGAAACCGCAGGTGCTGGCCGCCTCAGATTCACGATTTGCGAAGGCGGCGGAGGTTGCGGTGTTAAGGTGGAGTTTCCGTCCGGGTGTGAGGCATGGGGCCGCGGTTCCGTGCGTGGTGGTGCAGAAAATCAAATTCGAAGTGGAATGAGTCGGGCAGTGGCGCGCCCCCCCGCGAGGGTTGAACCAGGGCGGTGCCTGTGGCGCCGCCCTGCTATGAATGGGGAGCCCTGCGGCGCAGGCTGATCAGCCTGCGCGGAACACGAGTTCCTTGATGTGGGTGCAGCCTGGGAGGGCCTTGAACGTGCGGAGCAGGTTCGCCCGGTGCAGGTGCAGCTCGCTGCGGACCACGGAGTGGGAGACGGTGACGATCAGGCGACCGCGTGAGTCGATTTCGAGCGGATGGGAAAACGCCGCATTGGCGTGGCCGACGGACTCGGCCCACTTCTCTCGCACGCTGTCGATGGCGGTGTGTCCGCCGATGTTATATTTGACGAGCAGGGTTTCGACGAGAGGAGCGAGGGGGGTGGTGGGGCGCTTCCTCATCCGTGCAGGTTCGCGGAAGCGCAATCCCCGCAGATCGCCGATGAGCTCCTCGGCGTGGTGAGAAAAATGATACGGCTCTTTGTCGGGCACGGCAGCGTGGGTTATCCCAGATTTTGGAGCTTGGTGGCCATAGAAAACGGAAAAAGAAGCGAGGATCGAGGAGCGGGAATCGGGAATGGAATCCCCTGCTGACGCCACCTGAGGGTGGGATCGGCTGTCTTCGCCGCTGGCTTCGAGACTTATCCCGCCTTTCTCGGACCGCAGGTGGTTTGTGCCGACCTCGGATTCGCCTTTGGGGCAGCTGGAATCGATCTCGCTTCTGTCCCCATCAACCCAGGGCCGTCTGTCCGTCGTAGAGGCGGCGGTAGAGTCCGCCGGACTCGTAGAGCATGGCGTGGGAGCCTGCGGCGACGATGCGGCCGTGTTCGAAGACCTGGATCAGGGATGCATCGCGGATGGTGCTGAAGCGGTGGGCGATGATCAGGACTGTCTTGCCGACGACGAGCTTCTTGAGGGCGGCCTGGATGGACGCTTCGCTCTCGGAATCGAGGGCGCTGGTGGCTTCGTCGAGGATGAGAATGGGGGCGTTGCGGAGGAAGGCGCGAGCGAGGGCGACGCGTTGCTTCTGTCCGCCTGAGAGGGACGCGCCGCGTTCGCCGACGAGGGTGTCGTAGCCGTTGGGTTGGGCGAGGATGAAGTCGTGGGCAAAGGCATCGCGGGCGGCCTGCTCCACCTCGGCGCGGGTCGCGTCGGGGCGGCCGAGCAGGAGGTTGTTGTAGATCGTGTCGTTGAAGAGGACGGGATCCTGGGAGACGAGGGCGATATTGCGGCGCAGGTCGGCGAGGCGCATGTCGCGCACGTCGATGCCGTCGATCGTGACGCGGCCGGAGACGGTCTCGTAGAAACGAGGGACGAGGTTGGCGAAGGTGGATTTACCGGCGCCGCTGGGACCGACGAGCGCGCAGACGGTGCCGGCAGGAATGTTGGCGAAGACTTTGTTAAGTACGGGCTCGCCCTGCTGGTAGGCGAAGGTGACGTCCTGGAAGGCGACCTCGCCGCGGAGTCGGTCGACTGGCACCGGATTCTCGGGGTCCCGAATGGTGACTGGGGCGTTGAGGACGACCTCGAGGCGGTCGAGGCAGGCGGAGGCGCGCTTAAGCTCGGTGTTGATGAATCCGAGCTTCTTGATCGGATCGTAGCACATATAGAGCGCAAAAACGATCGACATGAAGGTGGCGAAATCGATGGATGATCCGTAGGCGAGAGCGAGGGTGGCGGCGATGCCAACGGCGGAGAGCATCTCGATGGCGGGGGTGAGGGCCTGCGCGTATTTCACGATCTTCATCTGGAACCGCACCAGCGCGTTGGTTTGGGTGCCGAAGCGCTTGATTTCGCGATCCTCCAGCCCGAAGGCCCGGACCTCGCGCGCGGCGGCGAGGTTCTCGGAAAAGAAGCCTGTGATGTCGCCGAGCTGGCTTTGGACCTGCTGCGCGCGTTTGAGGACCTTCCGCCCCACGAAGCGAATCGGGAAGATCGTCAGCGGAAGGATGAGGAAGCAGACGAGGACGACGCCCACGCCATGGGTTGAATAGGCGAGCCAGGCGAGGTAGCCGAGTGCGCTGATAAGCGTTAACGGCTGTTTGACGCCGTCATTGGCAAAGATAGTGAGTGTGAATTGAAGCTGGGCCGTATCGGCGAGGCCTCGGGAGAGGAGGTCTCCGCTGGATCGATTTTGGATAAAGGAAAGGGGCAACCGCTGAAGCTTGCTGAAATATTCGACGCGCAGGGACTCGAGGATCTTCAGGCCGGCGAACTGAATGAAATAGCCGTTCCGATAGGAGGACCAGGTACGAATCAAGAAGACGAGGGGAATGGCGAGGACGACCTCGTACACCATGTTCCGGGGTACCAAGTGGTCGAAGATGACGGGGAAAACGTACTTGGCGAGGGCTGGGAGGCTCGCGCCGCTGGAGATGCCAAACAGGACGGCATAGAACATGGCGGCGATCAGGGGGCCGCGCACGGTCTTCATGTACCGAAAATAGGGACGGATTCGCTGCATTAGTTTGGGGCCTAGGAGTTGGGCAGAGCGGCGGGATAGGTCAACCGTTTGAATTGGAGGATGAGGATCCGCCCCTCGTGCCTCTTTACATGGGGAGAGACCGACCTCCCGTCCAAGGCGAAGCAGGAACTTCGCACCCGAAAGTATCATCCTCTAAAGACCGCAATTGGAACTCTAGGAGCTAGGCTGGAAGTCAGCGCGGAAGAGCACGCGGTAGGGGCGGCCTGTTCCCAGGGCGTTGCGAGATGGGAGTTATCGGGGGGCTTCGCAGGCACACCCGCCGCGGCTTGAGGGAACGGCGGCTAGGGATGACCGCCCTGCCGAGAATACGCATGAGCGTCGGCGGGACGACTCTGGGATCATTCTCGATTCACGCTCCTCACTCCTCGCTTCTTCTTTTCCAAAAAAGCAAGCCCCGCCGGTGAGGGCGGGGCTTGGTAAGTATGAAACCTTTGAGAGGAAGGACTGGGCCTTGCGGCTTAGTAGTCCATTCCGCCCTGCGGGTGGGCGGGAGCGGATTCCTTCTTCTCGGGAATCTCGGTGATCATGCACTCCGTGGTGAGGAGGAGGCCGGCGACCGAGGAGGCGTTCTGGAGGGCGGTGCGGGTGACCTTGGTCGGGTCGACGACGCCGGCCTTGACGAGGTCTTCGAACGCGCCGGTGGCGACGTTGTAGCCCTGGTTGGCCTTGCCCTCGATGACACGGGCGACGACGACACCGCCGTCGACGCCGGCATTGGCGCAGAGCTGCTTCAGGGGGGACTCGATGGCGCGGCGGACGATGCCGGCGCCGATCTTTTCGTCACCGTCGAGGGTGAGGGCTTCGATGGCCTTGACCGTACGGAGGAGGGCGACACCGCCACCGGGGACGATCCCTTCCTCGACCGCGGCGCGCGTGGCGTGGAGGGCGTCTTCGACGCGGGCCTTCTTTTCCTTCATCTCGGTCTCGGTGGCGGCACCGACATGGATGACGGCGACACCGCCG
>JAJXVO010000060.1 GCA_021782105.1 bacterium
CTGCAGTTTGTTTCTGTCCGGCGCGACAGCAAGCCCTCGATGCCCAGCAATTCGCAAACCCGCGCACGTGCAAAAAGGCCTTCGGCGCCCCCCGAGCGGCGCTCCGCAAAACGCAGGTTTCCCTCGACCGTCAGGTGAGGGAAGAGCGCTCCGTCCTGCGGCACGTAACCGATCCGCCGCCGCTCCAGGGGCACCCGCACCCCAGCGGCGACATCCACCAGCACGGTGTCTCCCAGGACGACCTGGCCGGCATCCGGCCTGCGGAGGCCGGCGATGAGCTCGATCAGCGTCGATTTGCCGGAACCCGAGGCACCGAACAGGCCCGTCACCCGGCCGCCAAATTCCGCATCCACCTCGAGCGAAAATCCCCCGGCCCGCAACCGCAGGCCATGCAGACCGAGCTTCATGGCGACCGCCTCCGCAGCAACCATTCGCTCGCCGCCAGCGCACCGAACGCCAGCGCCACGGATACGGCCAGCAGGCCCAGCGCCGCGTTTTCATGACCGAGCTGCACGTTTTGGTAGATGCCGAGGGCAAGGGTGATCGTCTCCCCCGGGATCATGCCCGCAATCATCACCGTCGCACCAAACTCGCCAAGCGCCCGGGCAAACGCCAGCACGCATCCCGCCATCAGCCCGCGCCGCGCCAGCGGCAATGTCACCGTGAAAAACACCCGCCACGGCCCCGCTCCGAGCGTGCGGGCCACCTGTTCGTACCGCGTCGGCACCTCCTCGAACGCCACCCGCGCCGAACGGACCAGCAGGGGGAACGACATCGCCGCCGTCGCCACCACCACCGCCTTCCAAGTAAACACGATCTCGATGCCAAAAATCCGCGTCAGCAGGATGCCGAGCGGACCGCGCACGCCGAACAGTTTCAGCAGTATCAGCCCCGTGGCGACGGGCGGGATGACCAGCGGCAGCGCAATCAGGGTCTCGACCAGGATCTTGCCCGGCCAGCGCCGCCGCGCCAGCAGCAAGCCAAGGGCAAGGCCACCCGGCAAAATCAGCACGGTGCTCAGCAGGGCAACCCCGACCGTGAATAGCGTGATTGGGAGAACACCGCCCACGGATCAATTCGCCGAGAGAAAGCCATACTTGGCAAATACCTTCTGCGCCTCCGGTCCCGCGAGGAACGTCATCAGCGCACGCGCCGCCTCGGGAGATTTCGTGTCCCGGATCACCGCGGCCGGATAGGTGATCTTCGGCCCGACCGCGAGCGGCACCGCGAAGGCGATTCTCACTCGGTTGGAAATCATCGCGTCGGTCCGATACACAAATCCAGCGTCGGCGTTGCCCGTCTCGACCGCCGCCAGCACGGCGCGTACATTTTCGAGCGGCACCAGTTTGTCGTGAAGCTGCTTCCATAGGCCGAGCTTCTGAAGGTATTCCTTCGCATAGGTGCCTGCCGGCACCGTGGCCGGCTGGCCGATGGCCACATGACTGATCGCGGTCTTCGTCAGATCCGCCGGCACGGTGACAGGCGCACCGCGATCGGCTGCGACTACGAGCACCAGCTGGTTCGCAAGCAGCGTGCGGCGGGTGCCGGGCATCAGGAGTCCGGCCTTCTCCAATTGGTCCATGCGGATCTCGTCGGCCGAGAACATCACGTCGGCCGGCGCACCTTCCTTGATCTGGAGGGCAAGCGTACCCGACGCGCCAAAATTGCAGCGCAGGGTGTCCCCGCTCGCAGCCCGGAACTCCGGTGCAAGTTCTGCGAAAGCGTCGGAGAGGCTCGCTGCAGCAAAGACGTTGAGCTGGGCCGCCACGGCCCGCGAAGCCAGCACGGCAAGGAGGAGGCAGGCGAAAAGACGGAGAGATTTCATGAGGGGGTGGAGTGAGGTGGTGGTGCGTTTTTAGAAAATCACCTGGCTGCGCAGGATCAGCTTGTGCTGCTGAGCGGCGTCCGCCGGAGGATTGGTCAGGAGGTAGTCGAGTTGAAACTTGAGATCGTCGCCCTTGATCAACCAGTTCATCCCAAGCGTCCACGAGTCGGTCGAGTTGGCGGAGAGCGAATGGTTGGGAGTGAAGGTGTCGTAGCGGACCACTCCCTGCAAGGTCTTGGGCAGAATGAAATAGGAGCCCTGCAGATACCAGGCGTCGCTGGTGAACCGCGCAGCGGGAACCTGGTTGGACGGATCAAACTGGACGCTCAAATACTCGGTCCACAGGTCGAGGCGACCGAGATGGAACTGGGTGTCGACGCCGACCCCCTTGCGTTTGCCGGTAAAGGATTTTCCGGTGGTGCCAAAAGCGGGCGCGACACTGACGCCGTTGTCGATGGACGTGTAACCGTCGGCCCCGACGGACCAGCGGGCCGTCTGAGCGAGCAGCGTGCCCTGCCACGGCACGCCCGACACGCGACCGATGTAGAGGAACTTTCCATTGTCGTTGACGCTGACGTTGGCCCCCGTGCCATTGAACAGCCCGCCCGCGTAGCTGAGACGCTTGGCGAACACGTCGCCTCCCACCTGCACGCCGATCTGACGCTTAAGAGAAAGCATGTCCATGCCGAGCGTGCGTTCGGCCGTGAAGAGCTTCGGAGCCGACGTGATGAATTCGTAACCGAAGGGGGTCTTGAACTGGCCGACTTTCACGTTGGCCCAATTGAAATGGTTCCAGTTGATATAACCATCGGTCATCGAAGAACTCGCCCCCGTCGCGCCACCCGCGAGAGAATTGGCGAATTCGCCCTCCACCTTGAAGTCGAAGCCTTCGATCAGCCGACCGGAGACGCCGAGGCGGGCGCGGCGCAGATAGAACCGATCATTGGCCGACCCGAACCGCGGGTCACCCTTGTCGCCGAACTCCGCCTGGACCTGCAGGATGCCGGCGACGGTGAGCGCGGACGCCTTGCCTGCGGGTTTCGCAACCGCCACCCCGGGCGTGTCGCTAAGGCCGAGGGCCTGGCGAAGCTGCAGGTTTTCCGCCTGCACGGTCTTGAGCTGGCTCTCCAAGGCATTCAGACGCGCCTCGATCGAGGCCTCATCCGCGAAGGCCGATGGGTTCAGCGCCAGCACTGCGGGAAATAACGCCCAGCCAAGAAACCGCCTAAACGTCGCCCGAAGGGCAAAAGCTGTGTCGTGTTTAGTTGACATTTGTGTTCTGTTTATTTTACAGCAAATGCCATGCCTAATTCACCAGAACCAGAAAAACCGGCGCCCTTCCCCGCTCATAAGTTGGCCTGTCTCCGCCAAGAACGCGGGCTTACTCAGACGGCGCTGGCCGGCCAGATCGGGGTGAGTCGGCAGTTTTTCAACCAGATGGAGGCCGGCCGGGTGCTCCCCAATGTCGTGATCGCACTGCGCCTGGCCACCGTGCTGGGCAGCACCGTCGAGGAGCTTTTCCGAGCCACCGCCGCAGCCGAGGCCACGGGGATTCCCGTCACGCAGGCGGATCCCAGGCTCGAGGCTGGCGCCCGCCTGTGGCTCGGCCGGGTCGGAGGGAGCTGGATCGCCCATGCCGCGGACACTGCGGGCACGCTCGCAGCTGGCTTTGCCCCGGCCGACGCTGTATTGGAAGGTCCAGGACGCGCGCGGATGCTCGCGGCACTGCCCGCCCCGACCTCCAATCTGCTCATTGCAGGATGCGATCCCGCGCTCGCCCTGCTCCAGCCTGCCGCAGGATCGACCGCTGGCGGCCGGTGGCATTGGATCGACTGCGGCAGCGGCCGCGCTCTCGATCTCCTCGCCGCGGGGCAGGTGCACGTGGCGGGTATCCATTACTCCGGCACCAATGGCGCCGGCAATCTGGCGGAACTCCGCCTGCGCGGTCTCGGAGCCCGGATGAGCCTGGTGCAATTCACCCGCTGGGAACAGGGCTGGCTGGTGCGGCGGGGCGTGGGCGCCAAATTCTTCGGCTGCACCGCTCTCGCCACCGGGAAATGGCGTCTGGCCAACCGCGCGGATTCGGCCGCCGCTCGGCACTGGCTCGACCGAGAACTCGCCCGGGCGAAAATCGACCCGCGTCGGATCCCCGGCTACGATGTCCCGCTGGCCTCGGCCACCGATGGCGCTCAGGCCGTGGCAGGCGGACGGGCGGACGTCACCGTCGGACCCCAGGCACTGGCAATGGCGCACGGCTTGGATTTCGTACCGGCCGAAGCTGTCGACTTCGACCTCGTTGCTCCCGCCACGTGGTGGCGCAGCGACCGCGGTCGGACCCTCAAATCCCGGATCGCCGAGCTGGCCGGCACGGGCGTGCTCACGGGGCTTCCCGGTTACGTGCCCACGCAATCCGGAATCGAACGTCCGAAACGACAGTCACGCCGCTGAGCCGCGCGTAGCGTTTCCCCGGCGGTCGCTGCCAGGCCACTGCCGGTCGCCACCGATTTGCCGCCGCACTTGGTGCATCCGCCCCCCCTGCGCTCCGAGGTTCTTGTGCTGGACAGGCTTCGTCGCGGCCTCTCCTTTTTCGACTCCTCTCTAAAGGGTGAGCCAAGTCCCGGTTGCCCGGGACCGGTTTCCCGCGGATCTTGCCGCCGTCCTCCCCCGCCGCAAGGCCCGGCCCCTCCCCTCATCCAAATCCTGCTCCATGCACCTTCGCATCGTTCTGTTCGCCCTCGCGCTCCCCTCCCTCGCTCTCGCACGGCCCGCTCCCGAAGTCATCCATCTTTGGCCCAACGGCGCGCCCGGCTTCGAAAAACTCAAGGACATCCCGGAGCGCGCCCACGACTACTGGGTGCGCGACGTGAACAATCCGTCCCTCACCGTCTTCAGGCCCGACAAAGCCAAGTCCAACGGCTGCGCCGTCGTGGTCGCCCCCGGCGGCGGCTTTCGCGAGCTCGTGTTCGATGCCGAGGGCAGGCAGGTCGCCGATTTTCTGAATCCGCTCGGCGTGACCGTCTTCGTTTTGAAATACCGCCTGCCCAATGCGCCGCACTCACCCTACACCCTCGCAGACGTGCGCCAGGACGCCTACCGCGCGATGCGCCTGGTGCGGTCCCACGCCACGGAGTTTTCCATCGATCCCAATCGCATCGGTTTCCTGGGATTTTCCGCGGGCGGACAGATCGCGATGATGGTCGCCTTCGACAAGGGCGACGGAGATCCCTCGGCGCCGGATCCGATCGACCGCGCCAACGGACGGCCCGATTTCGTGATGGCCGTGTACCCCGGCGGCGGCGTCCCCAACGTGGTGCCGGCCGACGCTCCACCCGCGTTCCTGCTCGCAGCCGACGACGACGAATACGGCTGCGACAAGGTCGCCCTGTCCCTCTACGAAAAATACCGCGCGGTCGGAGCCTCCGTGGAGGCCCACTTCATCGCCCAGGGCAAACATGCCTTCAACATGGGCAACCGCTCGCAATTTCTCGCAATACGACATTGGCCCGACCGCATGGCCGACTGGATGGCCGACCGGGGCTTCCTGAAGCCGTCCGCGCACTGAACCGCCAAAATCCAGGACGGCGCCCGCCACGCGCCACCTTTCTTCCCTCGGGAGTGCCGGCACGCCGGGAAAATGGAGGCCGCGGACACCCATCCGGGGCCTCCGATGTTATCCACCCCAAAAAGGATTCGGAATCCGGCGCCCATGTCGCCCGAGATTTGCCGCGCCGAGCCAGCGACAGGCGCAATTGCCCGCGCCGTGAGCGACGCCGCCACCGAACTGTCTGCCCCAAGCTGAGTCATGATTTGAAGTGGCTTTCCGCCTGCCGCTCGCAGCGCTTACCGGACATCAGGCAAAAAAGGCGGGGCGAAACCCGGAATCACACCCGAAGAGGGCGCGAGCCGATCGGCATTCAAAGCCCGATCACAACACACGACGGGAACTCGCACCGTGGTTGTTTTGGCGTTGGATCGGCCTGGGATTGAAGTCCGGAGTCCGGGCGAAATACGATGCTGTGGATTGCTCGAACGCAGCCCCGACGCGGGCCGCTGTCCGATTTGAGGCAGGGGCTGGGTCGTCGAACTTGTCAGGGAGATGGTCGCATAAATGTGGGGACGCGAACCGGACTCTTTTCTTCAGCGATGAATCAGAATTGGATCCAAGGGCGAATTTGAGGGGATTCGGGTACGATCGCCCCTCTTTTCCTCCCTGCACTCCGGCCCCGCCTCGCGAGCCACGGTCTCCATAATCCGAACCGTCAACGCTCTACCGTGTGAATCCTCGAGCCCTTGCGGATTGGTTCGAGCTGCCGGTTTGTGCAGCGGCTCTCCGAACTGTCTTCCCATGCCCCTCCTCCGACTCCGCTTCCCCCTGTTGTCCGCGCTCCTGTTGTCAGCCGTCCTTGCACGCGCCTCCACCGCCGCCCTCCCCGCCTATCGCAATCCGGCGCTTCCCCTGGAAACCCGTGCCGACGACCTCCTGCGCCGCCTCACCCTCGACGAGAAGCTCGCCTTTACCCACGGCGCCTCGACTTTCAGCACCGCCGGCATCCCCCGGCTCGGAATCCCCGAGCGCTGGATGGACGACGGCCCCCACGGCGTGCGCGAGGACGTGCTGCGCGATTCCTTCGACCCCGCCAATCGCCACGACGATTACGTGATGTGTATGCCCGTCCTCATCGATCTCGCCTCAACCTGGGATCCCGACGCCGCCACCGCCTACGGCAACGTCATCGGCGAGGAGGCCCGGATGCGCGGCAAGGACATCATGCTCGGACCCGGAGTGAACATTATGCGCACCCCCATCAACGGGCGTAACTCCGAATACTTCGGCGAAGATCCCTATCTCGCCGGACGCATGGCCGTCGGCTACATCCGCGCCGTCCAGTCCCACGGCGTCGCCTCCTGCGTAAAACACTTTGTCGGAAATGATCAGGAAACCCAGCGTGGCTCGATCGACGTCGAGATGGACGAGCGCACCCTGCACGAAATCTACCTGCCGCCTTTCAAGGCCGCCGTCCAGAAGGGCGGAGTCTGGGCGGTCATGGGCGCCTACAACCGCTTTCGTGGTCAGTATTGCTGCGAAAACGACGCTCTCCTCAACGGCATCCTTAAGAAACACTGGGGCTTCAAGGGCATCGTCATTTCCGACTGGCACGCGGTCCACGACACCGACGGCGCCGTCCGCGGCGGCCTCGATGTGGAAATGGGCACCAAGCGCGGCGACTACGACGGTTTCTTCATGGCCGGCGCTTTCAAGGCGGGGCTCCTGTCGGGCAAATACCCGATGTCGCTGCTCGACGACAAGGTCCGCCGCAGCCTGCGCGTGATGATCGCCACCGGCGCCCTCGACTCCCGCGAACCCGGTTCGATCTGCACGCCGGAACACCGCGCCGCAGCCCTGCGCGTCGCCGAGGAGGGCATCGTCCTGCTGAAAAACTCCGGCGCCGCGCTCCCGCTCGACGCAGCCAAGCTGCACACGATCGCCGTCATCGGCGAGAACGCCACTCGCCTTCAGGCGTACGGTGGCGATAGCGCGCGCATCAAGGCGCTTTACGAGGTGAGTCCGCTCGAGGGCATCCTGCATCGCGTCGGCACCTCGCTCAACGTGATCACTTCGCCCGGCTACAGCAGCACCACCGGCACCTCCCCGGCCATGATCGCCCAGGCCCTCGCCGCCGCGAAAGCCGCGGATGTCGCAATCGTGATCGGCGGGCTCATCCGTGAGCGCCCCTACGATTGCGAGGGCATGGACCGCGCATCGCTCGATCTTCCCTGGGGCCAGAACGATCTGATCAGGGCCGTCGTCGCCGCAAACCCCCACACGATCGTCGTGCTGGTATCGGGCTCCCCCGTGGCAATGGACGAAGCCTGGCTGTCCCGGGTGCCTGCAGTGGTCGAAGCGTGGTACGGCGGCAGCGAGGCCGGCAACGCCCTGGCTCACGTCCTGTTTGGCGACTTCAATCCCTCCGGCAAGCTGCCCTGCACCTTCCCGCGCAAGCTCTCCGATTCACCCGCACACGCGCTCGGCGCGTATCCAGGCAAGGACGGAGTCGAACATTACGACGAAGGCCTGCTCGTCGGGTACCGTTGGTTCGATACGAAGCACATCGAGCCGCTGTTCCCCTTCGGCTTCGGCCTCTCGTACACGACGTTTGCCTACTCCAATCTCCATGTCGAACGTCTCGCGACCGACCCCGATGCCGTCGCAAAAATCACGATCGATGTCACCAACACCGGCCCTCGCGACGGCGCGGAGGTCGCCGAACTTTACGTGCACGAGGAGCATCCCCGCCTGTTCCGTCCGGAAAAGGAGTTGAAGGGATTTCAACGTGTCTTCCTGAAACGCGGGGAAACCCGCACACTGACCTTCCTGCTGCCGCGTCAGGCCTTCTCCTACTACGATCCCGTCATCTCGGGCTGGGTGATGGATCACGGCCGCTTCGACATCCTCATCGGCGCCTCGTCCCGCGACATCCGCGCCACCGCCACGCTCGACGAATCCACCGCCGCGCCCCGCGCGAACCCGGGTTGAAGCGAGTCTCACGCAGACACTCGTACGCGCGGAAATTGCAGGAAATGCACACCTCTCGGATGGCTCCCTGGCCTCAGCCCCCGAGCTGAGATTCGCCTCCGCGATCCTCGTTCTCTGCGTTGCTTTCTGACCAAATCCGGTGCCGAATTCTGGATGAACTGAGTCGTTCCCTGTCATGTCCTCCGATCTCCGCATCCTCCACCTTTACCTGTCTCCGGCCCACAACTACTTCGGCCACCACGGCGGCCCGGCCGGCGAGGAGTGCGTGGTCGAGGTGCCCCAGGTCGAGTGCATCGCCGGACGCGGACTGCGCGGCGATCGCTTTTTTGACTACAGGCCCGATTACAAGGGCCAGCTCACGCTGTTCTCCTGGGACGTGTTCCTCCAGCTGAAGGAGGAACTCGGAGCATCCGCCGTCACGCCCGCAGCCCTTCGCCGCAACGCGATCGTCACAGGCGCCGACCTCGGGTCGCTCGTCGGCAAACGGTTCACGCTGCAGGGAGTCGGGTTGGAGGGCACCGAGGAATGCCGCCCATGCTACTGGATGGACCAGGCCATCGCGCCCGGAGCAGAGGCCTGGATGAAGGGGCGAGGCGGGCTGCGCTGCCGGATCCTGTCGGACGGCTTCCTCCGCAGCGAAGCCGTCGTCGCCGTCCAATGAACGACCTCTCGCTCGGCATCCTGCTTGCCGGAGGCCGGTCCACGCGGATGGGCCGGGACAAGGCCATTCTCCTCATCGACGGCGAGCCGCTGTGGCGCCGCCAGGCCCGGACGCTCTCCAGCCTCGGCGCCGCGCGCATCGTCGCGTCGCGCCAGCACGATCAGCCTCCCCTGCCCGGGCTCGAGGCGATCCCGGACGACGACGCGGACCTCGGGCCGCTCTCCGGCCTGCACGCCGGGCTCCGCCTCGGCGCGGGTCCGCTCGCCGCGCTGCTGGCGATCGACATGCCCGGCGCCGGCGCGGCGTGGTTCGCCCCGCTGCTGGCCGCAGCCACGCCCGCTCGCGGCGCTGTGTATCGCAACGGCAACTACTTCGAGCCGCTCGCCGCCCTCTATCCCCTGGCCGCCCTCGACGCGGCCGCGCGACGCATCGCCGCCCGCACGCTGTCGATGCAGGCGCTGTGCGAGGAGCTCGGACGCGCAGGCCTGCTCGCCATTCTCGATCTTCCGGCAACGCTTCGCCCCTCCGCGGCAAACCTCAACGACGCCGCGGACTCGGACCGCTGGGGCGCCAGGCCCTAGGCGCGCGACTACTCCACCAGACCCGTCACGATCGCCGTCTCGGCCACCGATTCGCACAGTCCGATGAACGTCTCCTCGGCCAGCGACAGCCTCCGCCCCTTCAGGTGCGCCACCACCCAGCTCCGTGGCAGGCGGCGCGCACCCATCGAACGCGCCACAAGCGAGCGTTCCTCAAGCTCCTTCCGCGCAATCCAAGGGGCGAAAATCCCCGCGCCCAGCCCGATCTTCACGAGTTCCTTGATCGCCTCCATGCTCCCGAGCTCGATGAAGTTCTGGAGTATGATTTTGTCGCGACGCAGAAAGTCGTCGATCAACGAGAACGTGTAGCTCCCCTTGTTGTAGAGGATCAGCGTCTCGGAGCCGAGTTCGGCGCGGTTGATCGACGTCGCCTCGGCCCAGCGATGCTGCGGCGAGACAATCAGCTTGAGCTCGTCGTCGAACAACCTCCGGCACACCAGCTCGTTGTGGCGCGCAGGCTTGAGCATCAGTGCGATGTCGACCTGGTTCGAGCGCAGCATGTCGGCCATCTTCGGCCCATCCCCCGGCTCCACCCTCAGCTCGCACGCGGGAAAACTCTGCTTGAATTCGCGCAGCACGGTCGGAAGCAGGTACTGGCAGAGGCTCGTGCTCGCGCCCACGCGAAGACGGCCGTGCCCCCACTGCTTGAGATCCCGGACGCCGTCGCGCGCCTCCTTCATCGCCCGCAGCACGCCGTCGGCCGTCTCCAGCAGCCGCTCCCCGGCCTCGGTGAGGTGCACCGTCTTGCCCACGCGGGCGAAAAGCTCCGCACCCATGTCCTGCTCGAGCGTCTTGATCGCGTGGCTCACCGCCGACTGTGTCAGGCACAGCTCGCGCGCTGTATTCGTAAAGCTCCGACGCCTGGCCAGCGTGGCAAATGCGAGGAGCTGCCGACTGTCGATCACCGCGCTCATGCTTCCAGTGCGCGAACCCCATGCGCGCGGTGTTTTGGATGATGAATCGTTTTTCTCATTTTGAACGAATCTTTCCAAAGCACTTTTCGAGCCACCTCTCCGAACTGGCATCCGACAGGCTAAAGCCAAGCCCTGATCACGATGCCTCCCAAGCTCACAGGTCTCTCCACCCACTCCGCTCCCGCCGCGGCGCTCCGCATCGGCTTCATCGCCCTCGCCGACGCCGCCCCCCTCATCGTCGCCCACGAGATGGGCCTGTTCCGCAAGGAGGGAGTCCGCGTCGAGTTGCGACGCGAACTCGGCTGGGCGACAATCCGCGACAAGGTCATCTATCGCGAGCTCGATGCCGCGCACGCCCTCGGGGCGATGGTCCTCAGCACCAGCCTCGGCATCCACTGCCCCGCCTGCCCCTGCGTCACCGCCTTCGCCCTCGGCGAGGAGGGCAACGCGATCACTCTTTCGATGGACCTGCACGGACGCGGCGTGCGCGACGGGGCCACGTTGAAGGAGGAGGCGCGGCGCACCCGCGGCGAACGCCAGCTGGTGCTGGGCGTTGTCTCCGAACATTCCTCCCACCGCATCCTCCTGGGCGACTGGCTGAAGGCCGCCGGTCTGCGGCCCGACGTGGATTACCGCATCGTGGTCGTGCCGCCTCCCCTCCTGTTCAGAAACCTCTACGCCGGAACGATCGACGGCTATTGCTCGGGCGAACCCTGGAACGCGCTCGCCGTGCGCGAACAGGTGGGGTTCTGCCCCGCCACCAGCCGCACGCTCGCACCAGGCCACATTGAGAAGGTCCTAATGGTCCGCGAGGATTTCGCCGAGGCCCGCGACGGCGAGCACCGCGCCCTCCTTCGCGCCCTGGCCGCTGGAGCCGAACTCAGCGCACGCCCCGAGTTCAGGACCGAACTCGTATCGATGCTGGCACGACGCGAATACCTGAACCTGTCGGCAAAGGTCGTCGCGCTCGGCCTCGGCGAGGGGAACCCTGACTCCCCCGCGGCCTTCGACAGGACATCCATGCACGAGCCCTCCGCCGAAAAGGCGCAATGGCTGCTCGACGGCTTCAGAAGACATGGACTGATCCCTCAGTCGCGCCCCGTTCCCCAGGACCTGATAGAGACGACCTTCCGCGCGGACATCTTCGAACGCACCTTCGCGATCGCCGAAGCAGTCGCCCGCCCCAACCCCGTTGCGGGCGACTGAGCCCACGCCTCTCTCCCAACTCCTTCAAACCAAGCCCGCCGCATGTCGCATCCCTCACCGCAGCCCCACCCGGCCTTCCTCCGCGCCGCCCGCCCCGTCCTCTCGCGATTCCTCCCGCTAGTCGCGGTCCTGTTCACGCTCGCAGTCCTGCCCGCTCCCGCCGTCGCGCAGAATGCGCCCCCGTCCCAGCCGCCCGAAAAGACAGAAGTCAAAATCGGCTTCATCAAGCTCACCGATTGTGCACCGCTCGTCATTGCGAAGGAACTGGGTTTCTTCGATGACGAGTACCTCTCCGTCACGCTCGAGGCCCAGGCCAATTGGAAGATCCTGCTCGACCGCGTGATCAGCGGTGAACTCGACGGCGCCCAGATGCTTGCCGGTCAGCCAATCGGCGCGACCATCGGGATCGGCACCAGGGCACGGATCATCACCGCCTTCAGCATGGACCTCAACGGCAACGCCATCACGGTCTCCAACGACGTGTGGCGCCAGATGAGGACGGCCGACCCCGCCCTCGACGTCCCCCACCCGCCTCACCCCATCCCGGCATCTGCGCTCAAGCCCGTCGTCGACCGCGACCTGGCCGCCGGCACCCCCATGCGCATGGGCATGGTGTTCCCAGTCTCCACCCACAATTACTACCTCCGCTACTGGCTCGCCGCCGGCGGCATCAGCCCCGGGTATTATATCAATGGAGACACCACCGGCACCACCAACGCCGACGTGCTTCTGTCCGTCACCCCGCCCCCCCAGATGCCCTTCACCCTCGAGCAGGGAACCATCCAGGGTTACTGCGTCGGCGAACCCTGGAACCAGCAGGCCGTCTTCAAGGGCATCGGCGTCCCGGTCATCACCGATTACGAGATCTGGAAGAACAATCCCGAGAAGGTCTTCGGCGTGACCGAGGCCTGGGCCAGGAAGTATCCCAACACCCACCTCGCCATCCTCCGCGCCCTCATCCGCGCCGCAATGTGGCTCGACGCGAGCGAGGCCAACCGCCGCAGGGCCGTCCAGATCCTGTCCCGCCCCGAGTACGTCGGCGCCGACCCCGCAGTGATCGCAAACAGCATGACCGGCACCTTCGAATACGGGAAGGGCGACACGCGCCCGATGCCCGACTTCAACGTCTTCTTCCGCCATCACGCCACGTATCCATACTATAGCGACTGCATCTGGTTCCTCACGCAGATGCGACGCTGGGGCCAGATTCCAAAGGCCGAGCCCGCCTCCTGGTACCTGAAGATCGCCCGGGAAGTGTATCGCCCCGGCATCTACCGCAAGGCCGCGGCCCAGCTCATCGCCGAGGGCAGGATGAAGGCCTCCGACCTCCCCGTCACCGACGGTTTCAAGCCGCCCACCCACGCCTTCATCGACGGAATCACCTACGACGCACACCACCCCAACGCCTACCTGCGCTCGTTTAAGATCGGGCTGAAGGACTGACTGCCATGAATCTCCTCAACCGCCTCATTGCCTTCTGCGAAGCCACCGGCCTCACCGTGCTCGTCCCCCTCATCCGGCTGTGCCGGGCCGAGGAACCCCGCACCCAGTTCTCCGCACTCGGACGCCTGGTCGGGCTCCCCCTGGTCGGCGGCCTGGTTTTCCTCGCCCTCTGGTCCGCCGCCGCCGCCAACATCCACACCAGCATCGGTTCGCTCCCGGGCCCCACCCAGGTCTGGAACCAGGCCGTCGGGCTCGTCCGCGAACACAACGCCGAGCGCCGCCGCGAGAAGGCGTTCTATGCCCGTCAGGCCGAACTCCGGGTCCGCTACGAAAAAGCGTTCCCGGGCCGCCACTGGCCCGCGCGCAAATACAGCGGCGCCCCAACCTATTTCGACGAAATCCTCACAAGCCTTGAAACCGTCTTCGCCGGCTTCCTGCTCGCGTCGCTCATCGCCGTTCCCATCGGCGTCCTCTGCGGCTTGAGCAAGGGGTTTTTCAACACCGTCAATCCCTACGTCCAGCTCTTCCGCCCCGTCTCGCCGCTCGCCTGGCTGCCAATCGTGATGATCCTCGTGAGCGCCCTGTATACGTCCAAGGACCCGCTGTTCGCCAAGTCCTTCGTGAGCTCCGCCATCACCGTCGCTCTCTGCTCCCTGTGGCCCACGCTCGTAAACACCGCAATCGGCGTCGGCTCGATCGATCCCGACCACCTCAACGTCGCCCGCGTGCTCCGCCTCTCCTGGTGGGTGCGCCTGCGCAAGATCGTGCTGCCTTCCGCTCTGCCGTACATCTTCACCGGCCTGCGCCTCTCCCTCAGCGTGGGTTGGATGGTGCTGATCGCCGCCGAGATGCTCGCCCAAAACCCAGGCCTCGGGAAATTCGTCTGGGACATGTTCCAGAACGGCAGCAGCCAGACGCTCGCCCTGATCATGGTCGCCGTCTTCACCATCGGCATCATCGGCTTCATCCTCGACCGGCTCATGCTGACGCTCCAGCAGCTCGTCAGCTACGACCGGTCGGCAAACCGCTGACGCCATGGCCTTCCTCGAACTGAACGGCGTCTCCAAAAACTTCGGACACGCCTCCGTCCTTCGCGGCCTCGACCTGCACATCGAACGCGGCGAGTTCGTCGCGATCGTCGGGTTCTCCGGCTCCGGAAAGACCACGTTGATCAACCTCCTCGCGGGTCTTCTCCTGCCCGACGCCGGCACAGTGCGCCTCGACGGCCGGGTCGTCGCCGGCCCCGGCCCCGACCGCGGCGTGGTCTTCCAAAACTACTCGCTCCTCCCCTGGCTCACGGTCGCCGAAAACATCGCCCTGGCCGTCGACAGTCTCTTCCCCTCCTGGACCGCCGCCCGCCGCAGCGAGCACGTCGACCGCCACCTCGCGATGGTCAACCTCTCCGCCGCCCGCGATAAGCTGCCCCGCCAGCTCTCCGGCGGCATGCGCCAGCGTGTATCCGTCGCCCGGGCACTGGCCATGGATCCCCAGGTCCTGCTCCTCGACGAGCCCCTCTCCGCCCTCGACGCCCTGACCCGCGGCAGCCTTCAGTCCGAGATCGCCCGCATCTGGGCCGCAGACCGCAAGACGGTCGTGCTCATCACCAACGACGTCGATGAGGGCCTTCTGCTCGCCGACCGCATCATTCCCATGACACCCGGCCCCGGAGCGACGCTCGGCCCCGAGATCCGCGTGCCCCTCTCCCGCCCCCGCGATCGCAAGGAGCTCAATCACGACGCCGAGTTCAAACGCCTCCGCGCCTCCATCACCTCCTGGCTGCTCGACGCCGCCGCCCGCCGAAAGTCCGCCGCCCCCACCCGCCTCCCCGCGCCGCCCGCCCTCATCCCCATCACCCTCTCCTGAGGCCGTCATCATGCACTCCTTCCTCGACATCTCGTTCGTGAGCAAAAGCTACCCGACCGCCGCCGGACCGGCCGTCATCGTCAGGGACTTCAAACTCGACGTCGGGAAGGGCGAGTTCATCTCGCTGATCGGCCACTCCGGCTGCGGCAAATCCACCGTGCTCGCTATGATCGCCGGCCTCACGAACGCCACGACCGGCGGCATCCTCCTCGCAGGCAGGGAGGTCACCGGCCCCGGCCCCGACCGTGGTGTCGTGTTCCAGTCCCCCTGCCTGCTGCCCTGGCTGACCGCCTTCGACAACGTGATGCTCGGTGTCGACCGCGTGTACCCGCACGTGTCCAAGGCCGAGCGCCGGCAGGTCGCCGACTATTATCTCAACGTCGTCGGCCTCGGCGACTCCCTGCACCGCAAACCAGGCGAGCTCTCCCAGGGCATGCGCCAGCGGGTCGGCCTCGCGCGCGCCTTCGCCCTCTCGCCCAAGATGCTCCTGCTCGACGAGCCCTTCGGCATGCTCGACTCGCTCACACGCTACGAACTTCAGGACGTGCTCCTCTCCCTCTGGCAGCGCGATCAGAAGACCGCCGTCATGGTCACCCACGACGTCGACGAGGCGCTGTTCCTCTCCGATCGAATCGTGATGATGACCGACGGCCCCGCCGCCACCGTCGGCGAAATCCTCTCCGTGCGCTTCCCACGTCCCCGCGACCGCAAGCAGCTCCTCGAGGATCCCGAGTACTACCGTCTTCGCGAACAGCTGATCGGCTTCCTTGAGGAACGTTCCCACCGGCGCCCCGAATCCCGCTCGGCGCCACCCGCCCCCCGACCCGACCACTCCGACACCGCCCATCCGCTCCTCGTCGTCTGATTTCCCCCCGACCGTCAACACCCGCCACCACACCATGATTCCGTTCCGTTCCCTCGCGCTCCTCGCGCTGTCCTCCGTCGCCGCACTCGCCGCCAGCACTCCGCAGGAAAAAAAAACGGTCTCGTCGCTCGACGACGCCCTGTCCCGCGGCGTCTTCTCCTTCGACGCCCGCCTCCGCTGGGAGGACGCCACTCAGTCGAACCTCAAGGACTCGAACGCTTTCACCCTCGCCACACGTTTCGGTTTCACCACCGCTTCGCTCCACGGCTTTGTGGCCATGATCCAGGGCGAAAATGTCGCCTCGCTCGGCAACCCCGATGACTACAACGCCGCCGGCACCAATCCCGCCGGCGCCGGCCGCACCGTGATCGCCGATCCGACAGTCACGGATCTCAACCAGGCCTGGATCAGCACCACCGCGGACGGCACCACGCTCAAGCTCGGCCGTCAGCGCATCGTCCTCGACAACGCCCGCTTCGTGGGCGACGTCGGCTGGCGCCAGAACATGCAGACCTTCGACGCGGCGGCCCTCACCGTCGCGCCCGCCAAAGATTTCTCGCTCTACTACGGCTACGTCTGGCGGGTGAGCCGCATCTTCGGCAATAAGGCGCCCCAGCCCGATTTCACCGGCAACATCCACCTGATCAACGCCTCCTACGGCGGCCTGACCTTCGGCAGGCTCACCGCGTACGCGTACCTGCTCGATATCGACAACTCCCCGCCCAACTCCTCCGACACCTACGGCGCAAGCTTCACCGGCTCCGCCCCGGTCACGACCGCCCTGAAGGTGTCTTATAGGGCCGAATACGCGACCCAGAGTGACGCCGGCAGAAACCCCGTGCACTACCGCGCCGACTACTCGCTTCTCGAGCTGGGCGCCGCCGTCAAACCCATCACTTTGGGCGCAGGCTACGAGGTGCTGGGCAGCGACCACGGAATCAAGGGTTTCGCCACGCCGCTCGCCACGCTGCACGCCTTCAACGGATGGGCCGACCTGTTCCTCAACACTCCCGCCAACGGCCTGCGCGACCTCTACGCCTACGCCGGCACCGCGCTGCCGGGCGGTTTTCCGGTCAGGATCGTGTATCATGACTTCCACTCCGATTTCGGCGACCTGTCCTACGGCTCCGAATGGGATGCCGTGATCTCGCACAAGATCG
>JAJXVO010000061.1 GCA_021782105.1 bacterium
TCGGAGAATTCCTTCGCGGCGCGGCGGGCGTTGTCGACGACCTGGGCGGCCTCGGCGTGGGCCTTCTGGAGAATCTGCAGGGTCTCCTGCTGGGTGGCAGCCAGCTTGGCGCGGATGTCGGCGGCGTCCTTGAGGCCGGCCTCGATCTTTTTCTGGCGCTGTTCCAGGGTCGCCGCGACGGGCTTGAAGGCGAAACGCCAAAGGACGTAGGCGACGACGGAGAAGTTGATCACCTGCGCCAACAGGCTGTGGAAATCGATGCCGAAATCGGTCAGGATTTTGGTCACGCCAGTGGCGGCTTGCCCGGTGGCCTCAGCGAGGGGGAACAGCTCGACGATCATAGTGAAGAAAGGTCAATTGGCGCCGGTGAGAACGATCTCGCCGGCGCCGATAAAGGAAGAATTACTTTCCGAGGAACAGGGAGTAGAAGGCGATGGCCTCGACGAAGGCCATGCCGATGATGCCCTGAACGAGAATTTTGCCGGAGGCGCCAGGATTGCGGCCGACGGCCTCGACGGCCTTGGTGCCGACGAAACCGACACCGAGAGCGGCGCCGAGACAGCCGAGCGCGCCCTGGATACTGCCAGTCATTTCAGCGATGGTGTGGATCATTTGTTTGGAGGGTTGTTGGTTGAGAGAGTCTCCGTGCGCGCAACAAGGCACGCTCCCGAAGACAAAAGGGGTTAGTGATGCTCCGCGGCGCCCTCGTGGTCGTCTCCGTGGTTGCAGATGAGGCCGATGTAGACGGCCACCAAAAGCGTCCAGACCAAGGCTTGGACAACACCGACGAGCATCTCCATGAAGTAGAAGGGAATAGGAAGACCCCATGCGCAGATGGCCGACATGGAGTGCAAGAGATTCTCACCGCCGAAGACGTTGCCGAACAGACGGAAAGACAACGACACGGGGCGGAAGGCGATCGAGATGATTTCGATCAGGCCCACGCCGAAGAAAACGACGTACAGGGGATAGTAGATGAGAGCAGGCACCTCGCTCTTGTCGGCCTTGTTGCCGAAGATGTCGTACAGGACGGCCTTGGGCCCAGCGTATTTCAGGATGAAGTACAACCAGGAGACCATCGACACGATCGCCAGGGCGCCGGTCATGTTCATGTCCGCGTTGCCCGGGCGGATGAGCTCCATCCACTGGCCGCCTTCCATGATCTTGAGGCTGCCCACGCCGGGGATGAGGCTGCTCCAGTTCTGAATGAGAATGAAGGTGAACAGGCCGAGCAGCAGGGGGAAGGCGGGACGGGCGACTTTCTTGCCGACGATGGGGGTGATCAGGTCGAGGACACCTTGGACGAGGGATTCGGCGATCGCCTGGCCGAGGTGCGGGATGAGCGTCGGGCGGCCCACTGCCAGACGGATGATCAAGATCAGGGCGATGGCCACGATCCAGCTCATCACCATGCTGTTGGTGACCGGCAACCCGAGCAGGTGGAACAGCGGTTCCGCGGCAGGCATCAAGCCGCCGTGCCCTTCGGCCGCAGAAGCGGGTGCCGCAGAGAAGAGCGTGACTGTTGCTGCGAGAGCCGTGGAGAGAGTACGTCGCATGAGGGGTCCGTGCAGAGAAAATCTTAGCCGTAGGGCTTGATGACGAAGCGGCAAACGCGATCTATCGGTTTCTGGTGATAATTCAGGCTTAACATGCACGAACTTCCAATTAGAAGAATTCCGAATAGTTAAGTGGATCGGCGGTGATCGATGACAATCCAGAAAAAGCTTCGCCCTGGGCGCTGAAGCGATATTTGAGAGCGGCATGGGCTATTTCGATCGCTTCAAGAAACGGACTCCACCGCCGTCCGCCTCGACGCCAACGCCTGCTGCCGGTACGGGACAGGAAGCCGGAGGGGCTGAGGCCGATCCCAAGGATGCATCCCTGACGCCGATCGGTCCCCGACTTGCCCAGGCGCGTGCCCTTCTGGAGGTGAAGGAGTTGGCGGGGGCGATGGCGATCTACGAGGAGCTGCTCGCGGAGGCGGGCGATCGCGCGGACGTGTTGGTCGCGATCTCGGGCGACCTCGGCTCGCATGGCCATTTGAAGGAAATCGTGGAGCACATCGCCCCTCGGTACGATGCGCAGCGTCATGGTCCGGCGACGGGGATCAATGTCCTTCAGGCCTACCTGGGCCTTCGCGACGCGGATTCCGCCCGCCACGTGCTCGACATTCTGTTTTCGTTGAAACGGGCCGATTTGGAGGAGCGCCTGTACGGGTTCTCCAACGCGATCGCGGAGCTGATCCACAATGGCGGAGGCGATGAGGAGGGTGCCGTGGTGGCGACCTCTGGTGGAGTGGCGCCCACAGTGACGAAGATCAGCATGATCAGCATCAGCAAACCCATCTGGTTCTATGGTTTGGAACCGATCGCTGCGGAAGTGCTGCCTGCAAAGCCGGGTCGCCCGCGGGCGATGGCCTTCGCCCAGCTTTCGTTGCCGGGGCTTGAGGCCTGGCAGGACGTGGCGAGGCAGCCGGAGCACGAACTGACGCGGCTCAGCCGAGCCATTCCTTTGTGGATGGCCGAGCATCTCGCCTTTTGTCCCGCCTATTCGGCCATCGCGGTGACGGGGGTCATGGACGAACCCGAGCATGGCCGACGTTACGCTCTTTTCCCGGCGGAGTGGTCGACCGAACAGCTCCAGCAGTTGGTCCGGACGAATGCGGAGCCCCTGGACTACGTGGTGACGGGAGCGCTGCGCCAGTCCAATGGGGATTTCGAACTGCTGCTGCGTCTGTGGGAGGTGAAGAAATTCCGCGAGCGCAAGCAGTTTCATGCCCGGTGGACGCCTGCGACGGCGGACGCCGAGCTGGCCTCGCTGTTGCGCGCCCTGAGTCTTTTCATGGAACACCAGCCCTACCCTGCCGGCCACGGTGTGCCCTATGCGCCGAGCCTTCGGCCGACGGCTTGGCTGGAGACCCTTGCAGCCTCGCTCAGTTTGTTTCTCGCGGAAAAGCAGGTCCTGCCGACGGACCGCCTGCGCGTGGACGACCTGATCGAAGGGGTGGCGGCGAGGGCGTCCGACAGTCCGATCGATTCGCTGGCATGGCTGACCTTCAGCCGCCGCGCGCGCCGCCTGGGCATCCCTGTGGAGGTGCCGGAGCCTGCGCTTGCCGACAGCCCGGTGGTGGATCGGGCGCGCAGTCTGGAAGGCTGAGCCGCGAGCGGGCTTGTGGTCCCGGGGTGCTTTGGGTGACGTTAGGGAATTCCATGCATCCCGAGACTGCAGACCTCCGCATACGAAGCACCAAACCCCTGATCGCGCCGGCGGTCCTCGAGGAGGAATTTCCCCAGAGCGATGCGAGTGGACGCCTGGTGCTCCGAAGCCGCCAGGAGGTGGCGAAGATCATCAGGGGGCTTGACGATCGTCTCGTCGTCGTCGTCGGCCCCTGCTCCATTCACGATCCGGCGGCGGCGAGGGACTACGCCCGGCTCTTGCTGGAGTCCTCTAAGCGCCATGCGGGCAGCCTCCTTGTGGTGATGCGGGTCTATTTCGAAAAGCCGCGCACCGTGATCGGATGGCGCGGGCTGATCTCGGATCCCGACCTGGACGGAACCTTCAAGATCAACCACGGCCTGAGACTGGCTCGCGGACTCATGGCGGACATCACGGACCTGGGACTTCCCGTGGGCACGGAGTTTCTGGATACGACGCTCGGGCAATATTACGCGGACCTGGTGAGCTGGGGAGCGATTGGGGCGCGCACGGTGGAGAGTCAGGTCCATCGCGAACTGGCGTCGGGACTTTCGATGCCGGTGGGATTCAAGAACCGCACGGACGGCAATGTCCGCGTGGCGATCGACGCGATGAAGGCCGCCTCGCATCCCCATTGGTTTCCGTCGCTCACGCGGGAGGGCGCGCCGGCGGTCCTAGGATCCACGGGCAACGAACACACGCACCTCATTCTGCGGGGAGGCACGATGGGGCCGAACTTTGGTGAGGCGGCGGTGAACGAAGCCCTGGAAGCGTTGTCTCGCGATGGACTTTCCCGAGGGGTGATGGTCGACTGCAGCCATGGCAACAGCGGTAAGGATCCGGAGCGCCAGCCCGAGGTGACGGAGGCCGTGGCGCGCCAGATCGAGGCGGGGCAGGAGGGCCTGTGCGGCGTGATGATCGAGAGCAATCTCGTCGGCGGGGCGCAGCCGCCCGATGCGCGCCCGCTGGTTTATGGACGGAGCGTGACGGATGCCTGCCTGTCCTGGGAGCAGACGCAGCCTCTGCTTGCGAGGCTGGCGGCGGCGGTCGAGGCGAGGCGTCGTCGCAGGCGCTGATCGCGGCGCCTCAGTGCTTCAGCGTTTGAATGTCCCAGCGTTGAATGCCCGACGCATCGAGTTCGAGCCAGCCGAAGCTGGCGGGATAGCCACCGCGCGGGCGTGAGGCGCTGCCGGGGTTGAGCCAGCGCACGCCGAGCGGATCCGTCCAGTCCCGCGGCATGTGGGTGTGCCCGTGGAGGACGACGTTTGCCCCGGGCGGCGCGAGGGCGGGAGGGATGTGGATGAGATGAAAGCGCAGACCGCTGCGCTCGAAGGTGAGCACCAGGGGCCAGCGTTGGTCCGTGTCGCAGTTGCCCAATACGACCTTGAGCGGATGTCCGAGGGCCTCCAGCTCTGAGAGAAGATCGAGGGAGGTGACGTCTCCCAGGTGCCAGATTTCATCTGCGCCGCCGATGTGGCTCAGGAGGCCAGGCGGAAGGGAGTCGTGGGTGTCTGAGAGAACCGCGATGCGCATGGGGCTCGGGAGGACGATACGGGAGGCAGCGGAATGGGGCGCGACGACCCCGAAGTGGGGAAACAAGCGTTTCCTGGCGCGGAGGCAAACCCGGGATAGCGATAAATCCAATCCCGTAAGTCGGGCTTGGCGATCGCCGGGAGGGCGCGGACTGTGTGACGAAGGAGTGGCCAAATGGGCGACCTTGCCTAAGTCTTCCTCCTGAGTCTCCGTAGCCACCATGCCACGTTTCCACGACACGATCGTCGCGCTTGCCACGCCCCAGGGGATCTCGGCGGTGGCCCTGGTTCGTGTGAGCGGGCCGGTGACGGCTCCCCTCGCCTTCGCGTTGTTCGGAGACGGGCTTGCGGTTCGCGCCCCGCACCATGGGGACTACGTGGATGTCGGCGGGGGGCTGGTGGACGATGTGCTGGCGACCCTGTTTAAGGCCCCGCGCTCGTACACGGGCGAGGACAGCCTTGAGATCTCCTGCCATGGAAACCCGTACATCGCGCAGCGCATTCTCGAGGACCTATGCGCTAGGGGATGCCGTCAGGCCGAACCCGGAGAGTTCACCCAGAGGGCTTTCCTCAACGGAAGGATGGATCTGAGCCAGGCGGAAGCGGTGATGGACTTGATTCACGCCCGCAGCGAGCGGGCCCTGGCGGCGGCCCAGCAACAGATGCGCGGCGCGCTCGGACGCCGGATGGGTGTTCTAATCGACGCCCTTCTCAGTGCGTTGGCGCGGGTCGAGGCCTACATCGACTTTCCCGAAGAGGATCTCCCAGTGGAGGACAGGAACCGGGTTTCGGAGGCCGTAAGAGATTGTCAGAAAATGACAAACGATCTTCTTGCCACCACGCACTACGGCGAACTCCTCCGGGAGGGGATCAAGACCGTGATCGTGGGGGAGCCCAATGCGGGCAAGAGCTCGCTCTTGAATGTGTTGGTGGGGCGGGACCGGGCGATCGTCAGTCCGGAGCCCGGCACGACGCGCGATTTCATCGAAGAGTGCATCCAGCTCGGGCCTCACTTGCTCAGACTGATCGACACGGCGGGCCTCAATCCTCATCCGCAGGCGATCGAGAAACTGGGGATGGAGAAAACCCTTGAGCGAGCGGCCGAGGCCGACCTGATATTGGTGGTTCTGGATCGCAGCCGGCCTCCCCTGCCCTTCCCTGAAATTCTGGCCGGACGGTTGACGCCGAAAAATGCAATTATAATATTGAACAAGAGCGATTTAGACGACAACTCACCGGCGCTTCCAGAGGCCTGGTCGGAGATTCCTCGCGTGGAGCTTTCGGCGCTTCATGGCGAGGGAGTCGAGGCATTGAAACAGTGTCTGATGGGCTTGGCGGACGGGTTCCAGGTGACAACTGGCAATGAGCTGATTGCCATCAACTCCCGCCATGCGCGGGCGCTCGAACGAGTTCGTTCGGGACTGGCGGCGGCGCTCGACAAACTGGCGAATCGTGGGCCGGTGGAGTTATTGGCGAGTGACCTGCGCGAAGCCTTGGAGGCCGGCGGGGAGATTGCCGGCCGCGTGGACAACGAACGCATGCTGGATCAGTTGTTTGCGACCTTCTGCATCGGCAAATAGGTTGAGGGCATCGACTCCCCCACCCGCCTGGAGGCCCCGGGGCCTTTCGAATCGTGCGGGATGGCCAAGGGGCGGATATTTTTGGGCTTGTTGCCGAGGGGGAATCGCGCGTGGTGTGGGCATGTCGATGAATCCGAGTTATCACTATCCCAAGCGCTTCGACGTGGTCGTCTGCGGAGCCGGCCATGCAGGCGTCGAGGCGGCCCTGGCTGCGGCGCGCATGGGCGCCCAGACCCTGCTGTTGACCGGCAATCTCGATACCGTGGCCCAGATGAGCTGCAACCCTGCCATCGGTGGGCAGGCCAAGGGTCAAATCGTCCGCGAGATCGACGCGCTCGGTGGGGAAATGGCGATCAATACGGATCTTACGGGTATCCAATTCCGACTCCTCAACGAGTCGAAAGGCCCGGCCGTCCAATCTCCCAGGGCTCAGTGCGACAAGAAAGCGTACCAACTTCGCATGAAACACACGCTTGAACTGCAGCCCTGCCTGCAGGTGTTTCAGGCGACAGTGACCGGCCTCGTCTACGACGGGGCTCGCGTCATCGGCTGCCGCACGAATCTCGATATTGAATTCGACGCAAAAACGGTGGTCGTGACCACGGGGACTTTCCTGCGCGGCTTGATGCACATTGGCCAGAACAAGAATGAAGGCGGTCGTCTGGGCGATTTCAGCGCGAGAACCTTATCGGGAAGCCTCCAGGAGGCAGGCATTGAACTAAAGCGCCTTAAAACCGGCACCCCTCCCCGACTCCTGGGTCGCTCCCTGGACTTCTCCCGCATGGAGCCCCAGTACGGCGATGCCCGCCCAACGCTTTTCGCGTTCCACGACACCCGGGGCCCGGCTGAGTTGTTCCACGTGGAACAACTCGGTGAGCGCCGACTCGGCTGGATGCCCGGTTCGGACCAGGTTCCCTGTTGGATGACCTATTCGACCGAATTGACGGCGCAGATCGTCCGAGAAAACCTTCATCGCTCGGCGATGTATTCGGGAGAAATTCAGGGCGTGGGGCCGCGTTATTGTCCGAGTTTCGAGGACAAGATTGTTCGTTTTGCCGACAAACCCCGGCATCTGCTCTTTCTTGAGCCTGAGGGCCGCTCGACCGACGAGTACTACGTCAACGGGCTCTCGACGTCCTTGCCGTTCGAGGTGCAGTTGGAGCTGGTGCACAGTATTCCAGGCCTTGAGCAGGCCGTGCTGTTGCGTCCGGCTTATGCGGTCGAATACGACTTCGCCCCGCCCACGCAGCTATTTCCTACGCTTGAATCCAAGCTAGTCTCAAATCTGTTTTTTGCCGGTCAGATCAATGGGACCTCAGGTTACGAGGAGGCCGCCTGTCAGGGTCTGGTGGCTGGCGTGAATGCCGTGAATCGTGTGCGGGATCTGCCGCCGCTCATCGTCGGACGGCACGAGGGCTATATCGGGGTCCTGATCGATGATCTCGTATCGAAAGGAACGAACGAACCCTATCGGATGTTCACGAGCCGCGCCGAACATCGTTTGCTCTTCAATCATGGGAGCGCCGAGCTCCGTCTGCACGCGCACTCCCGCCAGCACGGGTTGGTAAGCGTCGATCGGTTGGCGCGAATGGAAACGAAGCGGGAGGTCGTCACGCGCTGGGTCTCTGAACTAGAAACTCAACGCGCGCCGACGGGCCCGGGATCATGGGCGGATCACATCCGGCGCTGTGCCGCCGCGCAGGGGCTGCAGGCGCAGGGGGAGGGGAGAGGACTTGCTCATCTGCCCACGCCAGACGGGCTTGCGTCGCTGTCGCCGGAGGAGAAAGACGAGGTGCTTTACCGGGTAAGTTATGCGGGATATCTGCATCGCGAGCTCCGTCAGATCGAGAAATTCACCGAGCTGGAGCGGATCAAACTCCCGACAGACCTCGATTACCGCTCGATAAAGGGCCTGAGGTCCGAGTGTGCGCAAAAGCTGGAGACGATCAAACCCTACACTCTGGGCCAAGCCAGCCGCGTCAGCGGCGTCAATCCCGCCGATATCAGTATTTTGATGGTCCTGATGGAAGCGCGGACGCTGGCCAGGGATGAGCGCGCCTAACCCGACGACGGCTGCGATCGGCAGGGGACAGGCTCGGCAGACAGCGGGGTTTTTTTGACTTCTCCCTCCCGAGTGGTCCCGTCGTATGACAACCGGATCCGGTTCCGCTCCAAGGCGGCAACGCGATCCGGTTGCCAATGGCGCAATGCTCCAATTTATGTCGTTAGTCGTTGGGGCTCAGATTCAAACAATCTCAACATTGAGTCGGTTTCGACCTAGGCCGCGAGGGCGCCACGCCGGAACCGAGGAGCCCAGCAAGACGAGAGCGAGGGCACAAAAGGTAAAAGCGATTGACAGAAGACAATAAAACAGGGATTAAATGAAACGCACCCCCGTTTCAGATGATCAGGCGCCCCATCACCGTCCTTTGGCTGGCCTCCTTCTCGAGCCTTGCGCTGGGACTCGCCGCGCTTCGCGGAGCGCAGCCCCAGGCCGAGCCCCGTCGTTGGTCCGCGAATCTTCTCAATGAGGTGGTTCGGGAGCCGCAGCGTTCCGCAGCGCATCCGGCGGCAGGTGAGCGCAGAAAAGGAGAGGGGGTGGTCCTCAGGAGTTATCAACTCAGGACCGTTCGGGTTGGGGAGGCGGGCCGTTCCCGCTCCCTTCTGCAGACCATGGAGCACCTCCTGCCTGCCGGCAGCTCGATGGAAACGGACGTCCCCGCGAACACGCTGCATCTTCTGACCACCCCCGAGGCTCACGCTGCGGTCTGGGACTTCATCTCGGCGGTCGACCAGGCGCCGGCTTCGGCGGCGAACGCCGAAAAGGGAGTGGAGCTCCGCGGAGCGCTGGAGAGGCTGGCCTCCTCCGCGAAACGTTCCGATGAGCTGGCCGCGGCCGTTGCGGGCCTGAGGGACGAACTCGCACGCTCCCGGCCCAATTCAGGCGGCGCGACCGCAGCCGACTGGCGTATTCGTGGAGGTGTGACGGCGGCGCTCCTTGTGCTGGTCGGCTTCGTGCTCGTCCGTTCGCGCTTCCGGCGATCGGGTGGGGCGGGGGATCCGCCCGCGTCCGCTGCGATTGTGCCAGCCGATCAGATCGCGCTTGCCCTGGCGCCCGCTCAACAGCGCCTCCAGCAGGAGATGATGGGGGTGCTCAATGCGGCCGCGATCCGAATGGAATCCTGGTATGGCGAGCAGGCCGCGCAACGCGACCAGCTTGCGGAGGCGATCGCCGGTGCGGGGGCACGAGTCGTGGCGGAAAACGAGGCGCTGTTGCAGCGCGCGGAAGCCCGGTTCGAGCACTCGGCATCGCGTATAGAGGCCAACGTGCGCCAGCTTGCCGTCCAGAACGATCGCGTGGAGGCCCTGGCGGGAGAACTTCAGACCACGGTCCGCGAACTCGATTCGACGAAGGATCAGATGCTGCGCCTTCAATCCGATCTCGATCTCAAGGGCCGCGCGCTCGATGCCACGCGCGAGGAGCTCACGCAGCGCGAGCACGAACTCACACGCCAGCAGGCCAAGCTCGCGGCCCTCACGCTCATCCTCGAGGAGGGGGGCGTCAGCTCGGCGACGCAGGGCGCCTCCGCGCAGGCCGAGCCAAACGAAGAAATTTCACCATGCACGACACCCCAGCCCCGACCTCACGACCCGCCCCGGTCACCGGCGGCGGCGATTCCATATACATTCCGCTTTCTTCCCCCGGACCATCCGGAGAACTGACCGGCGACCCCGGGCCGGCCTTGTGGGAGCGCATGGAGGCGTTTCGCGACGTCCTTCAACGGGGCGCCCGGCTGCTTGGGGATGTGCTGACCTTCACCCGGAATGCCGAAGTCGCCCTGAGCGCGCTCGAGCGCGAAAAACAACGGCTCGACGGGCAACGGCGAAACTTGGAGGAAGAACGCTGCCGAGCAAACGCGGACGCGCAACGAAGCGCGGCGTCCCTGGCCGGCCACCGGGAGGAGATCGCGGCGCTGCAGGCCCAGGTCGAAAATGCCAGAGCCGAGCGCTCGGCCGATAGGAAGTCCTTCGAGGCCCGGCTCGGGGAGTCGCAGGCCCGAAGCCGATTCCTGGGACAGGAATTGTCCACGCTTCGGATACAAGCCTCCGATGAAGCCGTCCGTGCGCCGCGTCGTCGCGAACTCGAACAGCTCGAAACGCGCCTGGAGACGCTCGAAGCCGAGCTCGAGCACACACGTGCGACCCTGACGTCCGAACGCGCTCGTCGAGACCGCGCCATTTCCCTGATCAAACCGGCCACGGCATCCGCCGGACAATCCTCCCTCACTCCCGTTGCCCCATGAACCTGATCCGACTCATCTCGACCGCCATCGCGGTCACCCCTGCATTCTGCGGCCCGACTTCCGGTGCCGACCTGGTTTCCGGCGAAGACGACTCGGCGACCGTCGTGAACTGCGGGACGCAGTCCTTCAACCTCGCGTATCACGACGAGGATCCCCGCAGCGAAACCGACGAGTACCGGCTGGTCGGTGAGTCCTCCGGCGAATGGACACAGTTGCTGACGGTGCAGCGTCTGAAACCTGAGCGCGCCGCAACGCCGGCCCAGCTGATGGAATTTCTGGAGGCACACCGTGAATCCGCGGGTTGGGATCCTCTTGTGGTTGAAGGGCAGGGGAGCCGAGCCTGTGTTTTCCGGGCCGAAATTGCCGGCCGCGACGGAGGATCGCCCCTGCGGGTCGTGGGGCTCGTCGTGGACCAGGGGGCAGGAGAGGCAACACCAAGCCTCGTGGTGATCCATTTCACCGCGAAGGTGTCGCCGAACGGTCGGGCCCAGGTCGAAAAATCCTGCGCGGAATGGCGCCAGAGGTTTTTGAATCAGGCGGCGCAGGCCAATGCGGCGGCCTTGCCGGGACGGTGAAGGGGAGCCATGGACGTTGCGAAGGATGGCTCCGACACGCCGCCCCCGATGGTTCGGGAGGTCCCCCGCCAGGGGCATGCGGTGGGTGCGACCTCGAAGCATACCCCGTCGGCGCTCGCGGTGTCGGAGCGGGCGCGTGCGGACGCCTGGAAGATCATCGGCATCGGGGTGGCGCTCACGTCGTTCCTGCTCGCCTACCTTACGATCCGAGCCGGCCGGGCGGGCGAGCGGGTCTTTGTCATGGATCAGGCGGGCAACCTGATGGCAGGGCCGCTGGAGAGCATGGCGGAGAGCCGGAGTTTCTTTCATCTCACCGCATTGTACGCAACCAACACAGCGTTGCAGCGATCGCCGGAGGGCTTCGACCTGTACGAGCTGCTCGGACTGTATTTCACGCCGCGCGCGGTGCAGAAGCTCGAAGAGGACTGGGAGCGGAGCAGGGACGATGTTCGACAGCGCAATCTTCAGCAAAAACCCGTGGTCGACAGCATCGGCGACCCGATCAAGGGGGGGAGCAGGCGGATTGTGGAGGTCCGCGGGCGGCTGATCTCGGCCGGAGCCTATGCGGGGCAGAGTTTTTACGATGAACTGCCCTACCGGTTCGTGCTGACCTTCAGGAAAAACCCCGACCTCGCGAAGGTCGGTGCCTATCCCTGGATCTGCGAGGACTTCAGCCTCGAGATGAAGGAAGGGGCGCGATGAGAGACGGGTCCGACCGGGTTCGGGTCGCGTCGTGCGCGGTCCTGCTGCTCATGGCAGCCACCAGTCGCTTGCACGCCGCCGGTGGCCGCACCGCGCCGCTTGCTGCGCCGGCCGGAATCATTCAATCGGCCTCGCTCGATGCGGGCCGTCCGCTCTTCGTTGCGACCCATTCGAGAGTCGCCACCACGGTGAGGTTTCCGGGAGCCATCGGGGCGCCGGAGGGACGGGGATTTGTTGAAAACGACGCGAAGGCGCCAGGCGAATACCTGATCAGCTGGACCGCCGGGGAGGCTCACTTTACGCTGACGCCGCTCGAAATGGCGGGGCCCAGCAACCTGAATGTACCGTATCAGGGACTCACCTACGTCTTCTATTTCTACCCGGTGGAGAGCCAGTTTCAGGCGGTCGCGAGCCTGAATCTCACGGCCGGGAGCGCGGATGGCGGGCCCGGTGGGCGCATACGGCCCGGCTCGGGAGTTAAGACCGCCGCGCCAGGATCGCCGGCCCGCTGGTTGGGATTCATCGACAAACTCAAGTTTCTCCGCGCCGCGGCTCCTGGAATGACGCTCCAGCGGATCGCGGCTGGCTTCGGGCTGGAATGCTGGGAACCGCCGGCTTCGGAGACCGTGGCCGGGGGCGGACGCGCGCCCTACCGGATGACGCTCCTGAGGGCGGCCCGAAACCCGCAATTGAACGGTGTCGGGTTTGCGCTGCTCGTGGAAAACGTGAGTGACAGGGAGCTGGCCTTCGATGTCGGTAGTTTTGCCGCACGAGCTGGCGGGATTCTGTTGCCCCAGGCTGCCGTGGATGCGCCCGTCAGGCTCAAATCGGGCGAGGTGGGGGAAGCGTATTTTGTCGCGAAATGTCCGGACGGCGTACGCGTGTCGGCCGAGAACCGGTGGTCGATTTCGGTCGCGCTGACCGGCTTGCGGTGGAATCCGGGCGCTGCGCTGGTCGGGAGCTTTGTTGGCGTGGCGGATTCGAGGGAGGCGGGCTCGCAATGAAGGCTCTTCTTTGCAGCAAGATCGGCGCCATCTCGGCGTGCATTTTCGCGGCGGTGATGGCGATCGTGATACAGCGGGTGCTCTCACGTCAGGCGGGGCGAAGAGCCGAGGCCGCGAGGTCGGTGCAAGTCGGGGCGGCGACGACCGGGGTCAAAGCTGGGACCATTGCAAAGGCAGGCCTTCGCGACACGCAGGCTGGGACTGGTGCGCCCAAATCTCGGGAACCGGCGACTGCAGCGGCGTCGCCCGATGCATCGGCCCAACGCGAGTTGGCGTATTTGGACAGGTATCAAAAATCCGGATCCAAGTCGCGGATCGACCGCGATAGGCAGGGGAGGGCGATCATTCGGCGCCGCACCGCGAATCCGATATCGGCCGCGGGGGCTACGCGAGGACGTGCCGTCGCCGCCTTGGCAAACCTGCCGCGCCTCCGTCTTCAAGGACGTGCGGCCGGGGATTCCGATCGTCAGCCGGCCGGGGAGAAGACGGCGGTGGTCGCGGACACGGCTGTGGCTTTAAAAACCATTGGAGTCCCGCCCGGGCCGGCAGATGCCGGTGGGGAAAATTATGGATTTGTGCCCTACGGGCGGCCGCTGAAGTGCGAGCTCGTCTTCACGATCGACTCCACCTTGGACGAGTCGCCGGTCGTGGCATTGGTGGTGGAGCCTGTGTATAACAACGGTGTGAGGGTCGTGCCTGCGGGAGCGGAATTGCACGGAGTTGCCAGGCCCGACCGCCTCAGGGACCGCCTGTTCTCAGGCCAGGACTGGGTGCTGGTCATGCCGCGCGGAGAAACCGGGGTGAACGGGCGGGCGATGCATGTAAAGGGTCTCGCGCTGGATCGGGCCGAGCCGACAGGGGACGCTCTGACTTGGGGAATCACCGACGGCAGCCTGGGGCTCCAGGGCAGCGTGATCCGGACGATGGAATTCGACGAGGTGAAACGTTTCGCCGCGACTTTTGTTTCGGCCGCGGCGCTGGGCCTTCAGGAGAGGGAGGGCGTGCGCGGCACGTCCCGGGTCGCCAGCACGCCGCGCAACGCGGCACTTCAAGGCATCGCTGTAAGCCTTGAGGACGTCGCCCGGAAGATCGCCGAGGAGGTGGGACGCAACGGAGTGTTCCTGCGCGTGCCTGGCGGCAAGCAGTTCTATTTTTACCCGCAGCAGGCGATCGTGCCCGAGGAGGCCACGGCGCCTCGCGGGCCAGCGCTCCCGGCGGCGGGAGGAGATCGGCATACCCCGAAAAAACCATGAATCCTGCCCTGCCTTCCATCTGGTACCGCGGCCTCCCGATCGCGTTTGCGACTTTGCTTTGGAGCGCCTGCACGTCTCCGCGCGCCACGATGCGGGCCCAGGTGCCGGCCGTCAGGCCTCCTACGGTACTGCTGACTCGGCAGCAGGCGGAGGCGAGGCTTGGAGAGCCGGTGGTGAGTCAGGGCCCTTACGGGTTCCCGCTCCGGCCTTCGGTCGACGCCGGGGCCGTTCTCGGGCCGGCGGAGGTCAAGGCGTATACCCTGGGCCGTTACGTCGATCCGGCCGACGAAACGCTGATGCACGAGGCGCATGTGGTTTACCGGCGCGAGCAGGATCCGGGTTGGCGGCTTGCGGCGCATCCCTCCCGGCAGATCTTGATCGGTCCGACGATCACAGCGCGGGCGCGGACAGAACCACTCCGTTCCCAGGAATGGGAGGACGCCATTGCTGCGCTTCGCTGCTCGGAACTCGAGAATCGGGAGGCCTTGCGGATGCTCACAACCGCGGTTGAGGCGCTCGCGCGAAATCAAGAGGCGACCGCGGCGCGGCTGACGGCCGAAGTTTCGCGCAAGCAAGCGGGCAAACGATCTGCGGCAACTCGGAAGGAGTCGCAGGGAGGATTGGCAGGGTCCGGATCGCGCAAACGCGAAGCCGGATCGTCCGCTCCTGCGACTGCCGTGCTCGATGATTCGGCTGAACGCATCGCGCCGTGAACCCGTAAGCCCGCCTGAATTTGTCCCGACTTGCTGCCATGAGAAATCCCGCAGTCATTCTTTCACTTTCGCAGCGGCCCGTCGTGAGTAGTCCGCGGCTTGGGTGTGCCGGTGGATCGGCTTTGATCCGCGCCGCCGGTGGGGCTCCTGGAATCTTGAACCGCACGGCAATCCCGAGAAAGTGGAGCGACCAGCCCCCTGCCAGTCCATGCCCATGAATAGCATGAAAACCAGCCTCGCCTGCCTAATGTTGATCCCACTGTCTGCGTTCGCGCAGACGGTGCCGCCTGCGCCCTCGGGCTCCGATCCGGTGCACAACAGCCCGTGGACGCAGCAAGACTGGGTGTGGTTCACCCAGCCGGGATCTTCGACGAGCGGAGATGGCGATGTGAGCCAGGGCACGATCGGCCAGGCCGAGCTTGCGGCCGCGCTTGTGCCGGCTGACCCGGCGGTGCGTTATGCGAGTTTCGCGCCGCGTATCGGAACCGTTCTTACAACGGACGACCCGAAAACGTGGAATTGGGATCGCAGCGACCGCGCCCAGATGCAGGATGCCTATTACCAACTGCTCGAACCGAGCTGGGAGCAGCTTCCGCAGGTCACAAATTGGCCCACTACCTACGATGCTGCCACGCACATGATCGCCACCACCTGGAAGACCCAGGCGGGCGACTTTGGCACGACAGACGCTTCCTGGCGCAACGCCGTTTATGAGCATATCAATTTTGCGCGCTACTTGAATTTTGGCGCGTCCCATGTCCGCTACGTGAAGGAGGATTCGAACGTGCTCCCCTGGGTCCAGGCTGCGACCTACTGGATGGGAGCGAACCAAACGATCACCCACACACCCGATCCGATTTCGCCCTGGTACTCGGACCTGTCTTTCCAAGGCTGCTTCCAGAGCCTCCTCGACCTGGACTGGCAAACGGTGAACGTCTCGGTTTGGACGTACCTCATCGATCCTGGCAACATCGTCCCCGGGCATCGCCAATCCGTGCTCAACGACGCAGCGACCCGCGTGGCCGTAGGTTCGGGACGCAATCCCGAAGGGACTAACCCCTCCTGGGGCTTCAATGCCCTGTGGGTGCGTTGGCCCCGAGCGGGTGCCGCGCCGGTCCAGGAGCGCGATCCACTAAAAGCGGCGACGGTGTACCCATTTCCCGGGTACATTCCCTGTCCGCTTCTGGCCGATACCAGCGTGAACATCCCCGCTTTCGACGTGATGTTTTCAATCGCGTTTAACGGCCCGAACACAGAGATGGATAATACGGCCGCGTCCGAAGTCACCGTCACGGTGACGCGAAACGGGGTGCCGCTCCCGATCAAGAATCCCGGTTGGGGCGGGAACACCTTCTACTACACGGTGAACCTGGCTTGGGACGACACACAGACGCCCGGCCTCGCGGGCTACTACGCTCAGCTCGATCCGTCGGGCTTTGGTGACGACCAGACCTTCGTCGTGACGTACCACAACATTCGTTTCACCGGGCACGCCACGCCGTTGTACGCCGGAGACCAGACGTGGATCGATCCAGTGGCGTTTCAGTCCCGCGACTACTCGTACACCTTCACGCTGTTCAACCCGACGACGATCAAGCAGGCGTATCCGAACCAAGTCTCGAAGATCGTGGGCATCTCGGGCCGCTCGACGATTGGCACCGGCGACAAGATCGAGGTGGCCGGTTTCCAGATCACGGGTGCCGAGCCAATGCGCGTGGCGATTCGTGCGCAGGGGCCTGGCTTGACGACTCAGGGGATCACGAACCCTGCTGCGTCCACGCAGATCAAGCTCTACCAGATCACCGCCGCCGGCACCAATCCGTTGCTCGGCACGAACACGGCCTGGAAACAGGGGAGTAACTGGCGGCTGCTTGAGAGCGACCACCTCTCGCCGTCGCAGGACAACGAGGCGGCCCTGGTCGCCACGCTCCCCCCCGGCCTTTACACCGCCGAGGTCTCCGATCCGACCGGCAAGGGAG
>JAJXVO010000329.1 GCA_021782105.1 bacterium
CGCCGCATGCAGACGGCGCTTGCGCCGAAGGCGAAGCCGATGACTGCCCTGCTGACGAACGAAGCGAAGTGAGTTGAGGGAGGGAGGCGAGAAGTTCTTCGACTCCGTCCAGGATCCTAGAAGGGCCTCGTGTTCCCGGCGGCGCTTGGGAGTTCACGACGAGCTTTGGTGACCTCGGCTCGATGTGCCTCTCTCTCGTTCCGATTCGGAACGACAGCGACTCGATGTGGAGTGCGGCGACCTGGCGCCGCCATGGACGAGACTCGCGGGGAAAGGCGGCCCCCCCGGTTCGGCAGGCTCAGGGCCTTCGGGAGGTTCCGCCGTCCCAAAAGAAGGTTCGTCGTTGGAATCATTCTCGATTCCCACTTTCCACTCCTCGCTTCTTCCCTTTCGCATCACTTCGCGATTCACAAACTGCCCGGAGCGGCCTTTTCTTCCGGCATGGCTGCGAATTCAAACGAAGAGGCACTCATGTCCCGTGCGCTCGATCTAGCACGGCGGGCGTGGGGTGACACGCATCCGAATCCGATGGTTGGTGCGCTCATCGTCGAAAAGGGGGAGGTGGTCGCCGAGGGCTGGCATGCCCGCGACGGTGGACCGCATGCTGAGCGGGCGGCGCTTGCGGCACTTGGCCGTGCTCCCAAGCCCGGCGCCACCATGGTCGTCACCCTCGAGCCCTGCTCCACTCACGGACGCACCGGGGCCTGCACCGAGGCGATCATCGCCGCTGGTATCGGCCGCGTCGTGGTCGGAGCCACCGACCCCAATCCGGATCACGCGGGAAGGGGATTGGACGTGCTCCGTGCGGCGGGCATAGAAGTGAGGTCCGGGGTATTGGCCCGCGAGTGCGCGGATCTGAATCTGATTTTCAACCACTGGATCGCGACGGGTGGGCCCCTGTTCGCCGCCAAGGTGGCGACGACTCTCGACGGCAAGATCGCGTGCCGTACGGGCGACTCGAGATGGATCACCAACGAACTCTCGCGCACGGACGTCATGCGCTGGCGCCGACTCTTTCCGGCCATCGCTGTCGGGGCGGGCACGGTGGTGCACGACAATCCTCGCCTCACCTCGCGCATCGAGGGACGTGAGGAAATGTGTCCGTGGCGTTTCATCTTTGACGGACGCCTGCGCACAGTCGTGGACCGTTCGATGGCGGGGGTGTACAGCGATGAATTCAGGGAGCGCACGATAGTGGTCACGACCGACCACTCGGGCGAGGGGTACATCAAGAAACTGCATTCCTGGGGCGTGAACGTGTGGGTCTTTCAATCGCCGAACCAACGTGTGCCGATAGACGCGTTTCGGAAGCGGTGCGTGGAGGAGCGCATTGCGGGGGTGTATTTCGAGGGGGGCGCCGAGGTGGTGAGCGAGTTTCTGCAGCAACGTCAGCTCGATTACCTGTTTCACTACCGCGCTCCCATCGTGCTCGCAGACGTGAAGGCGAAGCCGGCGTTCAGTGGGCTTCGCACCGAGAAACTCGCCCAGGCGGTGCGCCTGGCGGAGGTGAGGCACGAGCAATTTGGCGATGATGCGCTGGTGCGCGGCCGGCTGGTGTATCCGGAAAAACTCTTCGTCGACGAAACAACCTTCAGCCTGGGGTGAAGGCGGGGGAAGAAGTGAGAATCGGGGAGCGCGAATCGAGAATGATTGCAGCGACGGGCCTCGTTTTGGAGCCGTGTCGTCTTCCGTCACTGCGGCCTCTGACCGCCGCGAGAAACCTACGATGCGGCCCGCATCGTAGGTAGGGCCGGATCTCCGAGCCGGCCGCTGCGTCAGCCCACGGCGGGCCCACAGGCTGTGCCCGGATCCCGAACCACCCAACCCCGGCCCGCTCGGGGATAGGGCCCTACCTCGCGTCGGGTGTACGCGGGGGCGCGACGCCGCCAGCGCTGCTCGCTGCCCGATTCCTTTCGTCCGGCGCCGCCGGTCTCCATGATCGCAAATCCGTGGCGAGGTAGGCAAAGCCGGGAAAGTCGTTGAGCAGGCGGCGCGGATCCCTGCGGTGCCGGGCGACCTCGCGCAGGGCGCAGGCGATCTCGTGCTCAAGCGTGGGCCGGTCGGTGCCGTAGACCCGCCATTTCAGCTCGGCGCGGCTGTACGGTTGGTTCCCTGTGGCTTGTCCTCGGATCCATGCATCTTCGGTGACCGATTCGTCGCGCCCGCACAGATACCAGGCTTCGATCGCGGGAACCGCGACCCCGACGGCACGCAGGATCCGGGCTCGTCCGCCGATGGGAGGCAGCCGCTTCACGGTCTGACGCATCACGGCACGAAGCCGGCAGATGCGGCATTGGGGATGAAAATAATCGGGACGCTCGTGCTGCTCGGTGTGAACGACCGAATCGTCGGCGTCCACTTCGACGAGGATGCCGTCGGCGTCGGTGTTGAAATGCAGATGCCGTATCACGGCGGGCAGTACCTGTGCGACGGAAGGCCAGCCGCGTGCGCGGTACGCGGGGCGGAGAAATTCGACGGGGCCGGGGACGACCGCCTCCACCAGCACCCGAAGGGCGGCCTCGTCTGCAGGGGATTCGCTCAGAATCGCGAGCTTCATGGGGGAAGCTGCGAATCAAACCTGGCCCGCCGTGGGCGTGTTTCCTTGGAGGAGCGGGGCAGGGGATCCATGGCCTTCCGGGAATCCCCGCGTCACGGTTCGATCCGGGCGGCACCCGGCCTAAGATCGGCTTCCTCGTCGGGCACGCCACCGAGGATGCCCGCGTACCACATTTCGCCGAGGGACCCCTCCTGGAGCAAATCGTTGAGGTCGGGCCGATCGATGAGGCGTTCGAAGGTGGCGGCGCGTCCGTGCTTGTGTGCGATCACGACCTCCTCGGGATGATCTCGGAATTGGTCGAGAAGGTAGGGGGAATGCGTGGTCGCGATCACCTGCACTGCTTCGCGGCGGAGCGCATAGGCATCGGGATAACTGAGCCGATAGAGAAGATCTCTCGCCTGACGGAGCAGGCGGGGGTGAATGCCTCGATCGAGATCCTCGATGCACACGATCGCGGGCGGCGCTGGGTCGTAGCCGAGCACGAGCAGAGCAAGCAGGTAGAGATTCCCCTGAGAGAGGCTGTCTGCGGGAAGGACCTCGCCGTCCTCGCGAAGCTCGAGGCCGAGCTCGATCTTGCCGTCACCGGCGTCGCGCAGGTCGATCCTCGAGAATTCCGGCATCAGCCGGACCGTTTCGGCTTCGATTGCGGCGAAGGCTTCGGCCGATTTTTCGCGTCGTGCGGCGAGGACGGCGGCGAGATTGCCGCCATTGGTCATCAGCTCGGCATTTTCCACACGGGGGCTGGGCATCGCCATCGCATAGTGATCGAAGAGGTAGACGCGCACGTCCATGAGTTTGGCACGCAGGCGGTCCCAGGCGTCGGGCGGAGAACTGGTCACATTGAGCTGGTCGCAGCGCGATTCCGACACCCCGCACAAGCGGGCCTCGACGTCCTCGAAGGGGGGGATGAACCTGAAGATGAGTTCGGGCCCTGTGCAGGCGGCAGCGGCGCCCGGGGGCTCGCTGGAGAGCGGAAGCTGCGCGAGGTTGCGAAAGCGCAGGATTGCCTGGATGAGGCTGGATTTTCCG
>JAJXVO010000330.1 GCA_021782105.1 bacterium
GACCTTGAATCGGGCCGCCGGCTTCCAGGTGTTCTCCCAGCTGAGGCCGTACGCGGTGTCCAACTTCAGACCATCGAAGTACTGGACGTCGCCCCACCACGAATTGTCCCAGTCGAGGCCGAAACGTTTCCAGATTTGCCCCGCCTTTATACGTCCGGCGGGTGTGTCGACGTAGCCATAGGCCTCGTAGAACCAGTACCGATGTTTGATGAATGATCGGAACTTGTCGGGACTTTCACGAAAGCGAAATTCCACATGGGCACCCACCGCGTCCACCGACCGTGTGTCTAGCTTCAGCCGGGGGTCCAGATCGACGAACCAGAAATACGTTCCCCTGAGCCCGGGGACCCCGTAACCGGACGGAGCGGGACCGTCCTGGTTGGCGTGAAACCAGTTGTGCGCTCCCAAGGTGATTGGGAGTGAGTGCGCGGCTTTCCAGAACTGCCACTGGGCATAGGAACCATCCCAAACGTTACTCCTACCGAAGAGCAGTGCCGCAACGGTATTGGGAAGATCGGATACACCCGCCGTTTCGGTCGCCCGGAGGCCGGACGATGAAAAAGAGAGCGCAAGGCCCAGAAGCGTGGTCGCGCAAACGAGTCGTCGCATGCTGGCTGTGACGCACTGGAGGTTGGGTTATTCCGCAGCTTTGAGAAAATGTGTCAGAACCGTCGCATGCCTGCATCCCGACCGGGGCTCCACTCCGGTTGCGTCGTCGCAACGGTGCGATCGCCGGTACGTGAGAGATGGGGCCCGAGTTGGCTCCGGCCCAATGCGCCATTTTCCGCCCCCAGGAGGTTCAGCGGGAGAGGCTGTGTTCAAGCACTCGATCGCGGCCGGCTTCAGGGAGCCGGAAATTAGCGTATACTTTGACCCATTGCTGACTTATGAAAGAAGAAATTCCCGCCGGAATAAAGTTAGCCCACCGCCCTCTAACCCCTTGATGAAAGCTGAGGCGTTCCAAGGTCTGGTTGATACGTGGTATGACCCACTTTACCGATTCGCGTTGAGTCTGACGCGTAACGGTGACGACGCGCTTGACCTTACCCAGCACACGTTCGCCCGATGGGCGGAAAAGGGCGACCGATTGCGGGATGAGTCGAAGGTGAAGTCTTGGTTGTTCACGGTGCTCTATCGCGAATTCCTCGATTCGAGGAAAATCAAACAACGGGAAGTACAGGGGGAGCTGGAGACTACGCTGGATCTGCACCATTCGACTCCGAACCGGGTTGCTGAACACCTCGACGCCAAGACGGCGATGGCCGCGCTATGGGAGCTAAATCACGATTTCCGAGCGCCACTCACGCTCTTTTATCTCGAGAATCACTCTTACAAGGAGATCGCCGAGGTTCTCTCCATCCCGATCGGGACAGTCATGTCCCGAATCGCACGAGGAAAGGACCAACTGCGATCAAAGCTCATGCGAACGAATAGCGGAACGGGGCAGGTCATACCGATGCCACAGTTGAAGGAAGGTCACCATGGATAACAACACTGCCAAGCTCATCCTCGGCGTCTACCGTGCGAGCGGAGACGATGCGCAGGACCCATTTTTCAAAGACGCCCTCCAGCATGCGGAGAACGATCCCTTTCTCAGGCAATGGTTCTCCGAGCAGCTGCGTCAAGACGGAGAATTAGCCGGCGCCCTCAGGAACGTGCCCGTTCCCAATGACGGTAAGGCTGCTGTATTGGCAATCATGGGGACGCGCCCTCGGCCCCGGCGACGCTGGTGGCCGATGGCGCTGGCGGCTTGCTTCGCATTCTTCCTGGTTCTTGCGAACCGATTCAAGTCGCACTCGGGGCCATCGATCGACTTGCCGGAAAATGCGACGTTGGCGGACCTGGCCGCGAATCTTGCCGAGCACCATGCATCCATCGGCCTGATGTCGCCCGACAGATTGCGACTCGAGGAGTGGATCACCGCTCACGGAGGCCCCCGCCCCGAGCACCTACCACCGGGTCTCGCCACCATGGCGGTCATCGGCTGCCAGACCTGGGAAACATCCCGTGGAAAAGTGTCGCTGCTGTGTTTCGTGAATGACCGGAAGCAATCTGTTCACCTTTACGTGTTCGATCACGTGCCGGAAGGCTCCACGTTGCCGCCCATGAGTCAGCCGCGTTTCGAACGGACGGGACAGTGGTCGATGGCGCTTTGGCAGGATGGCGGCCACTCGTACGTGCTTGGCGTTCCCGATGGCGGAGCCTCGCCCAAGACGGTGGAGTCCTATTTCAGTACCTGATTCGCGAATCGAACGGAGGCCAACCCCTGGCGATGCCTTTCATGAACGAGTCCTTTGACGACACCCTATCTCTCCACGGACTGGAGTTGAAGCGCCGCGCGTCCCGCGTGCTTCAACTCAATGTGGGAAAGTGCTGCAATCTGACATGCGTTCATTGCCACGTGAATGCAGGGCCTACCAGGAAGGAAATGATGTCGCGGGACACGCTCGAGCGTGTGCTCGCCTGGCAGGATCATGCTCGCCTGCCGGTCGTCGACCTCACCGGGGGCGCGCCTGAGATGCTGCCGGATTTTCGACTCCTGGTTCGCAGGCTACGGGAAAACGCCGGGGTGGAGACGATCATCGACCGCTGTAACCTCACGATCCTGCTCGAGCCCGGCTATGAGGACCTGCCGAATTTCTTTGCGGAACACGGCGTCGAGGTCGTCGCATCCATGCCGTGTTATTCGCCGGAAAACGTGAACGCACAGCGGGGCGAAGGCGTGTTTGACGCGAGCATCGAAGGGCTTCGGCGCCTCAATACCGAAGGCTACGGCATCGACCAGAGCCTGCGTCTGAACCTCGTATTCAATCCGAACGGTGCGAAGCTACCCGGCGCGCAGGAGGAACTGGAGGCAGATTACCGCCGCGAACTGAGGACGCATTTTGGGATCGAGTTCAACCGACTCTTCACGATCACGAATCTGCCCATCGCGCGCTTTGCGGCGTGGCTTCGTCACGGAGGACAGTACGAGGATTATCTCGCCCTGTTGGTTTCAAATTTCAATCCCGCGACCGTCGAGGGCTTGATGTGTAGGGACACGATCAACGTTGGCTGGGATGGGGCGGTGTACGACTGTGATTTCAATCAGATGACAGGGCTCCCCATGGCGCGCGGCGGACGTATTCACCTTTGGGACATTGAGCCGGCCGGCCTCGAGGGTGCGCCGATTGCGACAGCCGTCCATTGCTTTGGATGCACCGCGGGCTGCGGTTCGAGCTGTTGCGGAGCGATCGAATCGCCCGCCGATCTGATCCAGCGCTGACGTGACCGACCTGCCATGGCACCCCTGGTCATGATATTCCTGAAGGCGGCGCGACCTGGAACAGTCAAAACAAGGTTGGGCCGTGATATCGGCGATTTGGATGCCACGTCGATTTACCGGGACCTTGCCGAGTCCCAGATCAAACGTATCCCGTCGACGTTTGAGCTGGAGGTCCACTATTCTCCGGTGGGTGCCCGAGACGAGATGAGGAACTGGTTGGGGATTCAGCGACGCTACCGTGTTCAGCGCGGAGCTACGCTCGGGGCCCGGCTGGGCGGCGCGTTTGCGTTGGCGTTCCTACGCGGG
>JAJXVO010000062.1 GCA_021782105.1 bacterium
TGCACAAGCACGGCGGGGAAAGGGGACGCGCCGCTGCGGTGTTGCAACGGCGACGACCGCGTCGACACTGCCCCGAATGGAGAATCGGTTCTATACCTCCTTCGATACCGACACCTATGGGGCGCAGCGCAAGGTGGACTACCGCACGGCTTTCCAAATAGACCGGGACCGGATCATCCACGCACACGCGTTCCGGAAGCTCCAGTCGAAGACCCAAGTGTTCCTGTCGGGGGAATACGATTTTTACCGGACGCGGCTGACCCATTCGATGGAAGTGGCGCAGATTGGTCGCTCGATCTGCCACTACCTGCTCTCGCGAGGAGATCCGCTCGACGACAGCTTCCACATCGACGGCGACCTGGTTGAAGCCGTGTGTCTGGCGCATGACCTCGGACATCCGCCTTTCGGGCATTCGGGCGAGCGCACGCTCCAGGAGCTGATGGGCCGCTGGGGAGGATTTGAGGGGAACGCCCAGACTCTGCATCTGCTGACCTCGACGATGTTTCAGAACAACGCGGGCACGCGTGGCATGCTTCCGACGCGGGCGCTGCTCGACGGCGTACTCAAGTACAAGAAGCTGTTCACGGAATTCGCAGAACCGCCGCGCAACCATTTTCTCTACGATCCCCAGGAGTGCGTCCGCCAGTATGTCTTTGGCGAGCGTCCAATCCCGGGCGAGATGAATGAAGGGGAGGTGTTGAACGCATTCAAGAGCGTCGAGTGCCAGATCATGGACTGGGCCGACGACGCGGCGTATTCGCTCAACGACATCGTGGACGGCGTGCGCGCGGGTTTCCTGACCCAGGAGCGGATCGAACTGTGGGCGGCGGGGCAGGCAATCGACTCCGAGCAGCAGGACTGGCTCGACCAGCTTTTTCAGTCGGTCCGCAGCGATCGGCTAGAAATCGTCTTCGCGCAGAAGATCGGGGGATTCATCACTGCTTGCAGATTGCGGAAGCGGGGAAATTTCATGTCGGATCTGACGAACCGCTACCGTTTTGAGCTCGTGCTCTCCCCGCGGGCCGAGCGCGAGGCTGCCTTTTACAAGAAAATGGCCAACGACATCATCTTCGAGAGTCCGCAACTCCAGCAGATGGAGCACAAGGCTCGTCGCGTGCTTCTCGATCTCTGGCAATCATGCTGGCGCAACTACGTGGAGCGCAGCGGGCGGGTGATCAACATATTGCCGTCGAATGTCGGCCGACTCATCGACTCGGAGTCGGACGTCAAGGGCAAGGCCCGACGAATCTGCGACTGGCTGGCGGGCCTGACCGACGGCATGATTGTCCGCACCTATCGACGACTCTTCGATCCGGAATTCGGCTCGCTCAGGGACCTCAGTTGAATTCGGTCGCGCAGGGTAATCCCGACGATTAGGGGTTCAGGGCAGGAAGCACGTCCCTGACCTCCGTGGAGAGTTCGGATTTACGGCGGACGAGCAATTTGGCGAGCTGCTTGAGGCGGGTGTGGCGAGCGGGCCGCCACCGAAGGCATGGAAAATTCAGGGAGAGGAATGGGCGGGCCTCGCAGAAAACCAGCCGCCCGGCCTGTGAAACCATGTCACAAAACACCTGCAGCTGGATCATTCGCACGGCGATCGGCATGTGTGAGTGGCGCAGCGCGGGGCTTATCGCGACCGAGATCATGCAGACGAGCTCGACGCGAAATTGGAGTCGGTTGAGGTCGGTGGGTCGCCACGATTTCCGACCCACTGCAAGAGTCTTGTAGAGACGCAGCAGTTCGCGGAACAGGGCGCCGGATTGAACGATGGTGTGGTCGATGAGGTGGACTGCGTGGGAGGAGTTTCGCGGGGTGGAGGGAGGGGTAGGTTCAGTCATGATGGTGGTGGCTGGAAACCGACAGCAATTTCCCTCTGGGAGGCGGCATGGCGTCATCTCGGATATCCCGTAAAGAACGGAAATCAGGCAATGAGAAGCCAGCCCACGAGGATGACGGCGCGCACGAAATCCTAGGGGTGTTCGGAGGGGTAATCGCTGACTGCCTTTCCGGGACGATCAGCGAAACGGCTCACGAAATTCGTGTCGTCGGTGCGCTGCTCGGCTGGTTCGGTGGGGCGCGCTTAGGGAGCATGTTTATTTAACGATGGCAAGGAAACATACCGCGTGACTTTCTTGCGTCATCGGAAATAAGAGAAGTGCATACCAAAAGGCAGGAGATCTTATCGATGGACTGATGGGTTTCCCGCGTCGTCTTGGATATTGGTCGGCCACCGAAGGGTGGCACTTGTGTCGAAAGCTAGGAAATCTTACCCAAAAGTTCGAGACGCAGTTCCCTGCTGTAAGCGTGTGCCTGGGCCTCAAACTGGCGGAGATTGAAGCTTGGGAAGACGTGTTGACTGAGCACATGCCAAGCCTCGGTGAGTTCGATGTCGGGGCTCTGGTCGCGGGGCAAATCGCCGCAGTAACCGACATGATTATGGAGGCAGAGGTGGCGGGCGAGGGAGACGGCTGCGACGATTTCCTGGTCTGCGCTGGCCTTCTGGGGATCCTCCACCCATTCGATGACGTTACAGTAGACTCTGGGAAGGCTGTTCTTCTGGGCAAAGCGTGCGCCCATTTCGCGTGTATCAACCCGGATATAGCGTTTTTCGGCCGCGTGCAGGGGAATCCCGTGTTGTTTGGAGTACTGCACCATCGCCTGGAATCCGAACGGATAAAGCCTCAGCAGGACGAGCTTGCCGATGTCGTGGATGAGCCCGGCGGTATAGGCCGTGGCCTCGAGGTCCTTGAACTCGAGATAACGGCAAGTGAATGCCGACAGCCGGGCAACGCCCATCATGAACATCCAGTAATGGGGCCAGGAAATGGGCGGGGCATGCATGCGGCGCTCCTCCACGGTGAGGAGGGTCTTTGCGAGGGAGCTGAGACGGAGTTCGCCGAGCAGGCTGATCGCCATGCGAGTGTCGTCGACGGGGTTCATGTTTTCCCGCTCGATTTTGTTCACCGCGATAAGGACCTGGGTGCTCAGACCGGGATCGCGGCTCACTACGTCCTGGACGCGTGAAAGATTCGCAACCTGGCCGTCGGCAAACATCGCTAACGAGGCGGCGACCGAATCGATCACGGGGCATCCTGTCATCGCGTCGACCTGAAGTTCGACGGATTGGCGGTCGACGAGAGGGCCGGTCACCGAGACATCGACGTCGAGCCATCGGGCCCTTTCGCGCGCCTCTTCGTGCTCCTTACGTTCGTGTTCGCTCAAAAATCCCTCGGGGAGGTGGTCTGGGTGGATTTGGCAGAAAATCAAACGCTTTGCGAAGTCGAGGTCGGGCACGCAGGCGGCCAGTTCCTTCCACTGCTCGTTGGCGACCTTGGTGCGCAGCTCGTCGGCATAATCGACGAGCGCCCATACGCCCGAGGCCTCGGCGTCTCCCGCGATCAAGTCGATTTGGACCGTGATCTTCTTTTGAGTCTCGGAGGCCGTTGCGCTCGGAAGCAAAATCGACAGGGCATCGATCTCCCCGAGCAGTTTCTCCCTCATTGTCCGGAGCGTTGCAGTCGAAAATCCCATTTGGGCCGAGAAGGCGCGCTCCTCCTCGAACATTGCGCTGCGCCAGGGACTGGCGACTGCCCGGGCGATCTCATTATAGATGCTCTGGTCGTTGTAGGGTTTGATGAGGTAGTTCTGGACCGAAAGCCCGAGCGCCTTCTTCACGACCGCTTGGTCTCCGACGCTCGAATACACGACCGCTGGAATTCGCCTGAGGAATGGATCCGCCCGCAGGCGGCCGAGAAAGGCGATCCCGTTTTCGCCCTTCAGTTTCAATTCAAGGAAGACGATGTCGAACTTCACCAGTTCTCGGAGCTGGGTCCATGCCTGTGAGGCGTCGGTCACGGTCACTACGCGGTGGTTTGCGCGCGTGACGATGCCGCGCATCGCCATACAAGCGACTTCGCTCTCATCGAGGTGGAGAATGTTTGCCATCGGGGTGTCGTCGAAGATGCCAGGGCCTTTTTGAGGCGTGCCGATAAATCGGGGCAAGACCTTCCGCAGGGAAAATCGGCCTCAAAGCCATACGCTTAAGCACAATGCTCGAACGGGCAAGGGAAGCTTGCCCACTAGAGACGATTACGGGTGTCGATGATCAGCGTCACGGGGCCGTCATTGACCAGAGTGACTTGCATCATTGCCCCGAAGCGGCCTCGGGTGACGGGCCGGTTTCCGAGTGCGTTCTCCATTTGGGCGAGGAAGGAGTGATAAAGCGGTTCCGCATGCGACGGAGCTGCCGCGTCGTTGAACGAGGGCCGGTTGCCTTTGCGCGTGCTTGCGAACAGAGTGAATTGGCTGACAACCAAGACGCCGCCTTCGATCTCGGAGACCGATCGGTTCATGTGCCCGCTCTCGTCTGGAAATATCCTCAGGCGCGCGATCTTGGAGGCGAGCCACGCCCCGTCGTCGTCGGAGTCATCACCGGCGATTCCGAGCAGCACGAGCAGTCCCGTTCCGATCTCGCCACACATGGCGCCATCCGCGGTCACGGAAGCGGAGCTAACCCGTTGGATGACGGCGCGCACGGTGGTCGGTCGGCTCTTCAGAGCATCGGGATGTGGGGCTCAAGATCGGCCTCGTAATCGACGCCCGGAATCCCAAAACCAAAGAGTTTGAGGAATTCGCTGCGGTAGCCCCCCATGTCGGAGAGTTCGGCGACATTCTCGGTGGCGACTTTTTCCCACACCTCCGGAATGGCGTTCTGCACTTCGGGTTTCATCTCCCAGTCGTCAATTCGCACGCGCCCCAGGTCGTCGAATTTGAGTGCCGAACCGTTGTACATCTGAGTCGAAAACAGGCGTTGGATCTGCTCGATGCAACCTTCATGAAGGCCCTTGGCTTTCATGATTTTGTAGAGGATCGAGATGTACAGGGGGACGACGGGGATCGCGGAACTGGCCTGGGTGACAAGAGCCTTGTTGACGGAGACGAAAGCCCGACCGTAGCCATGCGTCTTGAGCATGGCATCAATGCTCTTTGCGGCGCGCTCGAGATCATTTTTGGCCATGCCGATAGTGCCGTTCTTGTAGACGGGCCAGGTGACTTCCGGTCCGATATACGAATACGCGACCGACGTGGCGCCGGGGGCAATGAGCCTGGCCTCCTCCAGCGCAGCCATCCACAGCTCCCAGTCCTCTCCGCCCATGACGGCGACGGTGTCCGCAATCTCCTGTTCGGAGGCGGGTTGAATCGTGATCTCCGAGACGATGCCCGAGTCGGTATCGATCGTCTTATTTGAATACGGGGCTGAGATGGGCTTGAGCACCGATTTGTGAACCGCGCCGGTGCGTGGGTGGACGCGTCGGGGGGAGGCCAGCGAGTAGACGACGAGGTCGATCGGGCCCATTTCGCGTCGAATCACGTCGAGGGCTTGGCGCTTGATCTCGTCGGAAAATGCGTCGCCGTTGATATTGGCGGCGTAAAGGCCGGCATTGCGGGCGGCTTGGGTGAACGCGATTGTGTTGTACCAGCCAGCCGTCGCAGGGCGGTCCTCTTCGGACGGGCGCTCGAAAAAGATGCCGAGTGTATTGGCTCGGGAGCCGAAGGCAGCGGTGATTCGGGAAGCCAGGCCGTAGCCGGTCGAGGCGCCGATCACCAAGACGTTCTTCGGGCCCTGTTTGATAGGCCCGCGCGCCAGCACACAATCAATCTGTTCCTGCACATGAGCGGCACAGCCGGCGGGGTGGGCCGTGATGCAGACAAATCCACGAATTCTGGGTTTGATCACCATAAAAAAAGAGGCTCCCCGGAGCCCCTGCGCGTGACAAGTTCCAATTCTGCTTCAAGAGTCGGTGCCCCCCTGAAAACTTGGATTTTCAAGACACTAATATCAAACTACTTAAATAGAGATTGATAAGGTAGTCTTAAACGTGGTCAGAAGCGGTATCAGTCGATCTGAGCATCGAGGAGTGGGCGATCAGGGTTTCGAGGGCGGAAGGTGCTGTTGATTGCGAATCATCTGCAATTGTCCTCGGCTGATGAGCTGTTCGGCCTCCAGATGCTGACGGGTGTCGGTCAGGCTGCATTGCGCGAGTTCGAGTTCCGTCCGGAGGGCACTCACTTCTTTTTTGGATTCCAGCCATCCGATGGAGCTGAATATTGCCAGCAGCAGACAGAGCAGGCTCAAGGCAATCAGCCCTTGATTGCAGGGCGACGTGCGTGCGGGCGTGGGATTGGCGTTTGAAGTCGGGCGGTTCATTGGCGGTTCAGAGCAGGGCCATCCCGAACAAACCGAGGATCAGCAGGACGGCGAGGAGGGAGAGTGCTTTCTTTTCGCGGTGCGTGAGGCTCAAGGGCATGGGAGAGAGGGGATCAAAGTCCCTGGGGTTTTAGGTTTTGGAAAAAACCCTGGATCAAGGGATCGCGCTCGATACGGGACCAGGGCCGGTTGCTCGAGATTCGTACAAACAGCTGTTCTCCGCCACGGTGAAATCCGTAGCGCAGCGCCATGGTCAACAGGCCCTTGATCGCGTAGGGATCGAGCTGCTCGATGGGTTTGCCGTCGTAGAGATGCCAGTACCAGACGTTTTCCGGAATGCCTCCGGGACTGGTAAAGACCCTGAATTCCGCAGGAGCCAGCACGCGGCCGTCCACATCGAGGCTTTGCCGGTCGATTTTCTCAGGAACCTTGATCCAGCCTGCGCCCGGCCAGCAGCCATCTGGCGTGTGGATGGCGACCTGGCTGGGAGTCGATTGCCCTGGAGCCCAATAGGCGACGTACAGCGTCACCAGCGTGGGTCCGTCGGGATCCTTGCGGATGTAGTCGCGCTGAAGCAGGGTTTTCGTCTGCAGGATGGGCGCAAAGCGCTGCAGGCCGCCTACTGTTGTGACGGTCCACCCCGGAGCGGCGGCCTCGGTGGGTATCAGGGATTTGAGGACAGGTGCCTTGGCAGGCAGAATGCCCGTGGGGCGGGTGCAGGCAGCGAGGAATCCTGCGAGGGCGAGGCTCGACGTAAGGCTGGTCAGAAGGAGTGCCAGGGCGAAACGAGGAGGCGCGGAAGCCTTGGGGGCGTTGCGGAAAGGAGGCGTGGTTTCCCGATGCGGCCCATGTGAAAGGGTGAACGCGAGGCCCGCGAGGACCAGTGCTGTGACAAGGAGAATCGCGTACCCTGTCGCATCGTGCCAGAAGGCCTGGATTTGCACTCCGTCATTTGCGAGCAGCGTCAGAATGAGCGAGCGGACGAAGTTCATCACGATCGCCAGCGGACCGGCGAGGGCGATCAGCAGCAGGCGGGCGATGGGGCGCCTGACCAGGCACGCGGAAAAAAAGGTCCCGGCGAACACACAGGAGATCAGGCTGCGGATGCCGCTGCACGCTTCCTCGACCCCGACGGAGGTGTGGGCGAGTTCGATCACATTCCCCTGTTGGATTGCGGGCGCGCCGAGCAGATGAAGCGCGACGATCACGCCGTGGGTCACTCCGAGCTGGAGGTGAAGGGAGATCCGCTGGTAGGTGCCCGGAGGAAGGGGGGCACACAGGAGCCACAGACCGAAAGCGAGCACGGTCGTCCAGTTGAGGGGCACCAGACGAAGTGAGCGCCTTGAGAAGGCGAGCAGGCTGGCCAGCCCGAGGCAGACAAACGCGGCCGTAGGCGCGGTGGAGGCAATGGAGTGGCTCCAGTCGAGCGCCAGTGCGTAGAGGCCGCCAAGGCTCAAAAGTACGAGTGCCGACACTCCCAGCAACGCAATGCCCGCGGTCGTCCACCACGCGTCCGGCAGGTAGCGCTGCGTGCCCCGGGTCGTGCCCTCGTGGAGTAGGATCAGGAAGAGCAACGGCATGAAAAAGCCGTGTGACAGCTCGGCATTATGCAGCCATTGGGGCCACAGGAGCACGACGACAGCCGAGCCGAGCAGGGCCAGCGCGAGGGCTGAGGCGAGAGCCGAACGCCGGCCGGCTCCGGCGGACTTCCATCGGTCCGTCAGGCTCGGATTGAGTGCAGGTTCTGCCATCGGTGCGCGCAAGGGTTGGCTGAGTCTAGGTGCCCTCGTTCGCGCCGGGCAAGCTCCCGGAGTCGGACCGATTTGCCTTTCCCCGGTCCCGAAGCTTGCCCGCACGGGCCGCTTCCATCGCGCCATCCCTCGTCCAGACCTCGTACACCATCTCGAGCGGGAGAGGAACGATCGTGAGGAAGTCGGAAGGGCGTATGCGGCTGTTGGAATCGAGGAAATAGCGTTTCAGGGTGTCCAGAAAATAGAATCTGTTTGTGCTTTGGGAGCGCAGCACGCCCGCAATCCAATCCATGGTGGAGCGGTCTCCACCGGCGCCCGCCGCGCAATACAGGGCGAGGTAGGCACGGATCGAATTGTCTCCAGGCTGGAGCGGCCTCCGCTTCAGCCAAGCGAGGACCTCGCCCAGGAAGGCGGCGTCGGGATAGCGGAAAAGATGCAATGCGAGCAATTCGACCACCGCAGGCGTGGGGGGCGTCTGCGCGAGCATGGTTTGAGTCTGGGTATGCCAGTCTCCCGGGGAAGACATGCGCTTGAGTGCGGCAAGTCTCACGGATGCCTGCTCTTCTCCGGACAGCTGGGACTGGCAGGCGGCGAGGGTGATGAGCGCCTCGCTTGGGTGTCCCAGGGCGATAAGTTCGTGGGTCTGGTAGTAGGCGTTGTAGGAGTTCGATGGATACCAAGTCTCGCTCAGAGAGGCCACCGCCCTGGTGGTCCTGCCCTCGCGAATCTCGAGTTCCGTCGAGATCAATGTCTGCCATGCGGCGCCTGCTTTCGTGGAGGCGAAACGCCTGAGCGTGTCCGCATCGCCGAGTTCCCGCGTTGCGAAGAGCAGGGCATGGAGCCACGGGGCCTGGGGCGGGGATCCGGTTTCGAGGCGTTCGAGCGCCACCTTCCGGACGGCCGCGAAATCTCCGCGCTGCAGCGCGCTGCTCATCCACGCCTGGGCGGTCTGCATGGCCTGATTCGGGTGCTGGGCGATCAAGGTCTCGTAAACCGAGTCGGCGCGGCTCGGCATGGATAGCGTGGCGATCTCGGCCAGCATCAGGCCCACGTCGTAGCGGCGAGGATCGAGCTCATAGGAGAGATAGAGCGACATGCCCGCGGCCCGAAGGTCGCCCTTCGCAAAACTGGAGGTCCCTTTTTCGTAATAATATTCGGCCCTTGCCTCGTTGAGGTGGTGCCAGCGGCCGGGCCAGGCCAGGTTGACGATCCCCACGGGATATCCAAGAAGGCGCAGCACGATGAAGGCGGAGATCACCGCCGCCGCATACAGCCCGGCGAGCGTGCCCGCGACCCATGCGGCGGCGCGCCTCCAGAAAGGGCGGACGCCGGCTGTGTCGGTCGAACACATCAGGCCTTCGGGGGTCTCGACGAGCAGGGGACAGATGCGTTTGAAACGTGAGGGGCGCTCCCAAGTCAGGCATGCTTCGCAGTGTGTTTCGAGCGCACGGCCCGAGTCGCTTGGCGACTGACAGGGGCAGCGTCGTACGACTTTTAGGCGAAACAGGGTCTTCGACAGATTCCAATAGAGCAGCGACCACCAGAAGCGAAAGAAGTCGGCGACCCAGGACCTCATGTCTCGAAAGGGGTTGCGGTCTTCGGCTCCGAGTTGGAGCGAGGCAGCGGAGGCCCGACAAAGGGCGTGGCATCGCGGGCCGGGGGCGTCATTGGGAGGGGGAGCCGCCCGTCACCGGAACTCTCCGAACAGTTCGGCGTCGATCGTGCCCTCGGCGACCCGCGACACGGGTCCTGTCATGCGGATCTGATAACCATCGCCGATCCGTACGTCGATGTTTCCACCCGGCATGTGAACGATCACCGAACGGTCGACCAGGCCAAGGCGATGGGCCACGGCGGCGCAGGCGCTCGAGCTGGAGCCGGAGGCGAGGGTATAGCCCGCGCCGCGCTCCCAGATCTCGATGCGGATGTTGGCGCGATCGAGAACTTTTAGGAATTGGACATTGGTCTTCCTTGGAAAACGCGGATCGGTCTCGATGCCGGGGCCATAGGTGCGGGCGAGTTCGGGAGTGGCCTCGGGGACCAGGATCACGCAATGCGGATTGCCGATGGTCGCAGCGCAGAAACGAAATTCCCTGCCGCCGACGGCGATCGTCTCGTTCAGGACATCCCGCCGCGGACCGGCGACAGGGATGCGTTCGCTGTCGAAACTGACCATGCCCATGTCGACCGCGACAAGCCGTCCCTCCTCCTCGATCTCTGCTTCGACGACGCCTCCCGCGGTCTCGATCTTGAAGCGCCGTCCGGAGACTAATCTTCGATCATGAAGGAAGCGGGAGAAGATGCGCAGTCCGTTTCCCGATTTTTCGGCCTCGGATCCGTCGGGATTGAAGATCCGCAGCCTGCAGTCTGCGGCGCTGCCGCATGGAAGCGGCCCCCAGAGGATGCCGTCGGAACCGACTCCGAAATTTCGATGGCAGATCGCGCGGATCTGATGGTCCGTGGGGACTTCCCAACCGGGAAAATCCGACGGATTGAGCACGATGTAGTCGTTGCCCAGAGCGTGGTATTTGAAAAAGCGCATGGCTGTCGGGGAGGCTGCATGAAGCCTCCCAGCTTTCCGGCCGGACACAAGTCCGTTGCGCGCTCCGCCGCCGGGCCGAAGCGCGACCTCAACCCTTGTAGCCGAACAGCCTGTGGCGCTCCACCACGTCCACCGTCTCGGGCGGTACGAGAGACTTCCATGTGGGGTCCCCCATCCGGATTAGTTCAATGACGCGGCTCGAGTAGATTCCCAGACATCCTGGATCGAAGTCCGTGAGCGCCTCGATGAAGTGATTTGCCAGCAGATGTGCGTACAGGAGGCGCAGGTGCTGGGCGACGGCCACATTGTCCGCGTTTACCAGCGAACCGTCGGGAAGGGGCATCGGATAGATGTAGAGTTTCACCGCATAGCGGAACAGGCGGCCAACCGCCTCAAGCATCCCTCCCTGGAGATTGTCGTAGTACTTCTCGTTGAAAACTTCGAGGAGTGTATTGATGCCCATGGATACGCCGATCATTTCCTTGGTGTAGCGGCGGAAGTACGTCGTGAGCCGGTGGAACTCGGAGTAGTTGGAGATCAGGACCGTGTGACCGAGCGCTCCGAGAAGGTCGACGCGGCCGAGAAAATCCTGGGGCTCCACCTTCCCTCCGTCCTCGAGGAGATTGTGAATGGTGAGTTCCATGAGGACGATCGGCTCTTTGCCGTCGTTCATGGGTTCCTTGTGGAATTTGGAGCGCGAGCAGGCGAGCATGTCGAGGTGGAGGCGAGTCACCGGGTGGAAACTGCCGCGCTCCACGAGCACGGGCTTCTTATAGAGCACCTCGCTTGGCTGCAGCACATCGCCATCGGGCCCGAACATGACAGCGTTCGTGAGGCCGACTTCCACGAGGTGGAGCGACATCAGGCGATTGTCGATTCCCGCGAAGGCGGGTCCGTGGAACTTGAGCATGTCGACCTCGATGCGCTCGGCGCCGACGTTGTCCATGAGCGACTCGATGAATTTTCTCGGGTCGTCGCACAGGAAGTACACGGCGTAGCAGAGGTTGACGCCGACCACGCCGAGGGCCTGTTGCTGGAGGAGGTTTTCCTTGTCCCACATCCGAACGTGGATGATCACTTCGCTCGGCTCGCTCCCTGGTGTGGGCTGGAAGCGCAATCCCATCCAGCCGTGGCAGTCGTTGTTCCCCTTGTAACTCTTGGCTGCGACCGTGTCGGCGAAGGCGAAGAAACGGCTCCGGCTGCCCCTCTGCTCGTTGAGTCGTTCGATCAGAAGCGTGTACTCGTGGTCGAGCATCGTGGACAGGCGCTCCTTCGATACGTAGCGCGGGGCCTTGCCGTAAATCGCGTCACTGAAAGTCATGTCATAGGCGGAGATCGTCTTGGCGATCGTCCCTGCCGCACCGCCCGCCTGGAAAAACAGCCGGGCCACCTCCTGCCCGGCGCCGATTTCGGCGAAAGTTCCGTAGATCGAATCGTCCAGGTTGATGGACAGTGCCTTTTGATGGGTGGAGAGAGGTGCTGCCTTGTCGTCGCTCATGAATGTGGGTGCGCCCTTTATTCGTAACGAGATTCGCTGGGATTGCAAAGCCGGGCGGCGTTGAGGAGGGTTTCAGAGGCTCTTCGCTCAAAACGACTCGCACGTTGCGGGATCTTGCCTAAGTTCGCCACCACCATGCGCAATTTCGTAACCTCCATGCTGGGCGCGCTCACGGCCCTGGTCGTCTTTTTTGCGGGTCTGTGCTTCTTCGGAATCCTCATCCTGATCCTCATTTCCGCGGCCGCGCAGAAGCAGCGTGAGACGGCCTTTGAAAGAGGCTCGTACCTCGTCTTCGATCTCGACACGAACATCGACGACGCCCCGCCCCAGTTTGATCTCGGGCGGTTCACGGGAACCCAGCATGTGCTTCAGCTCAGGCTTGTCACACAGGCCATCGAGGAGGCGAAGCGCGATCCGCGCATTGCGGGCATCTACATCACCGGATCTCTCCAACCCAGCGGCTATGGCAGCAGCTTTGCTGCGTTGCGCGAAGTGCGCGTGGCGCTTCTCGATTTTCGTGCCTCCGGCAAACCCGTGCTTGCCTACCTTTCGGATGCCGACACTCGCGACTACTATCTCGCCTCCGCGGCCTCGAGCATCACGCTCGATCCGTACGGGATGATCTTCATGCCCGGCCTCGCCGCCCGCCCGATGTTTTACACCGGGTTTTTCGAGAAATTTGGCATCGGCGTGCAGGTGACACGCGTCGGGAAATACAAGTCGGCCGTCGAGCCCTTCATCCGCAAGGATCTTTCGCCCGAGAACCGCGTGCAGCTGACTTCGCTGCTCGGCGACATCTGGTCGGGGCTGCTCGGCGACATCGCATCCTCCCGCAAACTTCAGGTGCCCGCGATCCAGGAGCTCGTGGATCGTGAGGGAATGATTCGTCCCGAGGCGGCCAAGGCGGCGGGCCTGGTCGACCGGATCGCATACCGCGACGTGGTCCTCGACGATCTCAAAAGCAGGACTGGGCGTGCCGGATCGAGGCTGCCGTTCAAGCAGGTCGCGATGGAAAGTTACATCCCGGTCGCCGCGACCGCGGCGAGGGAGTCCTTCTCAAAGGGGAAGGTCGCCGTCGTCTATGCGGAGGGGGACATTGTGGACGGCGAGGGTGAGCCCAACCAGATCGGCGGCGACCGCTTCTCCCGCGAGCTCCGGCGCCTCAGGGAGGACAATTCCGTGAAGGCCGTCGTGGTGCGCGTCAACAGTCCCGGGGGCAGCGCATCCGCCGCCGAGACTATCCAGCGCGAAATCCGCCTGCTAAAAAAGAGCAAACCGGTGATCATTTCGATGGGCGGATATGCTGCCTCGGGCGGGTATTGGATTTCCGCGTACGGCACGCGCATCTTTGCGGAGCCGACCACGATAACGGGCTCCATCGGAGTCTTCGGCCTGTTCTTCGACGTGCAGAAGCTGGCGGAATCCCTTGGCTTCACGTTCGACTCGGTGAAGACGGGGCGCTTTGCCGACTCGATGACGATCACCCGGCCGAAAACGCCGGCCGAGCTCGCGGTGATCCAGCGCATGATCGACTGGATCTACGATCAGTTCGTGACCAAGGTTTCCGAGGGCCGGAAGATCGACCGTGCGACGGTCGAGCAGATCGCCCAGGGGCGCGTCTGGTCGGGCAGCCAGGCCCTCAAGCTGCGACTCGTGGACCAGATCGGCGGGCTGAACGATGCGATCCGCTATGCGGGCATGAGCGCAGGTCTGGGCGGCCACCCGGCGCTCATGGAGTATCCGCAGCGCAAGACTCTCGGAGAAGTGATGACTGAACTGCTGCACAAGGTGCAGCCGATGAGCGCTCATGCCGCCGTGGACCGCAGCCTGGTGGGCCAGGTGACGGCACGCCTGAACCGCGGGCTTTCGTTCCTTCGGTCCTGCAATGATCCCCGCGGCGCGTATGCGCGCCTGCCCCTTGAGATCCAGCCGCGCTAGGCTTGCCCGATCCCGCTCCTTCTGGGAGCTGGCTGCCCTGGACTTTGGGGTAGCCATGGACTGGCGGTGGCGGTTGATTTGAGTCGTCCATGGAGCCCCACCGCCACACCGCTACCAATTCACATCATCCGGATTGCGACCAATGTCGGGGCTGTGTCGTAGGGATGTGCGTTGCGCTCGCCGGCTGTGCTTCCGCGCCGGCGCAGGGCCGGCCGTTCAACCTCCTGCAGGCAAAAGCGGCAGTCTCGGCCTATTGTGATTCCGGCGCTTATGAACGGGACATCGCCGTTGCAGCGACACAAGCCCGGGACTGGATTGAGCACCGTGTCGCGCGCCGGAGCCCTGGTGAGAGGTTTGCAGTGGTCTTCGATGTCGACGAGACGGTGCTGTCCAACGCCCCGTTGATCCGGCGTCTCGACTATGCCTTCCTCCCTGGGGCGTGGGAGCGGTGGTTTGAGGCGGCCGAAGCGCCAGCGATCGAGCCGATCCGCCAGATCTTTGGATTGGCCGGTGAGCTTGGGGTGGCCTCGGTGTTTGTGACGGGACGTCGCGATCCCTCCCATCGTGCAGCCACTGAACGCAACCTGAGGATGTGTGGGATGGACGGATACGAGCGCCTGGTGATGGCGCCGGCTTCACATCCCAAGGGGCTGATTGCGGAATTCAAGGCATCCGCGCGGTTAGCTCTGCAGCGGGAGGGTTACACGATCATCGCGAACATCGGCGACCAGGAGAGCGACCTTCGGGGCGGACAGGCCGAGCGGAGTTTCAAGCTGCCCGATCCATTTTATCTCGTGGAGTGAGCGACGCCGGCTGAAAGCGAGAAAGCCGGGCATTGAGCCCGGCTTTCTGCTGAGAAGAGGGGAGGAAAGCGCGGCTTACTTTTTCGGTTGGGCCGCTTCGATGGCGTTGAGGCGCTGATCGATCACGTTCATCTGGTCGACGAGTTCCTTTTCCTTCTTCTTGCGCTCCGAGCTGCTGATGATGCTCATCTTGGAAACGTCGCGGACAACGTTGGCGGGGAGCGTGAGCAGACGGGTGACGAGGCCCTGATCCCTGAAGGTGCTCAGGTAGAGTGCGGTGACCTCGTGGGTTAGCGCGAGGGACTCGCGGGCGACGGCCTGAGTTGCCAGCAGATTGTTGTTCAATTGCTGATTCTTGGCCATTTCGGAGGTGAGCACGCCGCCAATTTGGTCGGAGATCCGTTGCGAATACTGGTTAATCTGTTCGCGGGTAAGATGCTGGTCCCTAGCCATCTCGTTGAGGATCGGAGAGATTTTTTCGGCCATGCGGCTCGACACCTTGTCGACCTGCTCGTTCTGCATGCGCTGGGCCTCTTCAGGCGTCTTGGGCAAAGGCATGTTGGGTTGGATCTTCGTAGCGATGGCTTCGGCGAGCTGATTGACGCGTTCGGCGTTAAGCTTTGAAAGCTCCTGATTGGTCATGAAGACCTCGGCAGAGCGTTTTTGAATCGCGTCCTTAAGAAGCTTGTCGACCGCCTCGATCTGGCGGCGGGTTTCATCGGTGGATGCCTTGAGCTGGGCGTCGAATTCCTGTTTTTGAACGGCCAGCTTCTCCTGTTGGAGTTGATCCATTTCCGTGATGGTCTTCCGGTGGATCCAGAAGGCCGCGCCGATGACGAGCAGCGCCGTGATGAAGATAGCAGGTGCTTGATCTTTGAGTTTTTGCCACATGGTTCAGCCTTAGTTGAGGGTGGATTATCGTAGGGAAATCGATCGGAGAAGCGGCGAGCGCCTAGATTCGGCTTTTCGGGAGCGCCAAATCCGATTGTTTAGCGGCATGAGTCTTAACCGCATCGAGCAAAGAATAGTTGATTATGTTGAAGCTCATAAGGAAGAAAGACAGTATTGGGAGCTTAAAGTTCGGGCGGCGGCGAAGAGTAGCCCGGACGACTATGCCGCGTCGATCGCTCTGGAGGCGGACCTTTGGGCGTATTACCTTGAGCGGAGTCAGGTGGCGGAGCCCTTTATGAGCACGGCAAAGCGGGAAGGGCTGAAGCGGACGAGCCTGCGCAACCTCGCGGAGTATTGGTTGAGGCAGTGGGCGCCGCCGCAGAAGAAGAAAACAGGGGCGGAGGGGGGGCCATAGGCGGCGTTTTCGTAGTTCTACGTAAGGGCGGGTCAGGGCGGCGAATCTCATTATCGTTTTCCATCCAGCCGCTTGAACCGAGTTTACGCGAAGCGCGATCGGATGAAACAAATTGTGCGATCGACCGTCTGATGATCTGGTTCACCGCTTCTGCCTAGCAGAAGCTTGGGGTAACAAAGAAAGACAGTGGCGGGTCGCTTAGGGGTAGGCGACCCGCCTTCTTTTTTGGATGAAAGGGCCGGGTCAGCGCATGAGTTCGCGCGACTGCAACCATGCGCGGAGGGCTTCGGGCCAGGTGCGGGTTGAGACGTTGGGGCTATCGAAGCCGAAGCCGTGGCCGCCCTTCTCGTAGATGTGGAGTTCCCCGGGAACGTGATGCCTGAGCATGGCCTCGTAGTAGCGCAGACTATTCTGGATCGGAACGGCGGGATCGTCGGCGGCCTGCACGAGGAAAGCGGGCGGTGTGTGGGCGTCGACGTGGAGTTCGGCGGAAAAGCGGTCGCAGTCGGCCTGGGTGGGATGGGCTCCGAGCAGGGCGTGCTGGGATCCCGGGTGGGTGATGCCGGGCTCCATGGAGATGACTCCGTAGACGAGCACGGTAAAATCGGGGCGATCGTCCGTATGGTCCAGA
>JAJXVO010000331.1 GCA_021782105.1 bacterium
GTGTGCCGGATCGATGTTCTCGATCGCCTCCAGGACCAGGCCCTCGGCTTCGATCGAGCGCCGCAGGGCCATCAGTTCCTCTTCGGTCCACAGGGTGTCTGGATCACCGGCAAGCCCCCAGCCCAGGTCGGTGCCGACCGGCTGGTCGTCGCGGGTGCCGTGCGCCCCTCCCCGGAAATAATCGACGAGGTGCACCACCAGATGCGTCGCCCCTGCCTGCCGGGCGAAGCGGAAGTTGTCCGAGTTGAGCATGTGCCTGTAAAGGCCAAGTCCTAGTTTCATCGTTGGAAGAGTGGTTAGGTGGCCGCCAGGAACACAGAAAGCATAAATATGCTCGTCCGAGAGACCACGGAGGCCGGAGGTCGATCCTCGGAGATTGGGTCTGTTTCAGCGTTCACGTGTTCAGCCCTTCAGCGTCCTTCTCTGTGCGATCTGGTGCAATTTCATCAGTTTCCAGCGGCTGTTCGTCCTGGGTGCTGCGGTGCAGGCGCGGCGACAAACTCATGGCACCTTGTGGCTTTCGAGCGGCCCGAGGTAGCTTGGGCGGAGGCCGCCGGCGTCGACGACGATCTTTTCGAGCACGACATCGGGATCGATTCGCCAGATCTTGAGCACGTGGTTGCCCGCCTTCGCAAGGTGGTGGTGCGTGGCCGCCATTCGGATCGCATTAGCCACGGCCTGGTTCCAGGCGCCTTCGGAACGGTCGGCCTGAAAGTCGACCACCACTGGCACGCCGTCATCGAACGAGACAGCACAGCGCACGCCCCGTCCGGGTGCCCAGGCCAGCGTGGGCGCCGCGTAAAGATGCACGGTCACGTCGCCTGCCGAGAAGAGGTGCACGGTGTACTCGAGGTGCGGCGCATTTCCGCCCGGTGTCGACGAAGGCGCAGTCGCAGGCAGGGTCGTCACGGCCGAAAGCGTGCGTCCATAGTCCGGAAGCACGGTCCACTTTGTTCCATCGCCGTCGATGGCGCGGTCGAAGTGCTGCGCCTCAATCGAGACGACGCCGTCCGTTTCGACGAACCCGTGGATCGCAGCGGCTTGCTGCGGGGCGGGTTTGAAGATCGGAACGGCGATGGCGACGGTCTCGGTCGGACCATGCACGGTCAGCGTCGCCTGGGTCTGCCCGACCGGGGCGCGCGACCAGTCGACGGAGACGTCCAGATGCAGGTCCTTGGTCAACGTGCCCGAAGGCGTCCCGACGCTCAGCCAGGGCGCCGAGGAAGTGATCTCAAATTTCGCGGGCGTGCTGTCGCGATTGAAAAGCTCGAACCAGGCAGGAGCGGGGTCATACGGCGATAGCACGCGCATCCTGGCCGGACCCTGGAAAGGATTCTCGGACGGCCATGCCTTGGGGGAGCCGCAGAGAGCGACGCCCAGCGCGGACCCCTGGGGAACCTGGACCTGGGTGACCGCAGGCATGGCGTTGCACTCGGGCTCGTTCCAGTAGGTGTAGCCGATGTGAGTCTGATCCATCATGTGGTCCCACTTTCCGCCGGCGAGTTCGTGATTGTAGCGGTATGAAATCTCGGCGTCGCGCTGGAACAGCTCGCGGGCCCGATCGGCCCAGACGTTCGCGGAAGCACGGCCCTGGACTGCGTAGAGTCGGTTTCGGGCGGCGGCGACATAGAGTTCGTTGACCGTCGCCGTGGCTTCGACCGGGTGAAGCACGAGTTCGAAATACGCGTCGCGCTCGTTCGCGGGCAGTTCCGTCTCGATGCGGCGCGCCTCGGAAACAAGCGCCTTGCAGTCCGCAACCACACGGTCGGCCTCGCTATAATCGACGAGGTTGTAGGTGCCGGGAGCGAGCAGCTCGGGCTTCCGGTTGCCATTGAGTTTCGTGTAACCGTCGACCAGGTGGGCAATTTCGGCGGCATGAGCCGGGCCAAATTCGCGCTGGGCCCACAACCGGCCGAATTCGCCGAGGTTGTCCTGATTCCAGCGCTTGGGATTCCAAGCGTAGTCCAGGAAGAACTCGATGGGGAACTCCATCGGCTTGAGGTCGCCGACGTTGACGATCCAGATGCGCGTGGCGTCCGTCTCGACGGCGAGGTGCATCTGCTCCCAGACTTTCGTGATTGGATTGGTGTTGATCCACTTGTAGGAGCGCGGTCCCCCGACGTAATCAAAGTGATAATACACACCGGCGCCTCCGCTGCGGGAGCGTTCGGCAGGTGTCGGCAGGCGGCGGATATCGCCCCAGTTGTCGTCGCACCACAGAAGCGTCACGTCGTCGGGGACGCGCATGCCCTTCTCGTAGTAATCCTGGACCTCCTTGTAGAGGGCCCACAGCTGGGGGATTTGGTTGGCCGGCTTGCCCATCTCCTTGGTGAGGATGGCACGCTGGTCGGCGACGATGCGCTCGAGCAGGGCCACGTTGCTCTCGCGCGACATGGGCATGTCGCCGTCGCCACGCATGCCGATCGTGACGATGTTCTCGTAATCCTTGTTGCGGCGAATGCCCTCGGACCAGAACTTGCGGAGCTCGGCCCCGTTTGTGGCGTAGTTCCAGGGGCCCTTGCCGTGGCGCTTCCATTCCTGCTGGGCGCGCATCATGGGTTCGTGATGCGACGTGCCCATGACGATCCCGTATTCGTTGGCGAGTTTGGGGTCGAGTGGATCGTCCTCGTTGAAGGCGTTGTTCCACATCGCGGGCCACAGGTAGTTGGCACGAAGGCGGAGGAGCAGTTCGAAGACCTTTTCGTAAAATTCGTGGTTGAGGCCGCCGAATTTCTTTTTGGCCCAGCCCGTGAGCGCGGGCGCCTCGTCGTTGAGGAAGATGCCGCGGTACTTTACGGCGGGTGGCCCGATCACGACGCGACCCGGGAGAATGTAGAGTTCGGCGCTATGCCGGACGGGCACGTCGGCCCACCAGTACCAGGGCGATACGCCGATCTGCTGGGAAATGTCGTAGATGCCGTAGATCGTGCCGCGCTTGTCGCTGCCCGCGACGACGAGGGCCTGCGCGACTCCGGGGAGAGGATGGTCGACCACGGCAATGGTGAAGGCCTCCCATTGCCCGCGTATGGCCGACACGTCGATTTTATGCGCCGCCACCAGCGTGTCGATGAGCGCACTTCTGCCCACGGTGCCAATCAGCACCGGCAGACTGCCCTGCGAAGGACTCGTGCGTTCGTCGAGGGGCGGGCGCCGTCCGGTGACCCGCTCGACATCGGCCTGGAGGTCGTGTGCCGCGCGCACGACCCCGGCATAATCCGCCGCGTCGACGACCAGCGGTGCGACGGAACCAGGGCCCGCCAGCGCAAACGCGCCGGGAGTCGGCTTCGCCGAGACGAAGCTGGGTTCGCCAAGCGCCTGGGCGCGGGAGGCGCCGATAAGAATCGACAGGAAAAGACCAAGGGAGAGAGCCGTGGCTCTCCGGATTGAGGGGCGCGGGGTCGGGATCATGGGACGTTGAGAGAGATGGGTTCGAAACGAGGGGCGAGGGCGTGATTAATCGCGAAAGAGACGACATACGCAAAAGCACAGATCGAGAAAAGCACCGCGTAGCCATGGGTGACGTTCCCGGCCGCCTTGAAGTGGTTGAG
>JAJXVO010000332.1 GCA_021782105.1 bacterium
GGGGGTTGCGGCGCCGCAGGTCGCGGAGGCGATCTAGACCGGGTAGTCCAGCGCCTCGGGGATCATCACGGACTGCAGTGACTCGGCGGCGCGGTCTTTTGCGAGGCGGCAGCCGACCATGCAGCGGTCGAGCTTTGAGCGGAGGCGTGCGAAGGCTTCGTAAGCGGGGGGCGGGGGAGCGTCGCCGAGACTGCAGGCGCAGCGCACGGTGTTGTCGCAGTCGCCGAGATAACCGTGGACGAGTTCGGCGCAGATTTTGGAGGATTCGCCGGCGGCGCGGGCGGCCTGGACGTGGCACAGGTCGAGGAGGAATCCAAGAGTGCCCTGAAGACCCTCGGCGACGACGGGATTGGCGGGGCCCTTTTGCTCGAGCTCGAGCACGTCGAGAATCTGCTGACGGGAGGCGAGCAGCCAGCACAGGGCGTCGGCCATGGGGAAGGTGACACCCTGGCGATTGCCGGAGAACAGCTTGGTGCCTGCGACATCGGTGGATTTCTGGAGCGACTCGAGGGACCAGAGCCACAGCTCCATCGCGGTGGCGAGCATGCAGGCGCCCGTGGCGGGCTTGCGGCATCCGACGGCGCGCATCTCGCGTATCCACGAACGGAAGCACGCGAGGAAAACCTCGTTGACCATGGTCACGGTCAGCTGGCGGCGCTGGACGGCCTCGGGGCCCTCGTAGGTGGCCTCGAGCTGGGCGTCCATCCACTTGTGTCCGAGGAATCCGGGGCAGTCCTCGGTGATCCCGTAACCGCCGACGAGACTGACGGCCTCGCGCATGACATTGGCGCCCTGGCCGGTATTCCAGAGCTTGGTGGCGGGGCAGAGCACGTTGGCCTGGGCGTCGAGCACCATGTACTGGATGAGGCCATCGTTTTTAAGGGCCTCGAAACGCGAGGCGTCGCGTTCGACCTCGGGCATGCCGGAGAGGGCGATAAACTCGAGGGCGTCCTTTTGGAGTTTCCGGAACGCCTTCATCTGGGCGACTCCCGACGTGATGCCCTGGGCGGCGAAGAGTTGGTCCTTTTTCTTTTCGAGGGGATCAAGCTCGTCGAAGAGGCGTGCGGCGGCGAAGCCGAGGGAGGCGGAGGCTTCGCCCATGGCCCAGACGTCGGCGAGGCGGTGGAGAGTGTCCTCCTTCTGCTGGAGGCCCATGTCGTGGCGGGGCGTGCCGGGGTTGATGGTGGCGCCGCCGCGGAAGCGGCTGCGGTGGTAACGGATGACGGGCTCGACGGCGGAGAGCAGCTTGGCGGCGGTCATGATCCCGACCGTCACGCGGGTGCGGCGGAACACGGCCTCGATGACCTCGCCGTGGCTGAAATTCGGGACGATGACACCGTTGACGACCTGATAACCTCCGACGATGCGGGAGGCGGGTACGCGAAGACTGAATACGGGATCGTTGGTGGAGGAGAGCTGATGGACGAGCTTCTTGGTGGGGGTGCCGCGGTCGAAGACGCCGGGGTCGGATTCCTCGAGGATGACGATGCAGCTGGACTGGATGCGTGGGTCGTCGGTGTCGACGGCGGCGGTGACGAAATTGGCGAAGCCCATGCCGGTGATGAAGCGGCCGCGTTTTTCGACATGGAGCATGGGTTCGGCACCGGGCTGCCAGTCGGCGATGCGGACCTTGCCGGAGAGCAGACCGGTCTCGACGCCGACGTAGGGGATGGGCTCGGTGAGGGCGAAGGCGCCGCGCCAGACGGGCTGGCCGGACTCGGCGGCCTTGGCGGGCACGCAGCGGCTCATATAGAAATCGCGTTGTCCGGGGGTGCCGCGCTCGTGGATGGGGGAGAGTGCGAGATTGCCGGCGAGGCTGCAGGTGGCGGCGCCGCCGTCGACCCAGGACAACTCCATGGCGACGAGAGCGAGGGCGAGGTTTTTGGGGCCCTCGATGAAGCCGCCCTGATGGGGCTCCATGAAACAGGTGGTGATGCCGGCCTCGTCGAAGGCGGGGAGCAGGCGGGCCTTCTGCTCGTTCCATTCGTGACTATTGCGCGCGCCCTCGGCGACGAGGCGGGCGACGATCCCGCGCGCAACGGAGCGGGAGGCTTGGACTAACATCTGGAGATCGTAGCGCTGATCGAAACGCCAGAGAATCTGGCGGATGTCGTCGTTGGGCAGGGTTTTGAGGGACTCGCGTTGCGAGGTGGCGGTGGACGTGTCCATGGCGATTGAGAGCTTCTTTGGGGGGAAGCAAAGAATCGCGAAGGAAAGCGAGTGGGGACTGACGCGGGCTGGGGAGAGCCGGAAAGCGGTGACTAGGGAGCCGGTCGGAACGCGTGGCGGCAATCCAAAACGGGGACGGAAGGACGCGAGGAACGAGGGGGAGGAGAGGACTTCGCCGGAAGATCTGGCTTAGGAATGCCAGCACACGGATCGAAAAGGCAGCCGACGATTCGGATCCGGGGCGCCCGGGTGCGGAATTCGAGCCCTTCGATCGGCTCAGGATTGACGGTCGCTGGGCCCAGGGCGAATGCAGGGCAGCGTTTCGGAACCGGCTTACTTAGCAGGCGGCGGCGGAGGCGCGACCGGCGACGACGACGAAGGCGGCCTGGACGTCGACGGCGGTGTTGCCGTCCTCGACGATGCGGGCGCGGAGCTTCAGTTTGGCCTGACCGTAGCGGATGAGAGCGGCCTTGAACTCCTCCACGGCTGCCTTGGCTGGGCGTTCGCAGATGGCGCGGAGATCGCCGATCACGGGACGGCGGTAGGCTGCGCGGCTTTCCTTAACGACGATGCGCCACTCGGGTTTGCTCTTCTCGGACTCGCTGCGCATCAGCTCCCACACGACACCGTAACCGGCGAGTGTTGCGAGGGCGACGAGGCTGCCGCCAAAGGCCGTGTTGAGGGAGTTCTTGTTGAGCCCGTGGGGGGCGGCCAGCACCAGCTTTTGATCGTCGCTGACCTCGACAGTGACGCCCATCGCCTTCGCGAGGGGGATCATCTCGTGGTAGAACATCTCGAGGGCGGGTAGCTTGACCGACTTCATCAAGGGGCGGAATTTGGTGAAAAAGGCTGAGGCCGTCAAAGGATAGGATTGCTAAAATTGGAAGAAGTTAATGGGAAATGATATATGGCGATTCAAGAGAATCGGAGAGCCTGACAAGACTGGCCGACAACGGGTTCTATTTTCGAGCCTGAAGCAAAGCGGTGATCCAGCGGCGGTGGGGGCCGGAGAGGGCGATGCGGTCGATATGGTCGATGGAGATCCAGACGAGATCCGGTGGGAGCGGATCCTGGGGTGGTGGCGCCTTGTGGATGAATTCGGTGATGTGGAAGCGCGTGATGGTTCGTGTGCGGCGGCAGACAAGAGAGCCCTGCCTGACGCGTCCGGCGTCGAGTCGGGCCTGGTCGGGGGTAGGGAGTTCGTGGATACCGGCGAGGCGCCTGGATTCGCCCTTGGCGCGGTGGAGCAGCAGGTGTCGGTCGTGTTCGCACCAGGCGCGGACAACCTCGATGCGTTCGACGGCCTTGGGTGCGAGGAGGGGAAAACGTTCGGGATCGCCGGAGGTGCGGGCATCGCACCAGGGGGCGGCGGG
>JAJXVO010000333.1 GCA_021782105.1 bacterium
CGAGATCGACTCCCTCGTGGAGAAGGAGCTGCTGCCCGTGGCCCAGAAACGGAAGCGCGCCGACCCGATCCGCGCGAAGAAGAAGATCGACGAGGCCCTCGAGGTCCTGCGCGCGCTCGACCTTCCGCGCGAGCAGCAGAACGAGCGGTCCGCCCTGGCGCTCCTCGCGCTCCTCGACCTCGAGCCTGGGACGCCATGGTCCAAGGCGACCAACCCGCTGTGGGGCATCACTCCCATGATGGGCTTCTTCGCGAAGCACTACGGCCGGGAGTACGCACCGAACACCCGCGAGACGGTCCGCCGCTTCACCGTCCACCAGTTCGTGCAGGCCGGATTCGTGCTGCCGAACCCCGACGAGCCCGGGCGGCCCGTGAATAGTCCCGACAACGTCTACCAGATCGAGCCCCGTGCGCTGGAGCTGCTCCAGTCGTTCAAGACGGACGACTGGGAGAAGAACCTACGCGCTTATCTGGCGGAGGTCGGCACCCTCAAGCAGCGCTGGGAGCGCGACAGGAAGCTCCAGCGCCTCCCGGTGAGCCTCGCGCAGGGGACGACCATCGAGCTCTCCCCGGGTGGGCAGAACGAGCTGATCAAGAAGATCGTCGACGACTTCTGCCCGCGGTTCACGCCGGGCGGCCGCGTCATCTACGTCGGCGACACCGACGACAAGTGGGCCTATTTCGATGAGCCCGCCCTCGCCGAGCTCGGCGTCCGCGTGGATCACCACGGGAAGATGCCCGACCTCGTCGTCCACCACACCAAGCTCGACTGGCTCATCCTCATCGAGGCCGTCACCAGTCACGGCCCGGTGAACGCGAAGCGGCGCCAAGAATTGGAGAGGCTCTTCGAGAGCTCCCGGGCCGGCCGCGTGTACGTGACGGCCTTCCTGTCGCGCCGGGCAATGGTCAAGTACCTTGGGGACATCTCGTGGGAGACCGAGGTCTGGGTTGCTGAAGCGCCGGACCACATGATTCACTTCAACGGCGAGCGCTTCCTGGGGCCGTACTAGGAGCGGGTCATTTCAGGGCCTGATGATCCACTCTGCGACCTCCGACGGGAAGGAGTTCCACCTCCAGGGGAGCGAAGAAACTACGTCTACTTCCTGCCCGGCTGAAGGCCCAGAGAGGCGAGCCTTCCCTCGCGCGACGAGTGGCGGCGGGCCTTGCTGCTACCCGGTGCGGGGAAGAATAGGGCCTGCGGCGGCTCGCAACGCCGCGGCCTTGTCCGAAAACGCCTGCGCCCAGATCGAGAGGAACGCTCCTCGAACAACTTTTTCAGCAATGAGCCCAAGGCGATCGCCGACCTGCGAGAAGAGCAGGTGGGGGTCCCGATTGGTCGTCCGGATGTCGCGGAGGACGTCCTTGACCCTTGCCTGGTCATCGAACCGGAGGTGCAGCGCGACCGCGAGCTTACCTCCCCATTCGTCGAACACCTCGAGAACGCTGTCGAAGACGTGACTCTCTGGCACGCCGCCAGGCAGTCGGAGCACCATTTCCTTCTCCGATTCCGTCTGCGGTGAGTCTCCATCGATGAAGCAGATGGACGGTACCGTTGCTGCTGGATCGCTGCGATGGTTCCGGTTCATCGCCACCGCAGACCCGTCACCGGACATCGGGAGCAGCTGTACCGCGTCCAGGGCGACTGCCGGATCCATGCGAAGTGCCGCGATCACCCAGTCCGCCGCGAAGTCGTCCTCCACGAAGATTACGAGTCTTGTATCGATCGCCCCCTGAAGTTTCCTCAGTGTCTTGATGTCGGGCTTGCCCTGAGTCGCACGGCCGTCGAGGGCCACCCAGACGGCCTCAGGCGGAAGGGGCTTCAGAGCTTCATTCGAATGTGTTGTGAATATCGCCTGGATCCGTTTCCTTTCGGCGAGATCGGCAAGGTATTCAACCATGCGCATCGTAGCGAGGGGGTGAAGGCCATTTTCGATCTCTTCGATCAACACGAGAGTGCCATCCGGGGCCGCCTCGATCTCCGTGATCATTCTAATAACGCTGGACTCACCCGCCCCGAAATGGAACTCGGAGAACTCGGCAGTGCGCGTCATGGCCGCGAGGAGGAGGCTCCTCCCCGACTTCAATGACAGCCGCTGGTAGCCAGACATGTCCTTTCCCAGGATCTTGCCGGCGGCATCGAGCACGTTGGCCTCCAGCGCCTGGAGCTCGTCCTGACGGAACGCAAAGGTGTTCGAGGCGTAACGTTGAAACTCCGTTCGTTCGTTCGGGGGGACGGTTCGCGCGATGCCGAACACCAGAACCTTGCGATCCAGCACGCCTCGGTCCCACTTGAGGTTCTTGAAGCTTGCGGTTCTCCGGACGGAGCCGTCTTGAGCGACATTTCGATCGATCGCTTCGTATTCGAGCGTCCAGTCGCGCATGCTGTTGTCGAGCTTTCCGCTCTTGGCAAAATAGCGTCGGGGCTTGATTTCCTTGTACGCGCAAGCGGCGGCGCCGAGGATCGTCGTCTTTCCGCCACCGTTTGGGCCCACCAGGGCCGTGACAGGAAAGTCAAAACTAACAACCTGATTCGAGAAGCCTCTGATCCTCGTGAGCTTTATCTGGCACAAGTACTTGTTGAAGCTCCGCTTCTTGGCCCGCTCGAGAAGGGTCCTGATTTGGCTGTCGCGGATTTCGCTCTTGTATTCAGTCACGTCGCTCTCCTAAGAAGGCCGACTGCGAATAAGTTTATACGTCTCATCGCCGGCACCTTCCCTGGCGTCCGATTCACCCGCTCGCACTCGCTCAAGTGCCGCTGCGCTCGCTCGCCGTTCCCCACGCCTTCGCGGGCTCGCGTGAGGAGCTGGCGGATCTCGGCGAGGTCGTTCGGGGGGATGGGGCCGTCCTTGCGGTCGGCGCGCTCCACGCGGGAACGCGCGCGTTGCAGGGCGCACAGGTGCTTGGGCTTGCCGCTGCCCTCGGCGGCGGCGAGGAAGCGGTCGGCTTCGCTCACCTCGCCCTGGCCGGCGGCGATCCAGCCGGCGGTGAAGTGGGCCTCGGGGTCGGTGGGGGCGAGCTCGCAGGCACGCCTGGCGAAGGAGAGGGCGCGGGCGTGGTTGCCGGTCTTGGCGCGCAGGAAGTGGGCGGCGCGTTCGAGGAGGGCGGGGTTCTCTGGGTCGGCCTTGATGGCTTCGTCGTACCAGAGCAGGGCGTCGTCGAGCCGGCCGGCGCGGCTGGCATGGAGGGCAGCCTTGGCGGGGGCGGTGCGGTAGGCGAGGGCGGTTCGCGGATCGACGGCGTCGGCGTTGGCGCCAGCGAGCACCTGGTTCTGGCGGCGCAGGATCTTCTGGCTGCTCGCGACGACGTTCTGCCGCTTCTCGGGCGGAAGCTGATCCAGGCGGCGCTTGAGAAATCCCTGGGCGCTGAGCTCCAAAGACAGGTCGTAGCTGGCGCCGTACTGGTGCACGGAGCCGAAGCGGGCCTCCTCGAAGGCCTGGTCGATCCAGAGCGACTGGGGAACGTTGGCCTCGCTGCACGCCCAGCCCACGGCCTGGTCGTCGGCCTGGCCGCCCAGCTCGTTGAGGACGAGGAAGACCTG
>JAJXVO010000063.1 GCA_021782105.1 bacterium
GCTGGCTGCAGGCTGATTGGGGTCGTCAAGACGACCGCTGGTTTCGGAAGAAACGAACATCGACGAGATTTGGAGTCAAATGCCAATCCAAAGGGCATCGACCGCGAGTGCAGGCATGCATCCGCAGCCGCCTTTGTGGCTTTCTGGCCTTCTCCGGCTCTATCTTGGGTCGTGGTTTGGAACTGAATCGACGTTCAATGGAAACAAAGAGGGAACAGGATAGCGATCATCAGGGGACAAGGCACCGCCGCTTCACCCTCGGCTCGAAGGTCGATGTCATCGTCTCCGCCGTCGACCGCTTCCGCCGCCAGATGGATTTCGCCCTGGCGGAATAAAGACCGAGGTCGAATCGCGGAGGGATTTGAACCACAGAGGCACAGAGGACGCTGAGAGAACCAGAAGCTAGAGGTCACAGGCCGGAAGTCTTGGTCGGAACTCCAGAGATCCGGAGTAATTACCACGAGGTCTTCTCTGTGTCCTCTGTGTCCTCTGTGTCTCTGTGGTTCAACTACGACATCGCTCTCACTCCAGCTTGAACTCGCCCTGGTCGTGCCCGGGCTTCACGCCGAGGAAGGGCCCGTAGCGCGCGACCCAGTCGTCGAGCTTGTCCAGGTAGTAGGTCGGATCGTACGGGGCGGCCGCGGGATCGTGGAGCGCAAGCGGTCGCGCGCGCTGCCAGTCGCTGGTCTTTCCCTTCGCCTTTGCGGTGATGTAGTAGCTCACGCGATCCCCCATCCGCGGCCTGGGATTCATCATCAACGCCGCCTCGGCCGAGGCGCGCCGGGGTTTTCCGCCCGCGGCAATGTGCTTCTCATAGGCATCGGCACCCATGCTCAGCGACTCCGTCTTCGCAAGCTCCGCCACTCTCGCCTCCCGCGCGGCGATCCGCCGCCGGAATTCCGCCATCAGGGCCTGAGGCGACTCGGTCGTCGCACCGAGCAGGCTCATGATCGCACAGTCGGTGAGTCGCTTGAGGTAGGGCTCGATGCCGCGCGAACGGAGCGCGCTGCCCCGCAGGATGACCTTCTGCCCGTCGTAGAGCGCGTAGTTCTTGGCCTTGTAGCAGAACATCGCCGGATATCGACCGTCGTACTCCAGTTCGATGCCATCCGGCAGCACCGGACGCACCCGCTCAAGCAACGCATCGGGCGCACTGAAAAATCGCTCCGACGACAGGTAGATCCCATCCGTGTCCGCCTCCAGCACGGTGCACCCCTGGCGCTGAAATTCGTCGATCAACACCTGTAGAAGTTCCCGCCCGCGGCGCGTCACCTCCGCGGCCAGCTCGCCGTCGCCAAAACGGGCCCCAGAGAATCCCAGGTATCCGTAGAACGAGTTGATCAGGATCTTGAAGCTCGCCTGCCGCGCCTGCGCCTCGGCACGAACGTCCGGCTCCGGCGCCGAGCGCGCCAGCTGCTTGAAGCGAAGCCGATACTCGCGAAGCGACCTCAGCATCGGGATGAACACCCCGAGCCGGTCGTTGCGCGGGTTGCTCCCGATGCTCAGCAGCAGGCTCGGATAAAGCGACGCCACGTCGAAATGCAGCACGTTCCTGAACACCCCCTCCGTGAAGCTCCGCGTGTACCCGCCCTCGAAGCTTTCGATCACCGGCGGCACCGGACAGGCGTGCCGCGCATGGTAGTATTCCTCCAGGAAGAGCAGGTCGATTTTCGTCGTCGTGCCCCTGAGTGTCGCCTCCTGAAGCAGGATCGGAAAGGTCTTCGTCTGCTCGAAGTACGTCGGAAGCAGCAGGTCGGCGATGCCCTGCGTCTCACGCAGGTCGTCGCCCAGGTACGCCAGAAAGCGCGGCCTCTCCTCCCGGAACACCCGTGCGATGTCGGTTCCCTGGAGATAGGTCCGTCCCCCGCCCCCCGCCTCGGTGACGCCGAAGTGCACGGCAAGATCCTTCAGGCCAAACGAGCTGATTTCGCGCACCGAGATGTCATAGATCTGCGCGAGCAGATAGGTATCCACCACGGCACGACCCGCGAGGTCGCAGCGCGGAAAATCGATCCAGCGCTCCGCCACCTTCACCCGGCTGTTGCGAAACACCGCGCGCCGGCCGAACCGACCCCAGGCGCAGGGCACGCCAAGGCGCTTCCCGCGCTGGCGCAGGTAGTCGAGGTCGAAGCGAAACAGGTTGTGCCCCTCGATCACGTCGGGATCGAGCCCGGCCAGCGCCGCGTTGAAGGACTCGAGAAGCCGCTTCTCCGCCTCGTCCGTGAAATCCTCCAGCACGAGGAACCGGTCCTCCCCCGCCTGCCGCAGTCCTATCGCCAGCACGCGGTCGCCGGGGCGCGCCGCATCGCTGAAGCTCCCATCCTCCGAATGCGTCTCGATGTCGAACTGACAGCGCCTGAGCGCCGAGAAATGAAGATCCGCATACAGCCGGGCCCGGCTTTGCAGAAGAAACTGGCTTTCCAGCGGACGGACCTCGTCGAAATTCGCCTTTCCCACGGCATCCTCCAGCAGGTCCAGAACGTCCGGATGGGGCGCATGAGCGAGTTGCGTGAACACCCCTTCGCCTCGCAGTTCCTCGATCTCGAGACCGTCGATCGCCACTGCCGTCTCGGGGGGCCGCAGCCACGCAAAGGGCCGGTACTCCACCACGCTTTCCTTTCGGCCACCGCCGGCCGTCGCAACGCTCAGGTGCGCACGCGCATCACCGTCCACCCACAGCCCGCACAGGCCGCCCAGGCTCGACGCTTCGATTTCGGGTTGCATCCGAGGAACGTGAGTCCGCGGCACCCCGGAGGCACGCGCATAATCGCCCCCGTTTCCAGGTGCGGGAGACCGGCAGTCACCGGCCCCCGGGACTCAGAAGGTCGGCTTGTAAACAACCATCGCCACGGCGATCAGCACGAGCACCGTCGCCAGCGCCGCCCACAGGCCCGCCTTCTCACGGCGGCGAAACGCCAGACCCGCAATCGCCGAAAGGCCCAGCCAGCAGACGACCTTCACTCCGATCCACGCCGGAAACTGGTGGCCGTAGATCCGGGCAAGAAGCCCAAACCCGCCGATCAGCGCGAGCAGGCTCAGGATGCCCGAGATGATCAACACCGGTTTGCGCAGCTCCATCTTCGCCGACAGCGCAAAGAAGGTGACGCCCACCAGGAGGAGGATGGATGCGATATGGATGAAGAAGTATGTAAGCGGCGGCATGGTGGGAAAGTGGACACTCCACTTGTGCCGTGTACCCAAAGGCTCAAGACCTTTTTGAGTTAAGGTGGGCGTCGCGGGACGGCTTATTGCTTTCCGATGTACGGCCTAGCAGCCGCCGTCACGTGTGACTCCCGTAGATTTTCAAAGGCAAAGAGCGTAGATTGAAAGTACCTCGTACACTGCAGAGTGTCGGCCGGAAACCTAGGAGCGACTCCCCGTTCGTCAAGCTGGGGCGTTACTAAGCCGGTCCGGCCGGCCGCACGCGGCGATCCCACGCACGGGACCCCGCATGAGCCTGCCCCGCCGCCGGTTAGCGGCTCATTTTTCGCGCAATTCCACCCGGATCCGGTTCCTTTCACCCGCGCCCGCCCAAAGATTCTTTTTCAAACAGCCCCGGGACACGAGGCGCCGGCAACCCAGGAGCCCTCCACATAAGTCGTCGTCGGAATCTCCGGCACCCCCAGCTTGTTGTGCTGAATCTGGGCGGCCAGCAGCTCGATCGCGGCCTCGCCCACGGCGCTGTAGTTCTGCCGCACTCCCGCGACCTTCCCCGTCTCATCGTCCAGAAACAGGTCGATCAGCGCAATGTCGCCCGGAATCTTCAGGCCCATGTCGCGCAGGGCCGACGCGACGAAATCCGTCTTCGTCAGCAGCACCTCCGGACGGTGCTTCCGAATCCACGAATCGAGCGGCTCCCGGCTCGGCAGCAGGAGGATCGGGATGCGCGCCGAGGCCGGCAGGCCCTGCTGCTCCCACAGGAATCCCGCGCTCCACAACCGGTCCACGGTGATATCCCAACCCTCGTCCATCACGCATCCTATCCTCCGATACCCCGCGGCCATCGCCTTCTGCATCGCCAGGCGGATGATCTGGAGATGGTGGTTGGTGACGTTGTGCAGCTTGGGCTCGTGCGGGAAGTAATCGATCTTGACCGCACCAAAACGCGCCCAGTCGAAGTCGAGGTGCGTATCGATCTCGCGCACATGCGAGGCAATCACCAGCCCCCCGATCCCACGCGCCCGCAGTATCCCGCTCAGGCGGCCATGCGTCAGCCCGGGCTCACGCATCCAAAAATGTTCGAGTTTGAAGCCCAGTTCCAACGCCTTCGCCTCGGCCCCCGCGTAAAAGTCCGGATGCGCAATCACATCCCGCCAGCCCCAGCGGGTGTTCCAGTTCGTCACGTAGGCCAGCGTCGGAGGGTTGAATCGCGGCTGCTTCGATGCCCGGTACGCCACCAACGCCCGCAACACCGGGTCCGGCGAATAGCCCATCTTCTCCGCCAGGGCCTGAATCCGCCGCCGGGTCTGCTCGGGAAGACGCGGATGATTCCGCATCGCAAGCGAAACGGTCGTCACATGCACCCCCGCCTTGCGGGCAATGTCGGAGAGCGTGACGCGACGGGCGTACATGGATCGGATTCCCTGGGGGGCGTCATGCGAACCGCTTCCGACTTACGAAACAAGTCTATAGTTAGCGCATGGCATCGGTTGAAGCGGTACAGAGCACCGAGAAAAACGGAGCTCCTCCGTGGGGCCGGGTTTTCAGAAACCCGCGCCGTCGGACCGCACCCCTTTCTCCCAATCCAGCCCCTCCCTCCCGCGCGCCGCGTCGTGCGATTTCGGTACTCTCTTAAGTGAACACCGACAGTTATCACTCCCATCACTCCCCATTCGGGGCATTCGCTAGCTTCACGATCGGCCTGACCGACTCTCAGGGAGGCTTCGGCCAGGCACTCCGCGGTCCGGCCGCACAGAACGTGTACATCGGGTACAAGCAGGCGGACCAGAAGGCCTGGCAGCTGCTTCCCTATTTCCAGCCCTCCCGATCCCAGGAGGCAGCGTTCACCGGCGTCGAGGGTGAGGCCACGCAGGCGCGCACGATGCAGGCTCTCCCCGCCGACGCCTTCACGCGCGAGCTCGGCTGGTGCACCGACACCTGGCGCGCGAACGCGGGATGCTTCGGCTTCTCCCTGCTCACGCCCGTCGATCGCATTGCCGACCCCACCCGCCTGAGCAAGGCCCGCGAACGCTTCCACCTCGCGCCCATCGTGTGCGGATGGATCGAATACGACAATCGCGCGGGCGACGGCGCAGTCGAGCTGGTCTTCGGCCTCGGCGAACCCGAGCGTCCTCCCCGCCCCCTCGCCGATTCCCATCCCGGCCTCGCCGGCTTCGCCACCGGCACCTCCTACGGCTACGCCACGCGGCCCGCCAAGGGCGTGTCCCTGCGCCAGGGTTTCGACATCTTCGCGCCCAAATTCTTCGATTACCGCGGCCTGCACGTCATCGGCTCCGAATCCGCTCTCGTCTTCACCGTCCCCGCCGGCCGCCGCAGGCGCTTCCCGCTCGTCCTCGGCTTCTACCAGCCCGACCAGGCCACCACCGGCATGCCCACCGAGTACGCCTTCAGCCGCTGTTTCTCCGGCCTCGAGGACGCCCTCGATCACGGGCTGAACCATTTTTCTGAATACGAGAAGATCGCCCTCACCCGCGACCGCGAACTCGCGCGAAGCGGCCTCGACGAGCATCAACGCTACCTCGTCGCCCAGTCCACCCACAGCTATCTCGGCAATACCCAGCTCCTGCGCTCCGGCCCAGAGGTTGTGTGGGTCGTCAACGAGGGCGAATACCGGATGATCAACACCTTCGATCTCACGGTCGACCACCTCTTCTACGAGCTGGCCTGGCACCCGTGGACCGTCCGCAATACCCTGGATCTCTTTGTCGACCGTTACGCGTACACCGACCGCATCAAGGTCGGAACCAGGACCGTCCCCGGCGGCCTCTCCTTCACCCACGACATGGGCGTGATGAATCATTTCACTCCCGAGGGCCGCTCGAGCTACGAGTGCGACCACCTCCACGGATGCTTCAGCCACATGACCATGGAGCAGCTGCTCAACTGGGTCCTGACCGCCGTCACCTACGCGGAAAAGACCGGCGACAAGACCTGGCTGCGCCGCCGGAAGGACGTCCTCATCGCCTGTGCCGAAAGCATGCGCCGACGCGACAATCCCGATCCCCGCAAGCGCGACGGAATCCTCAAGCAGGACAGCGACCGCTGCGGCCCCGACGGGTCCGAGATCACGACGTACGACAGTCTCGACGTCTCCCTCGGACAGGCCCGGAACAATCTCTATCTGGCCGTGAAAACGCTGGGCGCCTGGATCCTGCTCGAACGCGCCTTCGAGCGCCTCGGCCTCTCCGACGAGCGCACTGCTGCCCGCTCCGCATCCGGCCTGCTCGCCTCGACCCTCACGACCAAGTTCGAATCCGACACCGGCTTCTTTCCCGCCGTCTTCGAGTCCGGCAACCGCTCCCGTATCATCCCCGCCGTCGAGGGCTTCGTCTATCCCCTCTACCTCGGCATCACGGAGGCACTCGATTTCAAGGGCCGCTTCGGTCCCCTCCTCCAGCAGCTGAACGCCCACATCAAGGGCGTGCTCAAACCCGGGCTTTGTCTCGACGCCAAGTCCGGAGGCTGGAAGATGAGCAGCACCAGCACCAACACCTGGTTCAGCAAAATCGCCCTTTCGCAGTATGTCGTTCGACAGCTCTTCCCCGAAGCCATGAACGCCCAGGCACGCGCCGCCGACAAGGTCCACGCCGACTGGCAACGCCACCCCGGCTGCGGCTCGCAGGCCATGTGCGACCAGATCCTCAGCGACACCGGCGTGACCTGCGGTAGCCGCTATTACCCACGCGGCGTCACCTCCTACCTTTGGCTGCTAGAGTAAGCCCCAGTCCAACCCTAACGACCCAACTCCCCTCAAAACTCCCGATGAGCCATTACAAAGAACGCCTCTCGTTCCGCGAAAAAGCCGGTTACAGCCTCGGCGACGCGGCCACCAATTTCTTCTTCCAGTCGATGATCATGTACCAGAGTCGGTTCTACACCGACGTCATGGGCATATCGGCCGTCGCCGCAGGCTGGCTTTTCCTCCTCGTGCGCATCTTCGACGCAGGGTTCGACCCGCTGGTGGGCGTCCTCTCCGATCGCACGGAAACCCGCTGGGGCAAGTTCCGCCCCTGGGTGCTCTGGACCGCCATCCCGTTCGGCGTCGTGCTCTGGCTCACTTACACCGTCCCCTCCTTCAGCAGCGGCGGCAAGGTCGTGTATGTATTCATCACCTACACGCTCATGATGATGATGTACTCGGCCAATAATACGCCGTACTCCGCCCTCAACGGCGTGATGACCGGCGACGTCCACGAGCGCACCTCCCTGTCAACCTTCCGCTTCGTGGCAGCCATGGCCGCCACCCTCGTCGTCCAGGGCTTCACCCTGCCCCTCGTCGAAAAGTTCGGAGGCAAGAATCCCGCCCACGGCTGGTCCGTCACCTTCGGGATCTTCGGCGCGATCGCGGTCGTGTTCTACGTCATCGCCTTCTTCAGCTCCAAGGAGCGCGTCCACCCGAACCCCGCGCAGAAGACTTCCGTGGTCCAGGACCTCAAGGACGTGTTCCACAGCCCGCCCTGGGTCGTGATGTTCCTCATCACCCTGTGCATCTTCACCACCCTCGCCCTGCGCGGCGGCCTGCTGTTCTACTACTTCACCTATTACGTCGACCACAACGCCCTGCTCAATTTCGTGAAGGACATCGGCCTGGGCAATGTCCACACAGGGGCCGGAACCTGGTGGACGACCGCCCTGAATTGGTTCGGCTTCATCCTCCAGCGCGACGGCTCAAACGTCACCGCAGTCGGCTTCAGCATCTTCAACATGGCGGGCAATCTGGTGACCATCGTCGGCGTGCTCGTCTCGAAGCCCCTGTCCATCCGTTTCGGCAAGAAGGCCGTATTCCTCACCGGCATCCTCGGCACCGCCTTCATCACCGCCGCCGTTTTCCTCGTTCCCGCCACCTCCATCGCCTGGCTGATGGTGCTCAGCCTCCTGTGGCCCGTCTTCTACGGTCCCACCATCCCGCTGCTCTGGGCCATGATCGCCGACGTCGCCGACTTCTCCGAATGGAAGACCGGCCGCCGCGCCACGGGCATGGTTTACGCCGGAATCGTGTTCGCCCTGAAGGCCGGCCTCGGCCTCGGCGGCGCCATCGGCGGCTGGCTGCTCGCCAGCTACGGCTACGTGCCCAACATCGCCCAGTCGCCCACCGCCCTGCTGGGCATCCGCCTGTGCGCCACGATCTATCCCGCCATCCCCTTCCTGATCGCCTTCGTCGCCATCGCCTACTACCCGATCAGCAAGGAGCTCAACCTGCGTATCGGTGACGAACTCGCCGACCGCCGGAAGTCCTTTGCCAAGACCTGATCCCTCGGACGCTCCGCCCCACAAAGCGGAGCGTCGTTTTGTGATGTGGCAACTCCTCGGGTACCTTCGACGGCGGTGCCCCTCCAGGATCGCACTCTCTTTTCCCATGCTCGTCTCCGCCCTCCGCTCCGCCGCGGCCGCGCTCCTGCTCGGCACCGGATTCGCCTGCACCGGCCTCGCAGCCCCCGCCCCCAAACAGGCCCCCGACCTGTTCAAGCAGATGCTCGGCAAATCCGACGCCGCAATCGACGCCAAGATCGAGGCCTCCTATCAACAGCTGTTCCACGGTGACCCCAACTCCCAGGCCGTCTATTTCCCGGCCGGAAAGGACGAGGGCTACATCGAGGACATCGCCAATCAAGATGTCCGCTCCGAGGGGATGTCCTACGGCATGATGATCGCTGTCCAGATGGACCGACGCGACATGTTCGACCGGCTTTGGAACTGGGCCGTCCGCCACATGCGGCACAATTCCGGCCCGCGCAAGGGCTTCTTCGCCTGGCACTGCGCCCCGGACGGACGCGTCCTGTCCCCCGACTCTGCCTCCGACGGCGAGGAGTGGTTCACCATGGCACTGTTCTTCGCCGCCCATCGCTGGGGCCACCCCCCCGGCGCCCCCAATTACGAGGCCGAGGCCCAGTCCCTGCTGAAGGCCATGCTCCACAAGGGCGAAGAGGGAAGCCCCCTCGTCACCAGCATATTCGACCCCGTCCATAAGGAGGTCGTGTTCGTCCCCAAATCCGTGTTCGCCACCTTCACCGACCCCTCCTACCACTTGCCCGCCTTCTACGAGCTCTGGTCCCGTTGGGCCTCCGATCCCGCCGACCGCAAACTCCTCCGCGAGATCACCGCCACCAGCCGCGCGTTCTTCCACCGCGCCGCCAACCCCGACACCGGCCTGATGCCCGACTACGCCTCGTTCGACGGCGCCCCCGTCGGACCCGAGATCCACCGCATCTTCGCCTTCGACGCATGGCGCGTCATGGCCAACGTCGCCCTCGATCACGCCTGGTGGGACGCCGATCCCTGGCAGGTCGCCCAGAGCAACCGAATCCTTCGCTTCATCGCCTCCCAGGGCCCCGCCTGCCCGAATCGCTTCACCCTCGATGGCAAGCCCGTGGACCGCGAGTTCTCCCCAGGCCTCCTCTCAATGGCCGCCGTCGGAGGCCTCGCCGCCGACCCCGCCCTCGCCCGGGTCTTCGTGCAACGCCTCTGGGACGCCCCCGTGCCTTCCGGCCCGTTCCGCTACTACGACGGCCTGCTCCATCAGCTCGCCCTGCTCGAGGTCAGCGGACATTTCCGAATCTACGAACCGCCCGCCCATCCTTGAACATTCCTCCGCCCCTCGCCGCTTGACGCTCCCGGACCGGGCTGCTGGGAATCGGCCATGCCCGCTCCCGAACTCAAGATCGAGACCCTCACCGAAAGCTCGGGTCACAGCCCGAAGCCCGGACAACTCGTCACCGTGCACTACACCGGATGGTTCATGTCCGGTGAGAAATTCGACAGCTCCGTCGACCGCAAGGAGCCCTTCCGCTTCCTGCTCGGCGTCGGTCAGGTGATCCGCGGCTGGGACCTCGGCGTCGCCCGCATGAAGGTGGGCCAGAAGGCCAAGCTCACCATCCCTCCCGAACTCGCCTACGGCAAACAGGGGTACCCCGGCGCGATCCCGCCCGACTCCACCCTGGTCTTCGAGATCGAGCTGCTCGCGACGTCCTGAGCGACGTCCCCCAGTCCGCAGCGGGCTCGGGACCGCCTCCAAGCCCCGCCACGATCCTTCGATGACGACCCTACGTCAGGCCCTGCTGGACCTCGGCTTCGACGTCGTCTCCTTTGCACGCGTCGACGGGCCCACGCCGGCCGCGCACGCCCTGCGCTCCTGGCTCGCAAACGGCATGCACGCCTCCATGGACTGGATCGCGCGCAACGCCGACAAGCGCGCCGACCCGCGCCTCGTCGTCGCGGGCGCCAATCTCCTCGTGTCCCTGGGCGTCAACTACGCGCCGCCCGCGCGCCCCCCGACAGGCCCCACCTGGGCCCGCTACGCCCTCTACGACGACTATCACGACACGATCAAGCCCGCCCTCGAAGCCGCCGGCCGCGCGCTCGAACTGCACCTCGGGATCGCCCCCTCCGCCCACCGTTTCTACGTCGACACAGGCCCCGTCCTGGAACGCGACTGGGCCGCACGCGCCGGTCTCGGGTTCGTGGGCAAAAACGCCATGCTCATCTCACGCGAGCACGGCAACTGGATGTTCCTGGCAGCCATCATCGTCCGCGCACCCGCCGAACGGCTCGACGGCCTGCTCGCCGCACCCTCCTCCGCTGCGGCAGACGGAATCGGACGCTACTGCGGTTCGTGTACCCGTTGTCTGGATGCATGCCCCACCCGCGCCCTGCCTGCGCCCGGTGTCGTCGACGCCCGCCGCTGTATCAGTTTTCTCACGATCGAAAACAAGGGCCCCATCCCCGAGGAGTTTCGCGAGGCCATCGGCAATCGCATCTACGGCTGCGACATCTGCGCGGAGGTTTGTCCCTGGAATCGTTTTTCCCAGGCCAGCCGATCCCTCCTGCTCAATCCCCGCCCCGAGATCGCTCGCCTGACGCTCGACGAAATCCTGCGCCTCACGCCCGAGCGCTTCGCCGAGGTCTACCGTCGCACCCCGATCAAACGCATCAAGCTCGCCGGGCTCCTGCGCAACGCCTGCGTCGTCGCGGGCAATTCCGGCGATGCGTCCCTCGTCCCCACCCTCGAGGCTCTCACCTCGCACGACTCGCCGCTCGTCCGCGAACACGCCGCCTGGGCCCTCACCCGACTGCGCCGGACCGAATCCGGACCATTTACCAGATAGGCCCCGGACCGTAGCCGTAGCCATAGCCGTCACCGTAGCCGCAGCCATAGCCCAACGGAGCCCACGGTCCACGCCCAGTGGTCTGGGACACGCCGATCGACAACGTAAACCGACCTTTCGGGTCGCTCACGCGTGTGTCAAAGGCCCCGCCATACCACGAGCTGCCGTGGCCACCCTGCCCATAAAAGACCGTGACGTCGCCGTGTATCTGGGGCCGCATCGGACCGAAACCGATCCCCTTCAGCGGTGCCGGCTGGACCGCGTTCACCGCGCTCACCGCGAGCGCCGCCGGACGCGCCGACATCGCGGCCGCAACCACGCTGTCGAGCTTCGAACGCTGCGCTGCAGTCAGGAGGCTCACGCCCGAGCGATCCCGTTCCAGAGGCGTCAGGCGCTCCGTGAAGGTCTTCGCAAACCCCACCACGTTGCCCTGCCGCGCCATGTCCAGGTCGCGCTGGACCAGCTTGTTCAGCTCCGAAGTCTCCACCTGATCAAGCTTCGCCACCCCGATGGCCGCCCGGTCCGTTGGAGACAAATTCGCGATGAACGTCGCACCCGCCTGCGCGGCGGACGCGCCCAGCACCCCGGCCGTCAGTAGCAGGGCCAGGCGCGCGGGAAAAAGGATTCGCGTGAGGTTTCGCATGGGTCATGAGACGAATTCGGGTCGAGGCGGTTCCGCCTCATTCGTCATCTCCGTCCCCCTGGCCCGTCGTGATCTCGCGCACGAACGCCGCATGACGCGGGGCCGGCATCACCGACTTCGGGCCGCGCACCGAGGCCCAGACGACGCGGTTCAGAGTAACATCATCCACCGCATCCTCATGCGAGAAGTCGAACGTGGCGGAGAGTCTGGCGTCCGCCGTGCCCTTCGGATTGCGCGCGTTCATGTCCACCGTCTCGGGCTGGGCCTCGAAGGGACGGACGTCGGGCTTGGACGTGAAACTCGCCCACATCGGCGTCGCCGCGGCGTCGAATTGGGTCATCGGCGGCAATCCAAGGATCAGTTCCATGGTCCGCAGCATGGAGCAGGTCGTGTAGGGTGTCGAATCGACCGCGGCACGGCGGGTGTACGGACTGATCACAAGCGCGGTCGTGCGATGCGCATCCACATGGTCCGGGCCGTTCTGTGCGTCGTCTTCCACGATGAAGATCGCGGTCTGCGGCCAAAAGCGCGATCGGCTCACCGCCTCAACCAGCTGCCCCACCGCGAGGTCGTTGTCCGCCACCATCGCCGTGGGCGTCCAGTCCCCCGCGGCCGCTCCCGCGGTGTGGTCCTGGGGCAGGCGAAGCACCTGCAGCCGCGGCATGTCTCCGGTTTTTTCGAAACCATGAAGCTCCGAGATGAACTGCGCCGCCCGATCCACGTCCCGGTAACGTACGTCCCAGGGATGATACAACGGGTCCATGTGCCCCTTCAGCGCAGGGATGTTCGAGACAAACGGCGGCTTGGGATTCCCGGAAAGGACCGCAAACTCGCCATAGCTGCGATACGACACACCCGCCTTCTCGGCACTGTTCCAAAGGTAACCCGTGCCAGGAACCGCCGCGGCAAAATTGCCCTCGGCAGGATACGGAATCTTTGTCGTCCAATGGCCGTATTCCACCGGCCACGTCTTCTCGACAAACTCCGAGGCGTACGCGCCCATGCTCCACTCATGCCCGCTCGGGCTCACTTCCGCATTCGCATAAAAGTTGTCGAGCAGCACAAACTGCCGCGCCAGCGCATGCTGGTTGGGCGTCACCCTCTCGGGAAACAGGCAGAGCGCCGGATCGCCGTTGCCCTCGCGGATGTCCCCAAACACCTGGTCGTAGGTGCGGTTCTCCTTGATGACGTAGATGACGTATTTGATCGGTGAGGACCCGCCCACGTCGGCAGGCACCGGATTGCCCTTTTCGCGCGTGACCACGGGTTCCGGGCGGCCAAGCCGCACCGTCTCGGTCCATGCTGCCAGCGTCCGCGCGAAGTCGTCGCCCGCGGGAATATTCACGATCTCAAGCGATCCGGGATACAGCGTCTTGATCGCCGGGAAGTGCACCGGACCGCTGCCTCCATTCGCCCTCGCTTCGACGCCCCGCGCGTTCAGCACGAGCAGGTGGCCCCCGTTCGGAGTGATCCTCACGCACGAGGGGAACCAACCCGCGGGGATGAAGCCCAGCGGCCGGCTGGAGCCGGACTTCGCGACGTCGAACACCGCCACGTCGTCATTGTAGGCGTTGGCCACATACAGCCGCCGCCCATCGGGCGACAGCGCGAGGCTGTCGGGTGTCGCCCCGGGCAGGTCCGAGGAATCAAACGACGAGGACAGCGTCTCCAGGCACCGTCCGTCGACAGTCGACAGGACGCTCACCGTGTTGAGGCCGCCGTTCGACACGAAGAGGCGCCCGTCGCGGGACAGCGCCAGTTCGTTGGGATGCAGTCCACAGGCCCACCGCGCGACCACCCGGCCGTCGCGGGCATCGATCACGGCCACCTCCGAGCGGCCCCACAGGCTCGCATAGATCCGGCCGCGCCCGGCGTCCCACACAAGTCGATACGGCTCGTCCCCCCGGGCCAGCCCGGGCGCCCGGCCAATGTCGTTGGGCGACACCTGCTCCTTCGCCGCCTTCCACGACGTGGGCGTCGGCGGACCCAGCCGCGCCCGCCACACCACCGCGCCCGTCCGCACATCCAGACACGTGACGTCATTGTCGAACAGCCGCGCCACGGCGAGAAGCGGTCGGGCGGGATCAAAGGCCACTCCGGATACCACGCCACGATCAGTGTCCGCCCCCACACGCAGCGCCCTGGGCCCCCCAAGCAGTCCCTCGTCGAAGGGGAAATAGTACACCTGTTCGGAACTCGCCCCGCTGCACGCCACCGAGCGCCCGTCCGGGGAGAATGCGATGCCCCCAAAGGCCTCCGGAATCGCCGCGTGGGAGAGGATCTTGTGCGTCCCGATGTCCACGATCTGCACCTGGTGCGGACCCGCGCCCGCCTCCAGCACCGCCGCATAGCGACCGCTGGGATCGACGTCCACGTTCACCGGAAAATCCCCCAGCCCCACCTCGACGCCCGCCGGACGAATCACTGTCTGGTTGTGAAGCCTCACGCTGCCGTCCGCCTGCCGCCCCGGAAGAATCCGCGCCGGCTCGCCCGTCTCCGCGGCGCCCACCATGGCGGGAATCAAACAAAGCCCCGCCGCCAGCAGTGCAGCGGACCATTTCGTGAGCGGGGACGATGACTCCGCGTGGCGAACGGTGCATTTCATGGGTATTCCTGTACGAAGGGTTGGGGTTGGGATCCGAAGCGTTGCTCTTCAATGGCAGAAAACCACCCTCCGGCCAAAAGGGAAATGAGGCTTCCGCCCAGGATCAGTAACCCGATTGCCAGATCACCAGGACCACCGCCGCAAACACCAGGCAGTAGTATCCGAAATTCTGCCACCGGCCCGACTCGAGCCAGCGCGACAGGAGCTTCAGGGCGAGAAGGCCCGCGATGAGGCTGCACACCATGCCGACCAGCCCCGGCGCCATCATCTGAAAAAGGGAGGCGTGCGGATGCATCGGCGAGCGGTCCTTGTACAGGCGATGCAGCTCGAGAAACACAACCGGGGGCGTGAGCACGACCGCGAGCGCAAAGCTGAAATCCTCCGCCGCCTTGCGCCCCGTACCACACAGGAGGCTCGTGGAAATCGTGGCACCCGACCGCGACAGTCCTCGGAACGGAAGACAAAGGCCCTGGATGAGTCCGGTCCAGAGCGCAGACCGCGTCTTGATCTCGTCCGATCCACGACCCCGCGCGGCCGCGACGAGGATCAACACGCCGGCCACCGCAAGCGACACCGCCATCAGCGGCAGATTCGAGAACAGCGACTCGACCTCCGCCTTTGCGTGGCCCGCCAACACCACCTTCTCGATAAAGATCTTCAGTCCCAGCCCCAAAAATCCAGTGCACGCCGTGGCGATCACGACCATCTTCGCCGCCGAAACGAAGCGCTCGCGACTGGAAAAGTAGCGCTCACGCCAGGATTTCCAGAAATAGATCGTCACCGCGATCATCGTCCCCGTGTGAAGCATCACCAGCAGGAAGGTCATCTCCGGGCTCGAGGGATTCACGCCCATGAGTTTCTCCGCCACGATCACGTGGGCGGAACTTGAAACCGGCAGCAGTTCGGCCGCGCCTTGGACAAGGCCGAGGATGATGATCTGGAGGAGCGAGAGGTGCATGGGAAACCGAGGATGGGAGCGACCCGCGAACGATTTCCGCCGGCGAACCCGAGGACAAGTGTTTCCATGAAAAATTTGTGCGCACGCCTGCACCTGGCCTTCCCGCACTCGACAAGACGACGGCCTTGTGGCGTCGTGGCGCCATGTTCGACCAACTCACCATCCTGGCCCCCGGCCTGCTCGGCGGTTCCGTCGCGCGCGCCGTGCGCGAACGCGGGCTCGCCCGCCGGATCGTCCTGTGGGCGCGCAGGCCCGAAACCCGCACCGAACTCAGGAGCCAGCCCTGGTGCGATGAGGTGGCCGATACCCCCGAGGATGCCGTCCGGGGCGCCTCCCTCGTCGTGCTCGCCACGCCCGTCGACAGGATCGCGGAGCTCGCCGCCCGCATCGCCCCCCACCTTCCGGCCGGTGCGCTCGTGACCGACGTCGGCAGCACCAAGGCCGTGGTCGCACGCCTCGGCCACGCCGCGCTCCGAGCCGACACGCCTTTCGTCCCCTCGCACCCCATGGCCGGCTCCGACAAGACCGGCTGGCAAAACAGCAGCTCCACGTTGTTCGAACGCCGCGTCTGCTTTGTCACCCCTCTTCCCGACACCCCCGCCGCCGCCGTCGAACGCGTGTGCGCGTTCTGGAGCGCCCTGGGTTTGAGCGTCGCCGTCGTCGACCCCGACCGCCACGACGAGATCGTCGCCCACATCAGCCACCTTCCCCAGGTCGTCGCCTCCACGCTCTGCGCCTTCCTCGCTCAAAAGGACCCCTCCTGGCGCGCCTACGCAGGCGGCGGCCTCCGCGACACCACGCGCATCGCCGGCGGAGACCCCGTCATGTGGCGCGCCATCCTCGAACATAACCGGGACGAGATCCTCCGCGCGCTCACCCAATACCAGGACCAGCTCCACGCATTCACGACGTCCCTCGCCAACCGCGACTTCGACGACCTCGCCGCCCGCCTCGAACGCGGACGCGCCTACCGCAGCGGCCTCTAACCTCCCGCACAGGAGAGCCCCGATTCCGTCCCGCCCCAGGCGGCTCACACACCGGGGATTCAGCTGGCGTAAATTGAACTGTTTTATTTCGCCTGAAACTGTTGACATCTT
>JAJXVO010000334.1 GCA_021782105.1 bacterium
CGAGGGCGACCGCGTGTGTTTCGAGGAGATCCATCCGACGCTGGGCCTGGCCTTCCGCTACGGCTGGTCCAGCTCCGAGCGCTACGGTTTCCTCCGGCGCTGCGAGCTTCGAAATTTCTCCGGCCGACCCGTATTCGTCCGCCTCCTCGACGGCATGCGCAACCTGCTGCCCTCCGGGATTGGAACCCGACTGATCGGCACGAGCAGCAGCCTGACCGACGCGTACAAGACCGCCGAATCCATCCCCGGCACCACGCTTGCGGTCTACGCGCTCGCCGCAGCCATCGTCGACCGCGCGATACCGATGGAAGCCTTGCGGGCCTCGACCGTATGGTCCACGGGTCTCGACGGAGCCTCCCTTCTTCTGTCCGATTCCCAGCTCGGCGCCTTCTATTCCGGGAAACCGGTCGAAGCCGAAAGCCGCCGCAGGGGCCTTCGCAGCGCCTACGCCCTGGTCAAGGACCACACGCTGGCTGAAGGCACATCGCTGTCCTGGATGATGGCGATCGACACTGACCTCGACCAATCGGCGGTCTCGGCGCTCGAGCTCGATCTCCAGCACGGACGGCTCGCGCCCCTCGCCCTGGAAGATGCCGACGCCACCACGCAACGCCTCCGTTCTCTAGTCGCCGCCGCGGACGGTTTCCAGTCGGGCGGCGACGAGACCGCCACAGCCCACCATTTCGCAAACGTCCTGTTCAACATCATGCGGGGCGGAATCTTCGTGGACGGCTACACCCTTCCGGGCCGCGCCTTCGCCGACTTTGTGCGCATCCGCAGCCGCCGCGTGGCCGCAGACCACGCCGGGCTCCTCTCCGGACTACCCGAAGCCCTCCCGCGCTCCGCCCTGCTCGAGGCCGTCAAGGCCGCCGGCGATCCCGACCTGGTTCGCCTCGCCCACGAATTTCTCCCGCTCACCTTCAGCCGCCGCCACGGCGACCCGAGCAGACCCTGGAACCGCTTCAGCATCCGCATCCGCGACGAGAACGGCGGTCGCCGGCTCCACTACGAAGGCAACTGGCGCGATATTTTCCAAAACTGGGAATCCCTCTGCCTCGGCTTCCCCGAGTACTTCGAAAGCGTCGTCGCGAAGTTCATCAACGCCTCGACGGTCGACGGCTACAACCCCTACCGACTCAGCCACGAGGGCATCGACTGGGAGGTGCCCGACCACGAGGATCCCTGGTCCTCGATCGGCTATTGGGGCGACCACCAGGTGGTCTACCTGCTCAAGCTGATCGAGTGGTCGGACCGCTACCATCCAGGGCGGTTGTCCTCGTGGATGACGGCCGAGCTGTTCAGCTACGCGGACGTGCCGTATCGCATATCCGATTACGCTGCGATGAGGCGGGATCCCCATGCGACCATCTCCTTCGACGAGGCCCGACACAAGCTCATCTCCGCACGTTCCAAAGCGGAGGGCACCGACGCGCGCCTGCTGCACTGGGCCGACGGACATGTGCGGCGCGTGACACTGGCTGAGAAGCTCCTGCTGCTCGTGCTCACACGGTTGTCCAATTTCGTTCCCGGCGGCGGCATCTGGATGAACACCCAGCGCCCGGAATGGAACGACGCGAACAACGCGCTCGTGGGCTATGGCCTTTCAATGGTGACGCTGTGCTACCTGCGCCGCCTCGTGGTGCTGATTCAGACCGACCTCGTGCCCGCGCTCGGGCACTCGCCCGCCCGGGTGTCGGCCCGCGTCGTCTCGTTCGCCACTGACATCCGCCGGACGCTCGAGCATCATCGCGCACTGCTCTCCCTCCCCTCGTTTGGGGACGCCGAGCGACGCGCGCTCGTCGACGCCCTTGCGGAAGCGGGCTCCGCGTATCGAGCGTCTGTATACGCCGATGGCCCCGGCGAACCGGTCGACCTGCCTGCAGCGGATTTCGAAGGCCTGCTGGCGCTGGCGCGAGAGTACCTCGACCACACAATCCGAGCCAACCGCCGCGACGACGGCCTGTATCAGGCCTACAACCTCCTGCAGTTCACCGAGTCTCCCGCGCAGTTGCGCGTCCACCCGCTCTATCCAATGCTGGAGGGACAGGTGGCGGTGCTGAGCTGCGGCCAGCTGGCGCCGGAGGAGGTTTTGACGCTTCTCGGGGCGATGCGCGCCTCGGGGCTCTACCGGGCCGACCAGGAAAGCTACCTGCTGTATCCGGACCGCGAACTGCCGGGCTTCCTCGCGCGCAACGTCGTGCCGCCCGACGCGGTCGCGGCCAATCCCCTGCTCTCCCGGCTGGTCGCGTCCGGCGACACACGCGTGGTGGTGCGGGCGCCCGACGGCCGCATCCACTTTCACGCCGACCTCGCAAATGCCGCGTGTCTCGCCGACCGGCTCGCCCACCTCGAACACGATCCTTCGTGGGAGGCCCTCGTCGCCTCCAATCGCCCGGCTGTGCTCGCAACCTACGAAACCGTCTTTCATCACCGTGCCTTCACCGGACGCAGCGGCTCGATGTTCGGCTACGAGGGCCTGGGCTGCATCTACTGGCATATGGTGTCGAAGCTGCTGGTGGCGGTGCAGGAAAACCTCCTCGCCGCGGGCCCGGCCCATCCCTGCCACGCCGCTCTGATCGAGGCCTACTATCAGGTCCGCTCCGGCCTCGGTTTCAACAAGACGCCTGCCGCCTACGGCGCCTTTCCCACCGATCCCTACTCTCACACACCGGGACACTCGGGGGCACAGCAGCCGGGCATGACCGGACAGGTGAAAGAGGAAATTCTCACCCGGTTCGGCGAACTCGGCATACGCGTTCAGGGTGGCCGCCTCGCCTTCCGGCCCGATTTTCTGCTCGCCCGGGAATTCACGACCTCCGCCGGCCGCTTCCGCATCCCGCAGAACGACGGCGAAGACCGATCGTTCGCGCTGCCGGAACGTTCGCTGGCGTTCACCTTCTGCGGCGTTCCCGTCATCTACCGCCTCCTTGGGCAAGGACCGTCGCGGGCCGTCGTGCACATCCATGGCGAACCGGACCGGAGTTACCCCGACGCCGAACTCGATCCAGCGACCAGCGCGCTGGTGTTCACCCGCTCCCCCCGCGTCGAGGCCATCGAGGTCGACCTCGGCGCCGGCTTCCGCGCGATCGGCTGAACTTTATGACGCAGTTGTATTTGAACCACAGAGCACAGAGATCACAGAGAAAACTGGTTACAGAAGGAAATCTGGACAGGAACTCTCACCTATGAGGTGAGCGACTAAACCGCCCGATTTTCAGAACGCGCTCTCTGTGTCCTCTTTGACTCTGTGGTTCACTTGCCGATTTTAGCCTGAACCGCTCCCGACCATGTCCGTCACCGCGTCGTCTCACCATTCCCCGCCCGGCTGGCGGCTGGTGTGGGCGGAGGAATTCGACGGACCGGAGATCGACCGCAACCGCTGGGAGTTTGCGATCGATGCGCGAGGAGGAGGGAACGACGAGCTACAGTATTACACGGACCGTCCCGAGAACGCGTTCATCCGCGACAGCTGCCTGGTCATCGCGGCCCGCCGCGAGTGCTACACAGGGACCGAAG
>JAJXVO010000335.1:0-2855 GCA_021782105.1 bacterium
GATGAAATCGCAGGAGGCGCGCTGGTCGCCGAAGAAAAGCCAGTTGGGGCCGGTTGATCCGGTGGCGATACGCTCCTCGATGAAGGCGCGGAACGGGGCGATGCCGGTGCCAGGTCCGATCATGATGATCGGGGCCTTGGGATCGAGGGGCAGGCGGAAGGCCTTGTTGGAGTGGACGTGGATGGGGACGGTGGACTCGCCGGGGATGGTGCGTTCCGCGAGGAAGGTGGAGCAAACGCCGAGCCGGCGACGTCCGTCGGCTTCATAGCGCACGGTGCCGACCGTCAGGTGGACCTCTCCGGGGTGGGCCTTGGGAGACGAGGAAATCGAGTAGAGCCTCGGCTGGATACGCTTCAGCAGGCCCACGAACCCGGCGGGCGACAGGGAGAAACGGGAGCGCGAGGCGACCACGTCGATCACATGGCGGAGGGCGATTGCAGTGCCGCCGTTGCCGGAGGGCTCGAACGCGGCGAGCAGGTCGGGCGTGGGTTTGCCCAGATCGTAGTGCGAGAGAAGAGCGAGCTTCAGCGGAAGGTGGGAGCCGTCGGGGGCGGGCACGTCCTCCTCGCCGTCCCAGCCGAGTGCGGCGAGGAGCTCGTCGACGACCAGGGGGCAATTGCGGGGCATGACGCCGAGTGCGTCACCAGCCTCGTAGGTCAAGCCGGAGTCGGGGATTTTGAATACGAGGTGATTGATCTCCTTGGCGGATTCGGGGCCGCTCAGGCGGGAGCGCGAGAGGAGGATGGACGGGTAGGGATTGGCCTTTGAAAAACCGGAGGGGGCGGCCTTGGGCTCCTCGACTGGCCGCGGGGAGGGGGAGGAGACGGGCGCGGTGCCGGGGCCGAAGGAGGCGAGGGCGTGGTCGAGCCAGGATTTGAATGCGGCGTCCTGATCCACGTCGCATTCCACGAGCGGGGCGGAGCGTGTGGCTCCGCGTTTTTCGAGCAGGGAATCGAAATCGCGGCCGCATCGGCAGAACTGGGCGTAGTTGGAATCGCCGATGGCGCAGACGCTGAAGTGCAGGGGAGCGAGGGAGGGGGCCGAGTCGGAGGCGAGTTCGGCGTGGAGGGCCTTGGCATTGTCGGGGGGGGCGCCGTCGCCGTAGGTGCTGGTGATCAAGAGGGCGGCGGAGCACTGGGCAAGCTGGGCGGCGGAAGTCTGGGCCATGTCGACGACGGTGGCGGCGAACCCGCGGCGACCGGCCTCCTTGGAGGCCCTTTTTGCCAGGCCCTCGGCGGTGCCGGTCTGCGAGCCGAAGAGGATCGTGAGCGGACGCAGTGCGGGCGCTGAGGGCGCGGACGGGGGCGCATACGAGGGAAGCGGGGCGCGGGAGAAAACTCCGGCGAGAAAACCGTTGAGCCAGGCGCGCTGCTCGGCGTTGAACGGGGCGTTTTCCGGGATGAGCGGGACCGTGATCATGGGAGGAGGCAAATGGCGGTTCAGGAGGAGAACATCTCCTGCAGTTCCTTGATCGAGTGGCGGCGGCACCAGGAGACGAAGGATTCGCCGGGCGTGCGGCCGTGGTTGAATGCGGCGAGGACGGCCTCGACCAGGGCGTTCACCTCGCTGGCGCGGACGCCTCGGAACAGCTCGCGTGCGACGCCCTGTTCCTGATCCATGCCGCCGCCGAGCACCACGTGGTAGCCCTCGGTGCCGTCGCCGAGCCTGGCTCCGACGAAGCCGATATCGCCGCAATAGTGCTGGGCGCAGGAGTGGGGACAGCCCGTGAAGTGGAGATTGACCGGGTGCTCGAGCGAGAGCCGCTGACCGAGGTGCTTCATCAGTGCGAGTGCGTGGCCCTTGGTGTCGGTGGCGGCGTATTTGCAGCCCTTGGACCCGGTGCAGGCGATGACGCCTCCGGTCGCCAGGGAGGCTTCGGTGAAGAAACCCATCCGCTGGATGGAGCGGCGGGCGGATTCGACGAAGGCGTCGGGTACGTGGGGAAGAATGAGATTCTGCCAGACAGTCAGGCGGAGTTCGCCTTTGGCGAGGTGCTCGGAGAGGTCGGCAAGGGTACGCATCTGCTTCGCGCTCATACGGCCGACGGGAATGCCGACGCCGATGGAGTTGAGGCCGCGCTGTGCCTGACGGTGCACGCCGAGCCAGCCGTGCTTGAGGATGGGGCGTCGGGGCTCGCAGGCGGAGAGGGGGGCGCGCACGAGGGGGAAGGCGAGTTTCCGGACCGTCTCGTCGAGAAAGCGATCGAGCCCCCAGGAATCGAGGAGGTACTTCAGCCTGGCCTTCTTCCGGTTGGTGCGGTCGCCGTGCTCGTTGAACACGCGTATCATTGCAGCGGCGACGGCAACGGCTTCGGAGGGCTTCACGAGCAGGCCGGTGTCGCGGGCGAAATCGCCGTGTCCGGTGATCCCGCCGAGCTGGACGCGAAAATAGATACCGGGGGCGGGTGCGCCGGGTGAGGGCGGGTCCCTGGGGTCGGGAACGCGGCAGGCAATGAAACCTATGTCGTTGGTGTCGGCGGCGACCGAGATGGAGCCGCCGTTGTCGAAGGCGACGTTGAACTTCCTCGGGAGGCCGTAGAGATCGCGGTGATTGAGGATGTAGTGATGCAGGGCCTTGGCGAAGGGGCGCACGTCGAGCAACTCGTCGGGATCGAAGCCGCTGTTGGGCGAGGCGGTGATATTGCGGACATTGTCGGCGCCCGAGCCTCGGGAGGTGAGGCCGAGCTCCTGCACGCGGGTGAGGACCCTGACGATGTCGCGGGGCTTGAACTCGCGGATCTGGAGGTTGCCGCGGGTCGTGATGTGGGCGTGGCCGCCTCCAAGGTCGGCGGCGAGATCGGCGAGCCCGCGAAGCTGGGTCGAGGTCAGCTCGCAGGCGGGGGTGGGCGGGCGGAG
>JAJXVO010000335.1:2865-3516 GCA_021782105.1 bacterium
TTGGCGTCCGGTGGCGGGGATGCGCAGGCGGAGCATGAAACTGTCCTGGGCGGGGGCCACGTAGAAGAGACCGTGGAACTTGAAGCGGAAGGAGTCGGCCTCGTCCGGGAAACGGTCCTGCTCGGCGTGGGAGACAAGCTTCTCCCAGATATCGAGGGGGTTCTCGTCGTGCTTCCACAGCTCGGGTTTGCACAACTCGCTGACGGGCGTGCCGAAGACGGCGTCCTCGGCCGGAGACGAGGCGAGGTTGGGCGCGCCGGGGGCGGCGGCGGAGTCTGAGGCGAGCCGTCCGTCGGCGGTCAGGCCGACGAACGGCAGCCTCAGCGCCAGCGCTGCGAAGAAACCTTCGATGTACTGCTTCTGCTCGGGCGTGAACCCTGCGGGTATCTCGGCGGTGGGTGCGGTCATGGACACTCCTGGTTTAGCTCGGCGCGTGCCAAAAGGCCGGCTGCAGGCCACCAAGATTGCTCATCGTATCGATCGTGATGATGAGCGTGATTGCTGATTTTGGGTCAGAACGTGTACTCGGTCTGCAGCCAAAACCTGTGCGTGTCGAAGAAGGGGCCGGAGGCCGAATAGCGGGCCACCTTCGCGAGAGCGGTCCAGTGGCTGGCGATCTTGTGCGAGATCACGGCATCCCATTCGGAGCCG
>JAJXVO010000336.1 GCA_021782105.1 bacterium
CGGCCATGCGACAGGCGTGCGCACCCGAGTTGCCTGCGCCCACGATCGTCACGCGCCCGGGCATCGTGCCCGGGATACCGCCGAGCAACACACCGGAACCGCCGTTCTGGGATTGAAGGAAATAGGCACCGATCTGGATCGAAAGACGTCCCGCAATCTGGGACATGGGTTTCAGCAGGGGCAGGGTGCTATCGGAGGCCTCGACCGTTTCGTACGCGATGCCGAGAACCTTTTTCTTCATGAGGTTCTTCGCGAGCTCCGGCCCGGCGGCGAGGTGCAGATACGTGAACAGGGCCTGGCCCTCCTGCATCAACGCGTACTCCGAAGGCAGGGGCTCTTTCACTTTAAGGATCAAGTCGGCGCGCCGCCACACCTCGGCTGCGCTCCGTGCGATCCGCGCCCCGTGCGACCGATAATCCGCATCCGAGAACCCCGCCGTAAGGCCGGCGCCTTTCTCGATCACGACGTCGGCTCCAAGCTTAACGCAGCGCCGACAGAGATTGGGGGTCATCGAGACCCGTGTTTCGCCATCTTTGATTTCTTTGGGTACTCCAATTTGCATGGAGGAACCATGGCAATTTAGACACCTGGAGCAATGGGGAAGGGGAGGGGCGAATTTAACAGGGATCGAGGACGATCATTGTTTTAACAGATGGGGGGATGAAGGGGATGTCGTCCGGCACTACGGAGACGGGCAGCGATAGGAGGTCTGGAGTATGGGGATTTATCCCTTTTATCCCCTCCATCCCTGTTAAATTCCATTTTCCAGCGTTTCAGTTTTTCCCGATCGCGCACCACCCGCACCGCTGACTTCTTTCCCGCTTCCCTTGTCACGCCGTAGCCTCGGCGAAGGCGGATCGCTTCTTCCGACCCTCAGAATTCATGCTTGGTTTTTCCCCGCGCGACCTCTTTCCTAGTCGGTTTCATTATGGCACTCGCACTCTTATTCTCGGGCCAGGGCGCTCAAAAAGTCGGCATGGGCAAGTCTCTCTACGACGCGTTCCCGGCCGCCAGGGCGCTGTTCGACAGCGCCGATAAGGTGCTCGGTTGGTCCCTCACGAAGGTCTGCTTCGAGGGACCCGATTCCGAACTCACCCAAACCCGCGTTTGCCAGCCCGCCCTCTTCGTCCACGGCCTCGCCCTTCACGCAGCACTCCGCGAGTCCGGCAAACTCCCCGAAGTCTCCTTCGCCCTCGGTCTCAGCCTCGGTGAAATCACAGCCTACACCGCGGCCGGCGTCTTCGACTTCGCCACCGGCTTGCGCGTGGTCGCCGAACGCGGACGTCTGATGCAGTCCGCGTGTGAGCGCAGTCTCGGAGGCATGGCCGCCATCGTCGGCCAGGACCGCCCCGAGGTCGCCGAACTCTGCCGCGAGTTCGATGTCGAGGCCGCCAATTTCAACGCACCAGGCCAGATCATCATCTCCGGCGAAAAGTCCAAAATCGATGCCGCCGTCGCCGCCGCCAAAGCCAAGGGCTGGAAAAAGGTCATGCCGCTCAACGTCGCCGGCGCCTACCATAGCCGTCTCATGGAACCCGCCCGAGCCGAATTCGCACGCTTCCTCGACACCATCCCGTTCCACCCCCCCGCCTTCACCGTCTTCACCAACACCACCGGCCAGACGCTCTCGGCCCCCGACGCCCTCCGCGCCGCGCTCGTCAAACAGGTCGTCTCCTCCGTACTCTGGGAGGATTGCATGCGCAGCGCCGCCGCCGCAGGCGCCACCGAGTTCTGGGAACTCGGACCCGGCGGCGTGCTCGCCGGCCTCGCCCGCCGCATCGACAAGACCTGGGTCTCCAAGAGCTTCGCCGAGGCCCCCGACCTCGGCGGTTGATTGCGGTTCAAATTACAGGGCACAGAGGTCGTCCTAGAGACATTCGAACCGATTCTAACAGGGATCGAGGGGATGAAAGGGATGGCTGAAAGTGCTGAAACTCTGAAAACTGAAATTCGGAAACCGAAGCGCGGGGTGGATTCTCTTGGTTCACATCGGAGAGCCTCTGGCTCGATCCTCGCTTAAGAAATTAGTCCGCGGCGACGCCATCACCCATCCCGTTCATCCCTTCCATCCCTGTCAAATAACGTTCGCTTCGTTCGCTTTTTGAATTCAACCGCCCTGAAATAATTCGCTCTCGGAACCGCTCTGTGCCCTCTGTGCCCCCTGCGGTTCAACACCCTTCCTGAATGGACGTCTCCCTCACACGCAACTTCTGCATCATCGCCCACGTCGATCACGGAAAGACGACGCTGTCCGACCGCCTGCTCGAATACACGAACACGGTGTCGCACCGCGAACTCAACGCCCAGCATCTCGACGCGATGGATCTTGAGAAGGAGCGCGGCATCACGATCAAGATGCACCCGGTCTCCATGAGCTACCCGGCCAAGGACGGGAAGGTCTACAAGCTCAACCTGATGGATACGCCGGGCCACGTCGATTTCTCCTACGAGGTCTCACGCTCGCTCGCCGCCTGCGAGGGCGCTCTGCTCCTCATCGACGCAGCCCAGGGCGTCGAGGCCCAGACCGTCGCCAACGCCCACCTCGCCTTCGGCCAGAAGCTCAAGGTCATCCCGGTCATCAACAAGATCGACCTGCCGAGCGCCAACCTCGAGCTCTGTATCCGGCAGCTCGAGGACATTCTCACGATCCCCGCCGAGGAGGCCATCCTCGCGAGCGGCAAGTCCGGCATCGGCATCGTCGACATCCTCGAGGCCGTCGTCAGCCGCGTCCCCCCGCCCCGCGACGCCGACAATCCCGACACCCGCATCATGGTGTTCGATTCGATCTACGACACCTACCGCGGCGTCATCGCCTTCGTCCGCGTGATCTCCGGCACCATCAAGGCCGGCGACGGCATGATGCTCATGAGCACAGGCCAGAAGTCCGAGGTCAAGGAAGTCGGCGTTTTCCATCCGAAGATGGACCGCTGCGAGGAGCTTGGGCCCGGCGACGTCGGCTACGTCGTGAGCAACATCAAGTCGACCGACGACATCAAGATCGGCGACACCATCACGCTCTCCAACAAGCCCGCCGCCGAGATGCTGCCCGGCTACAAGGACGTGCATCCGATGGTCTATTGCGGCCTGTATCCGCTCGAGTCCAACGACTACGAGAAGCTCAAGTACGCCATCGCCCGCCTGCGTCTCAACGACTCGGCCCTCATTTACCAGCAGGAGACTTCGGTCGCCCTCGGCTTCGGTTTTCGCTGCGGCTTCCTGGGCCTCCTGCACATGGAGATCATCCAGGAGCGTATCCGCCGCGAGTACGACGTGGACATCATCTCCACGTATCCAAGTGTCGTCTACAAGGTCCGCGTGCACGGCGGCCCCGAGACCGACGTCTCCAACCCGATCAATCTGCCCGATCCCTCGTCGATCGAGGCGATCCTCGAACCGACGATCAAGGCTTCGATCCACACGCCCAACACCTTCCTGGGCGACATCCTCAATCTCGTGATGGAGAAACGCGGTACCTGCGATCACACCGACACGCTGGATGCGACACGCGTG
>JAJXVO010000064.1 GCA_021782105.1 bacterium
AGCGACAAGATCGCTCCGTAATATGGGCAGACTAACGGGGTGCCTGCCGCCTCCTCGGCTTCCGTATCCTCGCAGTGACGACCTGATCCGCTAAAAGCCGGCTGCCAAATGGGCATCCGGTTTTTTTGTATCCATTCAGTGACCAACTCTTCGCCAACTATTCGATGAGGACCGAACACGATTCCATGGGCGAGATGCCGGTGCCCGACAGCGCGCTCTACGGCGCCTCCACCCAGCGCGCCGTGCTCAATTTTCCCATCAGCGGACTGACCCTGCCCGGCGCCTTCATCCGTGGACTCGCGCAGGTGAAGTCCGCCTGCGCAGCCGCAAACACCAGGCTCAAGCGCCTCGACCCAGACAAAGGCCGCCTGATACAACGCATCGCCCAGGAGATCGTCTCGGGTGGCCTGCAAACACAGTTTCCGATCGACGTCTTCCAGACCGGCTCGGGCACGTCGACGAACATGAACCTCAATGAGGTGATCGCGAATCGCGCCAGCCAGCTCGCGGGCAGGCTGCTGGGATCCAGGAACCCGCTCCACCCCAATGACGACGTGAACCTCGGCCAGTCGTCCAACGACGTCATGCCGACAGCGCTGCACGTCAGCGTGGCACTGGCTTTCCGACAGCAGCTCCACCCGGCGCTCCGCCACCTGCGAACCGAACTGGAGAACCGATCCCTCGCCTTCGGATCGGTGGTGAAAACCGGCCGTACCCATCTCATGGATGCAACGCCGATCACGCTCGGACAGGAATTCTCCGGCTATGCGGCCCAGGTCGAAAAGGCCGAGGAACGCTCCGAAAGGGCCGTTTGGGCGCTTCGCGAACTGGCGGTCGGCGGCACGGCCGTCGGAACCGGTCTCAACGGGCATCCCGAGTTTGCCGGGTTGGTCTGCCAAATCCTCGCCTAAAAGACCGGCGTGTCGTTCATCGAAGCCCGGAACCATTTCGAAGCACAGGCGGGACGCGACGACGCCGTCGAGGCGGCCGGCCATCTCGTCACCATCGCCGCAAGCCTCACCAAGATCGCGAATGACCTCCGGCTCCTCGCATCGGGCCCTCGCTGCGGTCTCGCGGAAATCCGCCTGCCCGCAACCCAGCCCGGGAGCTCGATCATGCCGGGCAAGGTCAATCCCGTCATGTGCGAGATGCTCGTCCAGGTGTGCCTCTACACACAGGGCCTCGCCAATATGGTCGCACTCTGCGGCCGGGAGGGTCAGTTGGAGCTCAACGCCACCATTCCCCTTATCGCATTCGCCCTGCACGAGGCTGTCCGATGCCTCTCAAATGGGGTCCGCGTTTTCGCCGACGCCTGCGTACACGGTATCCAGGCAGATGTGACGCACTGCGGCGAACTGGCGGATCGGTCCCTGATGCTGGCAACTGCCTTGAACCCCCATCTCGGCTACGACAAGGCCGCCTCCGTCGCAAAGGAGGCGCTGGCCACCAATCGTACACTGAAGGAGATCCTCCTCGAGAGGAGATGGATGGATGCGGACACGGTGGGCCGCGTCCTCGCCCCTCTCGCAATGGACCGCCAGGCAGGCGTGGCGTTGCCCGGAAACGCCCTGTCATCCCCGCCGCCTCTTGGACCGGGTTGAACCCCATATCGGGCCTTTGAATTTCCGGCTATCGTGAGGCTTCCTAAAACCCACTCTCACCATGTCGCTCCTCTCAGCCATACTCACATTGATCGTCGTCGGATTGTTGCTTGCACTCATCAACCGATTTCTGCCGATGGATGGCAAAATTAAGTCCATCCTCAACATCCTCGTCGTGGTCGCTGTCGTGCTCTGGCTGCTCTACGGTTTCGGCGTGCTGGGCCACTCCGGTGAAGTTCGCATGCCCACTATAAGGTAGTTGCGTGCTCACGGCACCGGCATCGCATCGCGGTCTCCGGTGTCGTTTGCCCCATGGCAAAATTCATCGTCGGGGGCCTAATGCAACGGCATTATAGCGTCTCACCCATTGGGCATTCTACCGACAGGGCCATAACGGGTCGCACCGACGGAGGGGTTGCGAACTTCTCGTGTCGCCTTTGACGCAGGACGTTTTGGTCGGGTTCACGGCGGTCGTGGCGTTCTTCGTGATTGTCCGTCCGGCCAATAAGGTCTGTGTCCGGATTCGTCCTGATGTTTTGGCGGATCTCCGAATTGATCGCGCCCCTCATCCAGGCAGCCACATCGAACATGGCCGCCCCTGTCATTATCGCAGCCCTGTTCGCAGCGGCCTCTCCACCCACAACACACGGACTTGCTCTTCGCCCGGATCCGGCGCTTTGGCGCAGCCAATCCCGGCATTAGGATTCCACCCCATGGCGCAGTCGGACGTATCCGGGCAAAATGTGTCCTTGAGCCCTCGTCGACCGCATGTGGAACCGACTCTTTCGGACACACGTTGACCGGCCACAAAAACATGAACACACACGCGAATCGGTTTCACTCCATCGGACACGGTTTCGTCCTCGCCCTGATTTTCGCCCTCGCCTTCTGGTCCCCCATCCCCGCCAAAGCCGGAGATAAATCCGAGGGGAAACCCGCGAAGATGATGGCCTGCTGCAAGGAGATGAGTCAGCAGCACGAAAAACTCATCGCCGAGATGAAGGCGCAGGACGCCGAACTCGCCACTCAGGTGGCCCAGATGAACAGCGCGCCCGACGACAAGAAACTCAACCTATTGGCCGCCATCGTGACCCGCATGACCGAACAACGTGCCACGATGAATGAGAAGATGGCGACGATGCAGGACAACATGATGAAACACATGATGATGCACGCCATGCACGACCAAAAGGAGATGTCCGAGCATTCGGCGAAACATGAGAAGGACGCGAAAGACGAGGATGAGACGGACAACAGTCACTGATCGTCCTTGAGTCCGTCATCATCGACCGGCGCATTCCCAGGTTCCTCTCGGTCATCCGTGGCATCACACCACTGAGGCCACCCCGGATGGAGGAGTCCCGTGGAGTCTCTCCACGAAAGCGAACGCCAAGTCGTATCCAATGACCGGATTCACCCATTCGGTCCAAGATATTCAATCCAACCGAACGAAGGTCTCCAGTCCGCACATCGGCGAGAGACCTCCCTCGATTTTTCAACCGCGCCCACGCCAACCCTCCTGAATCACCGAACATGAAAGACCACGTTTACAAGCTCATCGAACTCACCGGCACTTCACCTCTGTCCATCGAAGACGCGGTTACCAACGCCATCAAACGCGCGAACCGGAGCGTCAAAAGACTGTGCTGGTTCGAGGTGGTGGAAACGCGGGGCAACATCGACAAAGGGAAAGTGCAGCACTGGCAGGTGACCATCAAAGTCGGTTTCGCGATCGACGATTGAGACCAAGCGCCCTTCTGTCGCCCGATTTCAGGCACGTTTCCTGCCGACCGACCGGCGATTACGGATCGCAACGCAGGACGCCGGCAGCCCGTCCAATCGTCCCGCGCCCTCCTGTTTGCCGGCGTTTCCTGCCATGGCGCTGCAAGGTACCGCACACGCTCGACATCGCTGAACAAACAGTGACTTTCACTTCGGGAGCGGGCCGCCGAAAGCCACGACGGGGGTCCGTCAGTGAAGCGTTCGAAAAATGACGGGAAACGTATTGTGTCCCTGCGAATTTAGGTATCCTTCGGGATGCCCATGCCCCGCAAATCCTCGGCCCGACGCAAGATCGTCTTTCTGTTCGACGTGGACAACACGCTCTTGGACAACGATCGCGTGACGGCGGATCTGAAACGCCACCTGGAAGCCGAAGTCGGTCCCGCCCAATCAAGGAGCTATTGGCGCATTTTCGAACAATTGAGAGACGAACTCGGTTATGCCGACTACCTCGGCACCCTGCAACGGTACCGTGTCGAGAACCCACACGATCCACGCCTCCTCACCATCTCCCGTTATCTCGTCAACTATCCCTTCGCCAACCGGCTCTTTCCGAACGCCCTCGACGTGATCGACCAGGTTAAGCAATGGGGCACTGCGGCGATCTTGTCCGATGGCGATGTGGTTTTTCAGCCTCGCAAGGTGGAGCGATCGGGCCTGTACGAGGCCGTCGACGGCAAGGTGCTGATCTATGTGCACAAGGAGCAGGAGCTCGACGACGTGTTGGAACGCTTCCCGGCCGAGCACTACGTGGTTGTCGACGACAAACTCCGGATCCTCGCCGCCATCAAAAAGATCTGGGGAAGGCGTGTAACCACCGTATTCGTGCGGCAGGGACATTACGCTCTGGATCCCAAGATCGTGGCGTCATACCCTGCCGCCGATGTGAGTGTCGACCACATCGGAGACTTGTTGGGACGGGATTTGCGCTTCTTTGCGCCTCGCGCCAAGCGGTCCGTCCGCTAGCAACGCATCCTGTCGTAGACCCGACATCCGGCGATCGAATCGCATCGCCCGTTTCACATTCGTGAGGTCTCGGATTTGGTGGTCGCCATTCAAACACTGTCGCTGGTGCCCCCCCCGTCGGACGCAGACACGCCCTCCCTCACCGCAGCAACGTTTGCGCTCCCACCAAGGGTGCTTTTGGATCTGCTTGGTTCTGTGATTCAAAACGCATTTCGGAGTTCACGTTGGGTGAAATACCCCATGCCAGGTGTGGCGAGCCGCATGCATTATGAGTTGTGACCACGATCTCATCAAAGAGCCATCGGCCTAAGTCGAACCTCTTCGCGAGAAAAGCCCACCCACCCACCCACCCGTGCATCCTCGCGATCAACGGAGGATCGTCGAGCATCCGGTTCGCACTCTATCAAGCTGGCAGAACCCTGCGTCGGTGCTTGGACGGGAAAATCGATCGGATCGGCCTGAGCGGTACGAATCTGACCGCCAGAGAAGCCGATTCGAAGCCTCAGGCGGCGCTCGCGTTGTCGGCCCATGACCACCGCACAGCGGTGGGGTTTCTCCTCGATTGGCTCGAAACCCAACTCGACTTTACTTCGATCGTGGCAGTCGGCCACCGTGTGGTCCATGGAATGAATCATTCCTCTCCCGTGCGGATCACGCCGACTCTTCTGAAGGAACTACACCGAAGCACACCCTACGACCCCGATCATCTGCCACGGGAAATTGAGCTGATTGAGTCGATTCGGAGACGTCATCCCAAACTTCTCCAGATTGCCTGTTTCGACACCTCCTTTCATCGCGGTATGCCGCGACTTTCCAAACTCCTCCCCATCCCAAGGCGATATTTCTCCAGGGGCATCGAACGCTATGGTTTCCATGGCCTGTCCTACTCCTTCCTGATGGAGGAGCTCCATCGCATCGATCCCAGCGCCGGGAAAGGTCGCGTCATCCTCGCGCATCTTGGCAATGGCGCCAGTCTGGCGGCGGTGCGCAACGGGAAAAGCATCGACACGAGCATGGGATTTACGCCCGCAGCCGGTCTGGTCATGAGCACCCGTTCCGGGGATCTGGATCCTGGACTGCTCTCATTTCTGGCCAGGAACGAACGGATAACGCCGGCTCAATTCGACAGGATGGTGAACCACGAATCAGGTTTGCTCGGGGTTTCGGGTACCAGTTCCGACATGCGGGACCTGTGTGCGAACGCAGCGTCCGACGTCAGGGCCGCAGAAGCCGTCGCGCTTTTTTGTTATCAGGCCAAGAAATGGATCGGCTCGTATTCCGCTGTGCTCGGTGGGCTGGACACCCTGGTTTTCGCCGGCGGCATCGGAGAAAACGCGCCGTCAGTACGGAAAAACATCTGCCATGGGCTCGGTTTTCTTGGGATTAAAATAGATCTCAGGCGCAATGCGGAGAATGCGCCTCTGATTTCTTCCGAGGCCGGCCGGGTCAGGGTCATTCGCACCGACGAGGAACTCATGATTGTGCGCTCCGTTCGCCGCGTCATCGGTCAATGAACACCGCCGTTCGGATCGCCGCCACCCCATTGCAGCGCCCCACGCGCTCCGTTTCCGTTCACCATGCAAGTCGAACCATGGCGGTTTCACCCCATAGCGTTGACTCCAAATAGAGGCGATGCTCGCAGGTCATGAAAGGCAGCCGGCCAAACCCTGTCAGAACCGCAGATGGGGCATCACTGTCAACGACGAGCCGGCTGTACTGATCTGAAAATAGAAGGAGACACAATGTTGTTCATTATCCTGATGGTTATCCTCGTGTTTATGCTGATCGGCTCGGTGCCGGCCTGGCCGCACAGCAGAAGCTGGGGCTATTACCCGAGCAGTGGCCTCGGCTTGGTGCTGGTGGTGCTCCTGATTCTGCTGTTGCTGGGACGAATCTGACACGCACCAGAGCATCGGTCTGCGCCAGGGCCTTGTCCCGCCGTCCGAAGTGAATCTAACGACCGTGGGTCGTCCCGCCAACGACCTGTCCTCGGTAGGGTTTAACCTCCTAGGAAACGCCGCCTGTCCTGCGTACCGTCGCAAGTGCCACAAAAGCAGCGCCACGATTCCCGATGTGCAGGAATCAACGAATCCGCGGCGACATTGGAACTATCGCATTGGGATACCGCACTCGGTCGAGCCAGTCAGTGTGGACATACCGTTCGGCTCACCCGGCCGACTCGAAATCCGTTTTTTTCAACACGCCGTCTCCCACTCATGATGCATACCCTCCTTCGGCACGCATACCTTGAACGACCAATCGGCGCCCCTATGCGCAGGTCCCGTTTGATGCTTCCCGCAGGGTGCCTTTACGCCACACGCCGCCCATCCCATCCTTTATGAGCACCCACACGCTGACACCGGACCTGTTGCGAAAAATGGACGCCTACTGGCGCGCCGCAAACTACATTTCTGTCGGCCAAATCTATCTCTGCGCCAACCCCCTGCTGAAGCGGCCGCTGGCCCTCACGGATATCAAGCACATGCTGCTGGGCCACTGGGGAACCACGCCCGGACAAAACTTCATCTACACCCACCTGAACCGGGTCATCAAAAAATACGACCTCGACATGATTTACGTATCCGGCCCCGGGCATGGGGGCCCGGCGGTTGTTGGGAATACGTATCTTGAAGGCACCTACAGCGAGGTCTATCCCAACATCAGCCAGGACGAGGCGGGCCTTCAGAAACTTTTCCTCCAATTTTCCTTCCCGGGTGGAATTCCCAGTCACGCTTCGCCCGAATGCCCCGGATCGATCCACGAGGGCGGCGAACTGGGCTATTCGATCAGCCACTCGTTCGGGGCCGTATTCGACAATCCAGGACTGACCGTCGCCTGTGTCGTCGGCGACGGCGAGGCGGAAACCGGGCCTCTGGCGACCGCCTGGCACTCCAACAAGTTTCTCGATGCGAAGACCGACGGCGCGGTCCTGCCCATTCTTCATCTCAACGGCTACAAGATCTCCAATCCGACGGTCCTCGCGCGGATCACTCGCGACGAACTGGACCTGTTGTTCCGCGGTTACGGCTGGACGCCCTATTTCGTCGAATACCACGATTCGATCGAGGAGATGCACCAGACGATGGCCGTCACCATGGATCTCGCTGTGGAGCACATCAAACGCATCCAGCACGAGGCTCGCGACCTCGGCAACCAATCCCGCCCTCGCTGGCCGATGATCGTCCTGAATTCGCCCAAGGGCTGGACCGGTCCGAAATGGGTCGACGGGCTTCAAGTTGAGGGAACCTTCCGAGCGCACCAGGTCCCGATTTCCGATCCGGCGGCCCACCCCGAACACCTCAAATTGCTCGAGGATTGGCTGAAAAGCTACCGGCCGGAGGAGCTCTTCGATGAGCAGGGGCGGTTAAAACAGGAATTGGCGGAACTCGCCCCGAAAGGCAATCGACGCATGGGCTCGAATCCCCACGCCAATGGCGGCCTTTTGCTCCACGATCTGAGAATGCCCGATTTTCGGGACCACGCGGTCGACGTTCCATACCCAGGAATCGGCGGCATCGGCGACACGCACGTACTCGGGCTCTTCCTGAGCGATGTGGCCAAGCTCAACGAAGATCAGCAGAATTTTCGGGTCTTCGGGCCCGACGAGACGCTTTCCAACGGCTTGGGCGCCATCTTCAAGGCGACAAATCGTCAATGGGACGCAGCGATCGTGCCCAACGACGAGTTTCTCGCGCCCGCCGGCCGCGTCTTGGACTCCATGCTCAGCGAACACCAATGCGAAGGCTGGCTCGAAGGCTACCTGCTGACCGGGCGTCATGGACTTTTCAACTGCTACGAGGCGTTCATCCACATCATCGATTCGATGTTCAACCAGCACGCCAAGTGGCTCAAGGTCACATCCCAGCTGCCGTGGCGCAGGAAGATCGCCTCGTTGAACTACCTCCTTTCGTCTCATGTCTGGCGGCAGGATCACAACGGCTTCACCCACCAGGATCCGGGATTTATCGACCACGTCGTCAACAAGAAGGCCGAGATTGTGCGCGTGTACCTGCCTCCGGACGCCAATTGCCTCCTGTCCGTGATGGATCACTGCCTGCGCAGCCGCCACTACGTCAATGTGGTGATTGCGGGCAAGCACCCTGCCCCCCAATGGCTGTCCATGGACGCCGCCGCCAGGCATTGCGCCGACGGAATCGGCATCTGGCAGTGGGCCGGCAACCATCTTGGGCTCGAACCCGACTTGGTCATGGCCTGCTGCGGCGACGTGCCCACGCTCGAGACGCTCGCCGCCGTATCCATTCTCCGCGAACACCTCCCCGAGGTGAAAGTCCGTGTGATCAATGTCGTCGACCTGATGAAACTGGAGCCGAAATCCGAGCACCCGCACGGTTTGAGCGATGGGGAATTCGAAACCCTGTTTACCAAGGACAAGCCCGTGGTGTTCGCCTTCCACGGTTATCCGTGGCTGATCCATCGGCTGACCTACCGTCAGCCGAACCACGACAACATCCACGTCCGCGGTTACAAGGAGGAGGGGACGATCACCACCCCCTTCGATATGACCGTGGTGAACGAGATCGATCGCTTTCACCTCGTCATCGACGCGATCGAACGCCTGCCCAAGACCGGGGACAAAGGCATCGCTCTGAAGCGTCTCCTCCAGGACAAGCTGACCGAGCATACGCTCTACATTCACGCCCACGGCGAGGACATGCCTGAGATCCGCAATTGGAAATGGGGCGCGTAACGGGCCTACGAATACGCCTGGCCCTATACCCGCCGCGCCGCCTGCGGAGCCCTCGGTGATTCATCCGGAGCGCGTGCGGCTCCGTCTCCCTCCCTTTCCGGATGCCCTTTGAAGCACCCAGTCCTCTCTTTATGGAAACCAAGGCCACACCCACTCCCAAACCCGGCGCCAAGCCGGCCCCCCCCTCTCCAACCGATTCCAAGGCGCCTCCAATCGCATCGGCGTCGATCCCGGACACGTTGTCCACCCTCAAGGTCAATCCCGCAACCGGCCTTCCGGGAGCCGAAATCGAGTCGCGCCGTAAGGAGAACGGTTTCAACGAAGTCGCCGAAAAGAAGGGGCACCCGTTCCTTAAATTTCTCGGCAAATTTTGGGGAATCTCGGCCTGGATGTTGGAACTCATCATGGTGCTGTCGGCTGTACTTCGGAAATTCCCCGATCTGATCGTCGTAGGAACCCTGCTCATCGTGAATGCGCTCCTCGGATTCATCCAGGAGCATCGCGCCGCCGGCGTCGTCGCCGCTTTGCGCCGCCGCTTGCAGGTAAATGCCCGAGTGCTCCGTGATTCAGCCTGGAAAGTCCTTCCCGCAAGGGAGCTGGTTCCCGGAGACATCATCCGCGTGAGAGCTGGAGACATCGTCCCTGCCGATGTCAAACTCCTCGATGGGAACCTGTCTATCGATCAGTCGGCCCTGACCGGGGAATCGAACGACGTCAACAAGGCCCAGGGCGAAATGCTCGCATCGGGTTCGGTCGTCAGAAGAGGCGAAGGCAATGGCGTGGTGCTCCTCACGGGATCGAAGACCTTTTTCGGGCGAACCACCGAGCTCGTCCAGCAGGCGCGTCCGAAGCTGCACATCGAGGCGATTGTCGCCAAGGTCGTGCGGTGGCTCTTCGTCGTGGTCGGCGTGCTGCTCGCCATGGTGCTCGTCTTTTCGTTGATCCGCGGAGCGTCGTTGGTCGAAATGACACCTCTGTTGCTCGTGCTGCTGATGAGCGCCGTGCCCGTTGCCCTGCCGGTGATGTTCACCGTCAGCATGGCCATCGGCTCCAGGGAACTTGCCAAGCTCGGCGTGCTGGTGACGCGCCTGAGCGCCGCCGAAGACGCGGCGACGATGGATGTGCTCTGCGTGGACAAAACCGGCACCATCACATTGAACCAACTCGCCGTCACCGCCGTGAGTCCGCTTGAGCAGGCCTCCGAAAACGACGTGCTGTTCGCCGGCGCGCTCGCATCGCAGGAATCCAACCAGGACCCGATCGACCGCGCCTTCCTGGCGGCGGCCAAGGAGCACAAGGTTTTCGACAATGTACCCAAGGTATCGCCCGTATCCTTCACTCCGTTCGATCCAAACAACCGCAAGACCGAGGCCGTGGTCGAGCAAAACGGACAACGCCTGCACGTGATGAAGGGAGCAGTGCGCACCATCGCCGAAGCCTGCGGGTTCCAGGCGCCGGCGATCGCGGAGTTGGACGCCAAGGTCAATGACGCATCGGCAAAGGGCTTCCGCACGCTCGCGGTGGCCCGCGGTCCGGAATCCGGCAAGCTTTCGCTGATAGGCCTCGTATCGCTGTACGATCCACCCCGTCCCGACGCAAAGCAGCTCGTCGCCACGCTTCAGGGGCTCGGCGTTTCCATGAAAATGCTCACGGGTTATTCACTCGCCGTCGCACTCGAAACCGGCCGGGGCGTCGGGCTCCCGAACATTCAACGCGTGGCCGACCTCAAGACCGCCGCCGCCCTGCCCGCCAACAAAACCGTGGACCTTTTCGCGGGAGCCGATGGTTTCGCCGAAATCTACCCGGAGGACAAATACATCGTAGTCCAACATCTTCAGGGCGCGGGTCACGTCACCGGTATGACCGGCGACGGGGTCAATGACGCGCCGGCGCTCCGTCAAGCCGAGGTCGGCATCGCCGTCAGTTCGGCGACCGACGTGGCCAAGGGTGCCGCAAGCGTGGTGCTGACCGAGCCCGGATTGACGAACATCGTCGCCCTGGTCGAGCAGGGCCGGGCGATCTACCAGCGCATCCTGACCTGGATCGTTAACAAAATCAGCAGGACCATCCTCAAGGCTGCGTTCGTGGCCATCGCCTTTGTCATTACAGGCAAATTCGTTGTATCCGCATTTGCGATGCTGCTGCTCGTGTTCATGACCGACTTTGCGAAAATCACACTCTCAACCGACCACGTGCGACCGTCCCAGAAACCCGAGACCTGGAACATCGGCGGGTTCATCACCGTATCCGTCGTTCTGGGAATCGCGATGGTCGCCGAGGCTCTCCTCCTCCTATGGATGGCCTGGTCGCGTTTCGGGCTGGCTTCGAACGACAAGGTGCTCTGCACCTTCAGCTTTCTCACGATGCTCTATTTAGCCGTGTTCTCCGTGGTCTCGGCCCGCGAACGCCGCTGGTTCTGGTCAACCATGCCTGGCAAGCCATTGATCGCGGCTCTCACCGTGGACGCGCTCACGGGCACGATCCTGACACGCGTGGGCATCCCCGGGCTCCCGTCGCTGCCCTGGACGCAGATGCTCGCGATATTCGGGTATGCCATGGTCGCGTGCCTCGCGGTCAACGATTCGATCAAGGTGGCAATGATCCGTTGGCGCGTTCCGTCGTCGGTCGCCTGAACTTGGCAGGTCGCCAACCGAAGTCCCTGTCCGAGTCCGTTCCGTTCCCAGGGTTCGGAGCGTCCACCCACAGTCCGGTGAATCCGACCGCAGCCCATGCGCAGGGTTTCACCCCATGGGCCGGATCCGGTCTTCCGACTACACTCTCCGCACGACGGCATCTGCCAACGTAACCCAAATGAATACAAGCTCTCACGACAAAGCAGCCGGCATCTCAAAAAGCATCGCAGGTCGCGCCAAGGAGGTCGCCGGTGCCGTGCTCGGAAACCCTCAACTCAAAACCGAGGGAAAGGTGGAACGACTTGAAGGCCGGGTCCAAGTCAAGACAGGCCAGATCAAAAAGGTCCTCGGCAAGTAAATCCAGCAACTTATGAAAACACATCGCCGAATCCCGCATCTCAGCTCTCTTCTCGCTTTGACCGCCACCCTCTCTCTCGGCGGCCTCGCCGTCGGTTTGACCAGTGGCTGCGTCGAAACGCGCACGAGCGATAGCACCGGCCAGTATATCGACGACTCGGTCATCACCGCCAAGGTGAAGTCCGCGCTTCTCGGCGACAACAACGTGAAATCGTTTGCGGTCAGTGTCGAGACGGCCAAAGGGGTCGTTCAATTGAGCGGCTTCGTGAACACTGAGGACCAGAAGGAAGCGGCGGGCAAGGACGCGCGCGGAGTCGCGGGTGTGCAGGAGGTTAAGAACAACCTGATCGTCAAATAAGCCAGTCGCCCGACTGGCTTGCGGTTCCGACCCTGCGCTCAGGCGCAACACGAATCCCGCACGGCCACAAGGGTTGTCTCGTGGTCAGCCACCCTCTCCGGACAGGCCGTTTGCTTGGAGATGTGCGTACGTTCCGGGCGGTCGCCAAGCCATCCGAGGAAGTCAGTCCGAGTGCTTCGGACTGCCGGCATCCCGGCGGCGAATTTTCCGAGCGCACCCACTGCGCAGAATCAAATCCAACCTTTGCTCAAGATCGATAGCACACCGAAGCCATGGCAACCGAAGGCACTCCTGCAAATGTCGGCATCGTCGTTTCAGTGCGCGGCAGCGTCGTGGATGTCGAGTTCGACGTGCATCTCCCACCGATCTATTCGGTGCTGCACGCCGGGCCCCGGGAGGAAATCGTCATCGAGGTGCTGGCGCAGCCCAACGCCCGCCAGGTGCGCGGGATCGCCTTGACGCCGACGCAGGGGCTCGCGCGTGGAATGTCGGTGGAAGATACCGGCAGACCCCTGTAACGCCCCCGTTGGGAAGGGAATCCTCTCGCGCATGTTCGACGTCTTTGGCCAGACCATCGACCGCGGCCCTGCATTGTCGGACATCCAGCGGCGGTCCGTCCATCGGGCCCCTTCCGCACTCTATCGGCGCTCCACAAAATCGGAAATCTTCGAGACCGGAATCAAACTCATCGATTTGCTCATGCCTCTGGAGCGCGAAGGCAAGGCGGGGCTCTTCGGCGGCGCCGGAGTCGGCAAGACCGTACTGCTCACCGAAATGATTCACAACATGATCGGCCACCACGACGGCGTGAGCATCTTTTGCGGCATCGGCGAACGCTGTCGCGAAGGGGAGGAACTGCATCGCGACATGAAGGATGCCGGCGTGCTTCCCAACATGGTGATGATCTTCGGTCAGATGAATGAACCTCCCGGCAGCCGCTTCCGGGTCGGACACGCGGCCCTGACGATGGCCGAGTATTTCCGGGACGACGAACACCGCGATGTGCTGCTGCTGATCGACAACATCTTCCGGTTCATCCAGGCCGGCATGGAGGTAGGCCGAACAAGGGTGCGAAGAACACCGCATGCCAAGGCAGCGTCTTCCAGAAGACCCTGCGGCGAAACTCGGGCAGCGGTTAGCCATGCTGGAAGCAAGAGAGTTCGGCAAAGGTTGACATTGATGGCCGTCATTTCGGTGCCTGCTCCACCTAATCGGACGATCAGAAAGCTCTAGTCTGCGCTGACGGGATTCGCCACCGTGATCTGGTTGTCCACCAGTTCAAGACGGGTGGCCCCGATTGCGATGTCGCCGATGCGTTTCTTGTCTTCAGCCGTGGCCACCTGTCCACGCAACGTGACACGGCCGTTGATTGTGCCGACCTCCACGTGTTTGCGGTCAACCTTCGCGGCGCGCATTTCCCTGTTGATGCGGACGGTCGTGTCCACGTCGAGGTAACTGCCACCCTGCTCCAGCTCGTCCAAAGTACGCGGACCCTTGTAGGATTCTTCCTTGTAGGAGGCTTCCTGCCCAAAGCCAGCCTCGGTGATGACATAGCGGGGCTCATCCCTGAACTCCACCTTGCTGTCGTCCAGTCGGAGCTCGTCATGCGAGGCGTTGAAGCTGAGCGCGACCGCAGGGACGACGCTCTTGGTCTTGAGATTGCCGGGAGCTATGATGACGACGGAGCGGATTTTTCCGTGCGTGATGTCGAGCGACAACGACCAGACTTTCCCCAGTATCTGGTTCTGCAGATTCAGAACCGGCATATCGAGGACCTTGCTGGATCGTTCGACGTATCCGAGCACAACCGCCGGACGACCGTGCGCGGCCTTGGTCGTGTCTCCTTCGTTCAAGAAATAGGGCACCTGCCCGAAATGACGATAGGCTGCGGCGACCCGGTCGGTTCGTCCGGAATCGACCCATTGGGCGAGGTCAATTCCAGGAGCCGTCTTAAAGACCTCCGTGCTTACATTGAGCCGATAGACGTCGTTGACGAGGTCGGAATACAAAGCGAGCGGAGGCACCGCCACGATCTTGTCGCCGACTCCCAGCGAACTGTCGGCCTGCACCAGAACCTCGACGATCCGCCCGTTCACCATGTCGACGCCCAAATCGATGATACGTCCGAGGCTCTCATCGTCGAAGTTCGAGACCTGAATCTCCTCCATTTTGTTGACCGGTTTTTCAACTCAAAATCTGACATGGGACGGTTCGGTCGTCGCCCAAGACGTGGAGGTTAAGCCTAGCGCGAGAATCGAGCCGGCGATGAGTTTTGAATTCAGTTTCATGGGATGTCTTTTGTTTCCGAAAACGGCAGGGGCGTGTCCTTGGGACTCCGCCCCATCGAAGGTTAGTGGTCCAGTTATGGTATCGGCCGAGGGTCCGGGTTTGGATTGGTGCCCTGCCGCAGCATCACTACGCGTGTAGAATTGTCGTTGGGGTTTGGCGACACAGGGGATTCCGGCGTTGCCTCGGAATCCCCGATGATGGACCGGCGCTTTATTGGACTACGTAGACCTCGAGCAAAACGACGCCAGTCGCACCGTTTACTCCGGTAATCTGCACCGTATAGGTGCCAGGCTGCAGGGTAACCAGCAGGGCCGCGTCTTTTCCTCCGGAAGGCAGAGGAAACGCACCGACTTGTGCGGTGACATCGGTCATCTGGCTAGCCGTGGTATCCCCAACCTCCCAGTTGTCGTTGGAGGCAATCTTTGTCACCACGTTACCCGAGAAGAGCGTGATCACGGGATCAGCAATCACCCCCGAGACTCCGAAGGTCGCCAATGTGGGGCCGACTCCGCGAATCAACAGTGTCTTGGGCGCATCGCCCGCGATCACCATTCCCACTGTCGATGTGAATCCAACGCCAGCGACTTCCAGACGAGCCGACACACTGGTGATATGTCCTCCCAGTCCGTTGTCGGTGTCGTACAGTTCGGCCAGAGCGTCACCCGGAGTCGTATTCGGCTCGATCAGACAGGTGGTTGGGACACCTTCATTGCCGGTGAAGAGCAGGGCGGCGTCTTTGCTTCCCGATCCGAGGGCGAACGCGCCTACCCTTGAACTCGCGGCAGTGATGGCCGCGCCGTCGGACTGGCCGTTGCTGCCCATCTCCCAATTGTCATTGGTGGCCAGCGCCCCGCTTGAACCGTATACCGTCACCTTGGGATCGACGATCGCATTGGGTACGCCGTAGGGGATCATGCCCGGCCCGATGGCACGGACCAGAAAGTTCTCCGATCCACCCGACTCATAGAATCCCACGATGAGGACCTTGTCTCCAGGTCCGCACATGGCACGGGCGGAAAAGACCGAGATCCAACTGCGGGGAGCCGGAATGACCTTGACCATCAGAATTGCATGCCCCGTCCCTGCGGCGTTGCTGGCGCTCAGCAGCACAGCGGACTCTGCCACATTCGTGGGCCGACCCGTGATTGATCCCGTCGTTGTGTTCAAAACGAGACCCAATGGAAGCGGACTCGTTTCATAACTGAGCGGCGCTCCCGATGCTGTGATTGAGAAACTGAACGGCCTTCCCACGATACCTGTCGCGGTAAGCGGATAATTGGTGATGATCGGGGCGATTCCTGCGGCACCGATCGTGATCGTCACCATCGCGGCGCCGGTTCCGGTCGCATTGGTCGCACCAAGTTGCACCTGAGTGATCCCAATCGAAGTTGGTATTCCTGATATTGTACCCGTTGTGGCATTGAACAGGAGACCCGCTGGGAGTGGATTGGCGGAATAACTCGTCGGCGCACCGGAGGCCGTAATCGTGAAACCGAAAGGCGTGCCAACGGTGCCAGCCACAGACAGTGGATCATTGGCAATGACCGGAGCAGTCCCGACAGCCGCAACCGTGATCGTCACCGTCGCATTGCCCGTGCCGGTCGCATTGGTCGCACCTACCAGCACGGCGGTCGTGCCGACCGCTGTCGGCGTGCCCGTAATCGCTCCCGTGGTCGTGTTCAACGTAAGCCCTGCAGGAAGCGGACTCGCCGAGTACGCTGTCGGC
>JAJXVO010000337.1 GCA_021782105.1 bacterium
AGCGCCGTGCCCGAACGCAGGACCATCGCAAGCGTCACTCCCTGGCGCACCGCCACGACGTGGTCCGCCAGCCGGACGTCGATGCCCATCGAGCGCATGTTGGCCACCAGCGCCATCGACACGTCAAAATCGAGAAAGGGCAGCAGCCGCTCGTCCTCGCACACCAGCGTCACCTTCACCCCGAAACTCGCGAAGATGCAGGCGTACTCGCACCCGATCACACCACCGCCCACCACCACCATGCGCTCAGGGATGTCCCGCATCTGCAGGATCGAATCCGAGTCGAACAGGGTCGGGTGGCTCGCCGGCCAGGGATCCGGCCGCACGGGTGAGGCTCCGGTTGCGACGAGGAAGGTGGTGCCGATCAGGAATTCCTCGACGCTCGACCCGGGCACCCCCGAGCGGACCCGCACGGTGTGCGAATCCACGAAGGCTGCGGAACCGTGGAATACCGAGACTCGGCTCTGGTCCAAATGCGAGCGGATGCGCGCCTGCTCGAGCTGGCGTACCAGACGCTCGCGATAAAGAAGGTCCTGCGTCGTTAGGTGGTCCTGAAGCGTAACGGTCACCCCATGGATTCCCCGCTGGCGATAGCCCGCGAGATACACGGCCGCCTCGCGCATGGTCTTCGACGGAAGCGTGCCGGAGTTCGCAACCGTGCCGCCGAGGATCGTTTCGCGCTCCACCAGGGCCACGCGTTTGCCCAAGCCGGCTGCATAGGCGGCGCCCTTCTCCCCGGCGGGCCCCGAACCTAACACGATGAGATCGAAATGTTGCGCTGCCATCGGCTGGACTATGGTCACTAGGCGGCCCCGTTCCGAACGGCCCGCCAAGACGAAGGGTTACCGTACGTGAATCACCCCTTTTGTCCACGTCCGAACGATTTCGGTCCGCTCCCCGCGCCTCGAAACGCTCCATTATCCCGTCGCCTTGGCACCCGTTTCCCGACATCCACGCGCCATGGGAAAACTCCAGCCCTTCCTCCTCCGGCGCGCCACCCTGGTCCTCCTCGCAGCCGTCCTGATCCCGGCGGCTCTCCTGCGGGCCGCCGAACGCCGGCACCTCACCCTCCTTTCAACCACCGACCTCCACGGCCACGTCCTTCCCGAGGACTATTTCACCGGCAAACCCGCCGAATTGGGGCTCGCGAAAATCGCCACCCTCATCCGCGACCAGCGCCGCGAGGACCCGCACGCCCTGCTCATCGATTGCGGCGACACCATCCAGGGCAGCCCGCTCGAATACGTCCACGCCCGCGTGGCACCCGGTCCGGTAGACCCCATGATGCTTGTCATGAATGCCTTGCGGTACGACTGCATGACGGTCGGAAACCACGAGTACAACTTCGGCCTGCAGGTCCTGCACAAGGCCGAGAGCGAGGCGCGGTTCCCCTGGCTTTCCGCCAATACCCTCGCCGTCGCGTCCCGGCAGCCGGCCTACCGACCCTTCATCCTCCGAACCATCGATGGCGTACGCGTCGCGGTGATCGGAATCACGACGCCAAAAATCCCGGTCTGGGAGGATGCCCCCCACTACGCGGGGCTCGAATTCGCGGACCCCGTGGCCACCGCGCGCCGCTGGGTCGACGAGGTGAGGAAAAAGGACCACGCCGACGTCGTCGTGCTCGCCGTTCACATGGGCCTGGAGGAGGACCTCGGCCGCTCAGATGCCCCTCCGCCGGCCCTGCCCGGGGAGAACCAATGCCTGGCGCTCGCCCGCCAGGTTCCCGGGGTGGACGTGATCCTCATGGGCCACACCCACCGCGTCGTTCCCGACCTGTTCGTCAACGGCGTGCTGCTCGCCCAGGCCGGTCACTGGGGCGACTGCCTGGCCCGCGTGGACCTGTATCTCCAACAATCGCCCGCTGGCACGTGGACGGTGATCGCAAAATCCGCCCGCACAATCCCGGTCACGCGCGAGATTCCCGCCGATCCCGTCATCGAAAAGATCGTGGCGCCCTACGAAGCCGCGACCCAGGCCTGGCTCCGCCGACCCATCGGCCGCTGCGCCGTCGAACTCGACGCCAGCCGGGCCCGGGAGCAGGACACGGCGCTCATCGATTTCATCAACCAAGTCCAGGCCGAGGCCGGCCACGCCGATGTGTCGTTCGCATCGAGCTTCAACCCGCGCGCACGCATCCCCGCCGGCCCAGTGACCGTCCGCGAGGTGTACAGCCTCTACGTGTACGAAAACACCCTCGTGGTCGTCCAGGCCACCGGTGCCCAGATCAAGGCCGCGCTCGAGCATTCCGCGCTCTATTACCGCGCGGCCCCGCCGGGCACGCCCCCCGCCGCCCGCGTCGACCCCACGATTCCGGGCTACAATTTCGACATCGCCTCGGGCCTGACGTACACGATGGACCTGACCCGCCCGCCCGGCCAGCGCATCGTCGGCTTGAGCTACCGCGGACGCCCCCTCGCCCCCGACGCGAGGCTCCGCGTGGCGCTCAACAACTACCGCTTCGGCGGGGGCGGCGGATACACGATGTTCAAGGACTGTCCCGTGGTCTGGAAATCCAGCGAGGAGATCCGCAATCTCATCATCGACTGGCTCGAGCGTCACCACGAGATCCCTACGGCCGCCGACGGTCACTGGCGCATCACCTGGGGCGCCCCGACAAAATAGGAGGAGACTGGATACAACCGGTTTGGTATCATGGAGCGTACCCTAAACCCCAACCTCCCTGATCCATGAAACGTCTCCTGCTTGTTTTCGTGGCCTGTGCCACTGTTGCCTTCGCCGACAGCTATCGGTTCGTCGCCGTCACCAAGAGCGCCAACTCCCCCTACTGGAACATCGTCAAATCCGGAGTCGAGAAGGCCCAGGCCGAATTAAAGGCCAAGGGCACCAACGTGACCGTCGAATGGATCGCTCCCGAGAGCGAAGCCGACTACGCCACCCAGGTCCGCATGGTGGACGACGCCGTGAAATCCAAGCCGCAGGGCATCATCCTGGCACCCAGTGACGCGCGCGCCCTCTCGGCGCCCGTCGCCGCGGCCACGAAGGCCGGCATCCCGGTCGTGGTCATCGACTCGGCCCTCACCGCCTCGGGCCAGATCAGTTTCATCGCCACCGACAACTACAACGGCGGCGTGCTTGCCGCCTACCGCATGGCCGCCCTGCTCAAGGGCAAGGGCACCGTGGCGCTCTTCCGCTCCTACAAGGGCTCCGGGGCCACCCAGGGGCGCGAACAGGGTTTCGTGGATACCCTCCAGCACTTCCCCGGCCTCCAGCTGGTTAAGCAGAACTTCTATGCCGGTGGCACCTACGCCGGCGCCGAGAAGAACGCTGCCGACATGCTCGCCGCCTGCGGCAAATCCCTTGGAGGCATCTTCGCCTGCAACGACATCGCCAACCACGGCGCGCTCAATGCCCTGCGCAAGGCCGGGGAGGCGGGCGGCAAGGTGAAGCTGGTCGGCTTCGACGCGAGAGCCGAGACCATCGCCGCCCTGCGCTCGGGCGACGAACAGGGAACCATGGTGCAGAACCCCG
>JAJXVO010000065.1 GCA_021782105.1 bacterium
CAGGATCACCTGGGTCGATGACCGCCGCCGGGCCATCAGCCTTGCGCTCGACATTGCATTGCCGGGCGACTGCCTGCTGATCGCTGGCAAGGGGCACGAGAGTTATCAGGAATTTGGAGACACGGTGATCCCGTTCGACGACCGCCAGGTCGTCAGGGAACTCATCGGGATCAAATCGCTGAAGGAGGCCCGTACCTGAATCTTCATGCCCGTCTTCCCTCCAGATCGACTCGCCGCGTGGACAGGCGGAACCTGGACACGGCTTCCGGCCGCGCCGCTGGGTGGCTTTTCGACCGATTCAAGGAAGATCTGTACGGGCGACTGTTTTGTTGCGCTGCGCACCGAGAATCGGGACGGCCATGATTTTGTCCGCGCCGCGCTGGCGGCGGGGGCTTCGGCGGCGCTTGTCGCGAAAGCCGACGATTCGCTGGCGCTGCCGCAGCTTGTGGTGGGTGATCCCCTGGCGGCGCTTCAGGCGATAGCGCGGGCGCATCGCCTCGCGTTCGGCGGCAAGGTCGTGGGCATCTCCGGTAGCTGCGGAAAAACATCCACGAAGGAGCTCCTGGCCGTGCTGCTGGGCGGCGCCGCCGGGGGGGTGCTGGCCACCGAGGGCAACCTGAACAATCACCTTGGCGTTCCGCTCACGCTCACGCGGATCGATCCGACGCGGCATCATTTTGCCGTGGTCGAAGCGGGCATCAGCGCGCACGGCGACATGGATTTGCTGGCGGGGATGATCGAGCCGGACCTCGCGATCATCACGCTTGTGGCGGAGGCGCACCTCAAGGATCTGGGAAATCTGGAGGGCGTGGCGCGGGAGAAGGCGAAGCTGCCTGCCGCCGTGCGTCCCGCGGGCGTGGCGGTTTTCCCCAGGCAGTGCGCCGAACTGCCGGCGTTTCGCGAACTGGGCGTGGACCGGATGGTCCTGGAGCCGGCGGAGGTCATTCGCCCGTCGGAGCCGCCGAAGAACGTCGTCTATTTCACCGTCACACAGCGGGAGGACACCACGGCGGTGGCGCTGGCCTACGGGCCCCCGCCTCCGCTGATATTCACGCTGCGCCGGGTGTCCCCGGGCATGGCGCAAAACGTGGCGCTGGCGATCTGTTCGGCGCTCTGGCTGGGGGTCTCCCCCGCGCAGATCCAGGAGCGCATCGGGGCGTGGAGCCCCGCGCATTGGCGGGGCGAGATCGTGCGCGCGGACGGGCGGCTTCTTTATATCGACTGCTACAACGCCAATCCGGCGTCCATGCGGGACGCGTTGGAGAACTTCCGCGGCCTGGCGAACGACGGCCGTCCGTCGTTGTACCTGCTGGGCTGCATGGAGGAACTCGGGCCGGAAGCGCCCGCGTACCACCGCGCCCTGGGCCGGTCGCTAGCGTTGAGATCCGGCGACCTCGCGGTCGTGATCGGCACGGAGGCGCGGAGCCTTCTTGCGGGGCTGCTCGAGGCGGGCGCCTCCTTCGACCAGATCCGCGTCGTGGCCGTCGCGGAGGACGCGGCTGCGCTCGTGGCGTCCTGGAGCGGCGCCGTGTTCGTGAAAGGCAGCAGAAAATACCGACTCGAAACCGCCCTCTCCGGCGCCGTCGCCGCGGCGGCACACTGAATCCCATGCTGTCCTACCTGGCCAACTACGATAACGTCTTCCATCCGCTGCGGCTGCTGCGCTACCTGACCGTGCGCACGCTCCTCGGCGCGGCCACGGCGCTGGTCATCGGTTTCATCATCGGGCCCTGGCTGATCCGGCGCTTCCGGGCTCTGAAGTTCGGGCAGCACTACGACGACGACCGCACGGGCGAGCTTGCACAGCGCTTTGACAAGAAGAACACGCCCACGATGGGCGGCCTCATCATCTTCATCTCGGTGTTCCTGTCGTCGGTCCTGTGGGCGGCCCCCAACGTGTGGGTCTTCGTGAGCCTGTTCGTGTACACGGTGCTGACGGCGGCGGGCTGGCGGGACGACTACCTGAAGGTAGTGCACAAGAACCGCGACGGCATTTCCTCCTGGGAAAAGATCGGCTGGCAGTCGCTCGCGGCGTTTGGCGCCCTGATCGTGCTGCTGCTGCATCCGGCGAGTTCGCACAAAATCCGCGAGTTCTGGCTGCCGTTCCTGAAGACGGCGCTGATTCCCTCGATGCCCTGGTTTCTGCTGCTGATCCTGATGTACCTTTGGATCGTGGGCTTCAGCAACGCCATCAACCTGACCGACGGCCTCGACGGTCTCGCGGTGGGCTGCACGATCTCGGTGGCCCTGGTCTTCGCGATCATGGCCTACGCGGCGGGCAACGCGCGGATGTCCGAGTATCTGCTGATCAGCTACGTGCCGGGAACGGGCGAACTGACGGTGGTGCTCGGGGCGATGATTGGTGCGTGCATGGCGTTTCTCTGGTTCAACTCGCATCCTGCGGAGGTATTCATGGGCGACACGGGATCGCTTGCGATAGGCGGGCTGATCGGGGTGATCTCGTTCATGATCCACCAGCCCCTGACGCTGGTGATCGTGGGCGGAGTCTTCGTCTGGGAAGCCATGTCGGTGATCCTCCAGGTAGGCTATTTCAAATACACGCGGCGCGCGACCGGGGTGGGGCAGCGGCTCTTCCTCATGGCGCCCATCCACCATCACTTTCAGAAGAAGGGCTGGCCCGAGACAAAGGTCGTGCTCCGCTTTTGGATCGTGTCGCTTGGCTTTGCGCTCGCGGGCCTGGCGACCCTGAAACTGCGCTGACGATGTCGCTGCGTTTTCCCGATTCCCACTCCACGTTGCTCCGCGCCCCGGTCGCGGTGTTCGGGGGTGGTGTGAGCGGGATTGCGGTGCGGGACCTCCTGGCCGCGGTGGGCGCATCGGCGGTGATTTACGACGAGAAGCCGGGGGCGGGGGACCGGGTGGCGTTCGGAGAAGCCGAGGCGGCGGCCTGCCGTCTGGTGGTCCACTCCCCGGGCTTCGGGTCCGGGCACCCCTGGTTTGGAGCGGCGAGGCGGGCCGGATGCGTCAGCCTGGGAGAACTCGATTTTGCCTCTCTATTCTGGCGGGGGAAACGGGTGGCTGTCACGGGCACGAACGGAAAGACCACGGTGACCGAATTTCTCGCGCACGCGCTGAGGCAGGCCGGACGCGAGGCCTTTGCCACCGGGAACGTGGGCTATTCGTTCAGCCGTCTGGCGTTGGATCGCGACGGAGGGGGAGCGGACGACTGGGCAATTTGCGAGGTGAGTTCGTTTCAGGCCGAGGCGATGAGCCTGTTTCGTGCGGACTCGGTGTTGTGGACGAATTTCGCGGAGGATCACCTTGAGCGTCATTGCGGATTGGATGCGTATTTCGCGGCCAAACACCGGCTGGTGCTCCAGTCCCCGGGAGCGCTGGTGCTGGTGGGCAGTTCGGTGCGGGCGCATGCGCAGCGTCTCGGAGTGACGCTGCCGGCGGGGTCCCTTGTGCCCACTGAAAACCTGTTTCCCGACGCGCTGCTTGCGGGCACGGTCTTCGAGGACTACCCGCAGAGGGAAAACTTCGTGCTCGCGTCTGCTTGGTGGAGCCGGAACGGACTTCCTGAGGAGATGCTGTATGCCGCGGCGCGCGATTTTCGACTCGGGCGGCATCGGCTATCGAAAGTGGCCGAGGTCGGCGGCGTGGCATGGTGGAACGATTCAAAGGCGACGAATTTCCATGCCGTCGAGGCTGCGCTCGAGCGCTTTCGCGCGCCGGTGCTTCTCATTGCCGGTGGCCGGGCCAAGGGTGGGGACCTGGATGCCTTTGTCCGGCGCATCATGCCCAAAGTGGCGCATGTGTTCCTGATCGGCGAGACACGCCCGGCGATGTCGGCCGCCTGTGTGCATCACCATCTTCCCCACACGGATTGCGTCTCACTCGACGCGGCGGTCGCGGCCGCGTCGGCCTGCGCCCACGCAGGTGACAACGTCCTGCTGAGTCCGGGCTTTGCAAGTTTCGACATGTTTCGCGGTTACGATCACCGCGGCGATGTCTTTGAGAATCTCGTGAAAAACCTGGGGGCGCGGGTTGCCGTGCCGCCTGCTTAGCTTTACAACCAAACCTAACCTCCATTCGCCCATGAAAGTCCTCCGTATCTTCGGCATCGTCGCGGCTGTCCACGCGCTTGCCTTCCTCATGATCATGGCCAATCCGGGCTGCAGCACCAAGCCCAAGGCCACCCCGCCGCCCGCCGCCACCGCTACGGACAGCTCTTCCTCCCCGTCGATTTCGGTCCCGTCCGGCGATGCTCCTTCGGGCGGCGATGCCGCTCCGATTGCGGCTGCTCCGATGGCCAATGATACCCAGGGCCTCGGGTTCGACCCCAACGCTCCCGCCAGCGGTCCCGCGCTTTACAGTCCGACCCGTCCTGGCACCGCCGCGGCGTCCGCGCTGCAGCCCGCTGCGCCCGAGGAGGTCACACCTGCGACGACCGTCACGGTCGCCCGGGGCGACAGCCTCTGGACGATCGCCCATAAAAACAAGATCAGCATCGCCGAGCTCCGCGAGGCCAACCACCTAAAGGCGGGCGCCGTCCTGCAGGTCGGGCAGAAACTCATCGTCCCGACCAAGCCGATGTCCGCCGCGACCCAGGGCTCCTCCGCCCAGGCTCCCGTGGATCTCGCGGCTCCGCGCTCCCAGAAGGCTGCCGCCATCCACGGTTCCGTTAAGCACGTGGTCAAGGCGGGCGAGACCCTCGGTTCGATCGCCCGCAAATACGGCGTGAAGGCCGGAGACATCGCCGTCGCCAACAACATCTCCAACCCGGCCATGATCCGCGTGGGCCGCGAGCTGGTCATCCCCGGCTGGCAGGCGCCCAAGGCCTCCAAGTCGCGTGCGAAAGCGTCGACCCCGTCTTTGTCCGAACAACCTGTGCCGCAGCCGGACGACCAGGCATCGGCGCCTTCGACGCCGCCCGCCGCTTCTCAGTCCACGGCGCCCGTGATGCCCCAGATCGGGCTTCCCTCTTCCGACCAGGACCTCGACTCCGGACTAAAAAAACCCGCCGCCACTCAGGACAACGGCGTGCCGGTGATCAATGTTGACGATGGATCCGGTTCCTCGGGTTCCAGTTCATCACAGCCCGCCTCGGGTTCCGACGATCAGAAGAACCAGTCCGGTAACTGAGTCCGCCAAGGTGACGATGTCCCCCCCTGATCCCGCGCCTTCGACGCCGTCTGCTGCCCGCCCCCCACGCCTTCGCCTTGCCCTCACACCCGCAGCCGTCATTGCAGTGTGCAGCATCGCGTTGTCGGTCCTGGGGCTGATCATGCTCTTCAGCGCGGGCACGGCCTTCAAGGAGGGCCCGTACTACTACTTCGACAAGCAGTTGATCGGAGTGGTGCTGACGATCGGGTTGTGCGCCCTTGTCGGCAGGCTGGATCTCGAAAATCTGCGCCGATTCGCGTGGATCGTGGGCGGACTGTCGCTGCTGTCGCTGGTGGCGGTGCTGATCCCCCACGTCGGGATCTCGGTGAAGGGCAGCCGGCGCTGGCTGGGTTTCGGCTCCCTGCGCATCCAGGTGTCCGAGTTTGCCAAGATCGCGATGGTGTTCTGCCTCGCCCATTATCTGGCGCTCAATCAGACGCGGATCAACGAACTGCGCCGGGGATTCATTTATCCCCTGGCCATGATCGTCGGGTTCGCCGGCTTGATCTTGCTGGAGCCCGACTTTGGGACGGCGGCGCTGGCGGTTGCGGTGGGGCTGGTGATGTTATTTTTGGCGGGAGCGCGGTGGCGCTACATCCTGCCGACCATTCTGGCTGTGACGCTGGTGTTCACGCTCGCCGTGCTTCACAACCCGAACCGCCTGCGACGCTTCACGGCCTTCCTCGACGTCCAGGGCAACCGGCAGGGCGGCACGTACCAGCTCTACCAGGCGCTCGCGGCGTTCGCCGCGGGCGGCGTGGATGGCGCGGGCCTGGGCCAGGGGCGTCAGCAGCACAAATTCCTGCCCGAGGCGCAGACCGATTTCATTTTTGCCGTCGTCGGTGAGGAGCTGGGCCTCTATTTCACCGTCGGCGTGGTGGCCGTCTTCTCGATCATCTTTGTCGCGGGCCTGATGCACCTGCGCAAGGCGCCCAACCAGTTTCAATTTCAAATCGTGCTCGGCTCACTGCTCATGCTGAGCCTCCAGGCCGTCATCAACCTGGGGGTCGTCACGGGCATCTTCCCGACCAAGGGCATGTCGTTGCCGTTTCTCAGCGCGGGGCTCTCCAATCTTCTCCTGATGGGCATCTTCGTCGGGGTGTTCCTGAGCACCGAGCGCACCTGGGGACGGGCCCGGCTTGGAAGTCCGGTGCGGTCCATCCGCGAACTCCTTTCATGAAAAATTTCGTGTTATCCTGCGGCGGCACGGGCGGGCATCTTTCGCCCGGCATCGCCCTGGCCGAGGGGCTCGTGGCACGAGGGCATCGGGTCACGATGCTCATCAGCCAGAAGAAGGTTGATGCGCGCCTGATCGAGAAATATCCGCATCTGCGATTTCTGCGCATTCCCGGCTCGGGCTTCGGCTGGAATCCCGTGAAATTCTCGCGCTGCGCCGTGAGCCAGATCCGGGGATTTGTCTCGAGCTGGCACATTGTCCGCAGCCTGGCTCCGGACTGTATTCTCGGGTTCGGCGGCTTCACGTCGGCGCCGCTCGCGCTGGCCGGCTATCTGAACGGCGTGCCCGTGGCGCTGCACGAGGCCAATCGTGTTCCCGGTCGTGCCGTCCGCCTGCTCAGCAGGGTGGCAACGCGGGTGTTTTTGCCTCCGGGGGTGCAGTTGTCGTCGGCCAGGCCCTCGACGATCCGCCACGCAGGTCTGCCGGTTCGCAGCGAGATCGTGCGGCTGCCCACCGAGGCGGCGCGCGAAGCGCTCGGCCTGTTCCCCCACGGCAAGGTCCTGGCCGTGCTCGGCGGGAGTCAGGGCGCTGCGGCCCTCAACGAGTGGGTGCGTGACGAGCTCAGCGCGCTGCTGGCCGACGGAATCCAGGTGTATTGCGTGACCGGTCTGGGCAAGGACATCCCCGAGACCGTCGAGCAGCGCTCGCGTGGAGGCGTGTCTGTGCGTGCCGTTTTCGTGCCTTTCTGCGACCGCATGGCCGAACTTGTCTCGGCGGCGGACCTGGTGGTCTCTCGCGCAGGCGCCGGTACGATTGCCGAGCTCGTGCGCTGCGGCACCCCGGCGATCCTCGTGCCCTTTCCCTTTGCAGCCGACGATCACCAGCGCGCCAACGCCGCGTTCGTCGAGCAGCAGGGCGCCGGCCTCGTGATCGAGCAGACCTTCCTCGCCTCCCTGCGCGCCGAGGTGCGCGACACGATTTTCAACGACTGGCTGCTCACGAAGTTCCGGTCCAACCTCCAGCGGCTCGAGCGCGCCAATTCGCTCGACATGATGCTCGACGACCTCGAGGCGATCGCCTCGGGCAACGCGCGCGGCGGCACGGATGTCCAACCCCCGGAGGCGGCGTCGGCAACCTCATGACGGATTCCCGCTCCACGCTTTTCGGACGGCCTGTGAAGCGCATCCACTGTGTCGGCATCGCCGGCATGGGAGTGGGTCCGCTCGCGCTGTACCTGGCGGGCAGGGGCTATGGAGTGACGGGCGAAGACGATGCGATGACGGACGCGATGAGAGTGCATCTCGACCGCGCCGGAATCGAAGTGGGGCCGATGCCTTCGGGCTGCGACCTCGTGGCGTGCTCTTCGGCGATCAAGCCCGACCATCCTGCTTCGGTGGCCGCGCACAGGGACGGAATCCCGGTGGTGCGCCGGGGAGAACTGCTCGCCGAGGTTGTGAAGGGGCTCCGCCTGGTGGCGGTGTGCGGCTCGCATGGCAAGACGACCACGACCGCGATGCTCGTGCACGCGCTCAGGAAGTCGGGTTTTGATGCGGGCTACGTCGTTGGAGGACTCTTTGGCGACGATGCGCTTCCTCCTGCGGCGGCAGGATCGGGCGAGTGGGTGGTGGCCGAGATCGACGAGAGCGATGGCACGATCGAGCGGTTTTGCCCGGAGATCACGGTGGCGACCAACCTCGACTGGGATCATCCCGACCACTATCGGACGCAGGAGGATTTGGAGCGGACTTTCCGGGACCTGTTTGAACGCACGCGGGGAACGGTGCTGGTCAATGGAGCCTGCTCGATCTCGGCGAAGCTTGTGGCAGGGCGGCCCAGGGCGGTGCGGTTTGGCGAAGGAGGCGAATTTTCGAGCCGCATCCTGCTCGATGACGACGCGGGGCTCCTTTTGGAACTAGGCGGCCGCTTCAGGCTGGGCTCGGCCCGGGTAAGGGCGCGGGGCACTTTCAACGCGCTCAACGCGACCGCTGCGCTGGCCGCGGCGGAGCTGATGGGGGCGGCGGCCGGGCGCGACGTGCTGGCCGATTATCCGTCGGTGCGCCGCCGACAGGGAGTCCTGCACCGCGACACGGATTTTGTGGTGGTCGAGGACTATGCGCACCATCCCGCGGAGATTGCCGCGCTTCTCGCGAGCCTGCGCGGACAGATACCGCGGGGCGCGCGGCTGATTGCGGCGTTCCAGCCCCACAGGTACAGCCGGACCGCCCGGTTTTTGCACGATTTCGTGACGGCGCTGTCGACGGCGGACGCGGTTCACCTGCTCGACGTGTATCCGGCGGGGGAGGACCCGGTGGCCGGGGGTAGTTCCGGGGACCTGTTCGAAGCCTGCCGTGCGGCGGGAATCGGGAAGCTTTCGAATCACGGTTCCGATGCGGCTGCCTGTTTTGCGGCGGTCGAGGCGGCGCTTCGCCCGGGCGACTGGCTCGCGGTGATCGGCGCCGGTGACATCGACCAAAAGGCGCGGACCTGGCTGGCCTCCCGCCCCTGGAGTGCGCGGGCTGCGGCCCTGCGGCTCCGGCTCTCTCCGGAGACCAGGCTGGTGCGCGAGGAACCCCTGGGGCCGAAGACGACTCTGCGCGCCGGCGGAGCCGCCCGGCTCTATGCCGAACCCGCCACGGTCGAGGATATCCGCCAGCTCTTTCTCTACGCCGCCTCCGAAAGCATCCCCGTGTATTGCCTCGGGCGCGGCTCCAACCTGGTGGTCCCCGACGAGGGGGTCGACGGACTCGTGTTCTCCCTTGTCCAACCGGCCTGGTCGCGTTTCGACATGCAGCCCGACGGACGCATTTGGGTGGGTGCGGGGCTGCGCTTGAAAGCGCTGTGCGGCCAGGCAGCCAGGTCGGGACTTTCGGGTTTCGAGTTCCTGGAAGGCATTCCCGGCAGCGTGGGTGGCGCGCTCAGGATGAATGCGGGAGCCATGGGCGGATGGTTTTTCGACGTCGTGCAGGAAGTCCTGCTCATGACTCCGGCGGGGGAGGTCCGGGCCGTGCCGAAGGAGAAGCTCACGGTCGACTACCGCTCCTGCTTCGAGTTGCGCTCGTGCGTGGCGCTCGGAGCGCTGATCAACCCCGTCTCCAAGACCGAGTCGGAGGCGATCGCGCGCAAGATCGAGGATTTCCGCATCAAGCGCCAGGCCAGCCAGCCGCGCGAACCTTCGGCGGGCTGCGTCTTCAAGAATCCGGCCGGCGACTTCGCGGGGCGGCTCATCGAGGCCTGTGGCCTGAAGGGCCGAAGAGTGGGGGACGCCGAGGTCTCCCCGGTTCACGCCAATTTCATCATCAACTGCGGCGCGGCGCGCGCGGCCGACGTCATCGCGCTGATGCGCCTCGTGCGCGCCGAGGTCCTCCAGCGCGCCGGGGTCCTGCTCGAACCCGAGGTGTTGCTCTTCGGGAGGGAGTGGAGCCGCGTCCTGTGACTGCTGCACTCCTTCCGACCCTTCCCCCCTTTGCTTCAGACACCATGCCAACACCGACCGCCCATTTCGGCTCACAGCGACATCCACTTCAACGAAGGCTTCCCATGTCAACGAATCCCGTCGTAGCAGTCCTTTGCGGAGGCACCTCCGCCGAGCGCGAGGTATCCCTCGGTTCGGGAAAGGCCGCCGCCGCAGCACTTTCCCGCGGCTACCCAACCCGGCTGTTTGCCATCGAGCAGCCGGTCCTTCCGGCCGATCTCGATCCGCTCCGGCATGTGGTTTTCTCCACGCTGCATGGCACCTTTGGCGAGGACGGCGGCATGCAGCGCCTGCTCGACGTGGCGGGCGTTCACTATGCCGGTTGCGACGCTGCGTCGTCAGAGGTCTGTTTCAACAAAGTCCGCACCAAGCAGCGCGTCGTCGACTTCGGCGTCCGCGTGTGCCCGGGAATTTCCTTCGATCGCGACTCCCGGCCTGGCGCCGCCGCCATCGTAGGGGAACTCGGCGAGCGCCTCATCCTCAAGCCATCCTGCAACGGCAGCAGCGTCGGGCTTCGCGTGATTGACTCGCGGGCCCAGCTCGAGGCCGCGCTGGCCGGGCTCGAGCCGGGCGAGTGGCTGGTCGAGCGCCGCGTGATCGGGCGCGAGCTGACCGTCGGCGTGCTCAATGGACGGGCCATGGGCGTGGTGGAAATCCGCCCCAAGTCGGGACTTTTCGACTACACCTCCAAATACACGAAGGGACTTACTGAATACCTCGTGCCAGCTCCGATTCCCGAGGAGACGGCAGCCGAGGTGCGCCGCGCCGCCGAGGCGGCCTTCCGGGCGTGCGGCTGCCGCGACTACGCGCGCATGGACTTCATGCTTTCGGAGAAAAACGAACTCTTTTTCCTCGAAATCAACACGCTCCCTGGCATGAAAGACACCAGCTTGCTGCCGATGAGCGCACGCTGCGCGGGACTCGATTACACGGCCTTGGTTCGTGAGTTGGTTGCGCCAGCATTCGAGCGGTTCAGGGCGGCGGGAGGCATCTAGGCTCATGAGCGAACAGTCCGGACTCTTTCCCACGGCGCGCTCCTGGAGGGACATTCCCCAGGAGGTGACTCCGCGCGCGATGTCGAAGACCGGGCGGCGGAGGTACGCGTTAGCCATCGGCAAGGTCGTCGCGGGGATCGCCTTTGCGGGCGCTGTCACCTGGGCCACCATCGCACTCATCACCGCCATCGAGTACCATCCCCGCACGATCGCGCGCGCCGATGAGGTCGGCCCCGTCCGCGCGATGCCCGATTTCAAGACCGACGGAGTGCTCACGGCGGAGTGGGCCGTGAAGGCTCTCGCCATTCCGAAGGGCGCGAGCCTTATGGAACTCGACCTCCGCCAGCTCCAGGCGCGCCTGCTCGCCTCGGGCCAGGTCCGCGTGGCCGTGCTCGAAAAACGCTTTCCCGACACGCTCGTCGTCAGGCTCAATGAGCGCACGCCCGTCACCCGGGTGATGGTGCGCGACGGGTCGGGCTCCCCGCAGATGTATTTTGTCGCCGGTGACGGCGTGGTCTTCCAGGGCGAGGGGTACGCCGCCTCGTTCTGCAACGCGCTTCCCTGGCTCGACGGCGTGAAGCTCGTGAAGCACGGCGGACGCTTCGATCCGATCGAAGGCATGGACGTCGTGGCCGACCTGATCACCAAGGCACGCTACGAGAGCCAGCGCCTGTATTCGCTTTTCCACGTCATCTCGCTCGCCCAATTTCACAGCGACGGCTTCATCGAGGTCAGGTCGCCCGTCTGCGAGAGCGTGATCTTCACCACCCACGAGAACTTTTTCCGGCAGCTGGCGTACTTCGACTACATTTGCGACGCGATGAAGCCGACGGCCGACAATCCGCTGGCGCGGATCGACCTGAGCCTGGGCCGGAACGTCCCCGTGGCCTTCCGCGACGCCGTGGCGTCGAAGGGCTCGCGGCGTGTCGAGGCCAGCGCGGGCGACGACGGCCGCCGGGCAGCCCCGATCACTTTTCCACTCCTGCAGCGCAATCCCCCGCAACGTGAGCTCTAAAACCCGTTTCATCGGCGCCGTCGAAATCGGCACGTCCAAAATCACCGTCCTCATCGGAGAATACACCGGCCGCGAACTCGCCATCATCGGCTATGGCGAATGCCAGTCGCGAGGCGTCGTCAAGGGCACGGTCGTCGACTACAAGGCCGCCAGCGAATGCACCCACTCGGCCCTCGAGGCCGCCGAGCAGGGGGCCGGCGAGCGGATCGATTTTGTGTACCTCGCCCAGTCGGGCGGGCACGTCGAAGGCTTCTACAACGAGGCCTCCGTCAATGTGAAGTCGGCCGACAACATGGTGAGCATGCTGGACGTCGACACCGTCTGCTCGCTCGCCACGGCCAAGGAGCTGCCCGCGGGCCGCATGGTCGTGCACAATCTCCGCCGCCCCTTCCGCCTCGACGGCCGCATCGTCCCCGGCTCGCCCGAGCACCTCGTGGGCCGCCGTCTCGAGTCCGGCTACTGGATCGTCCACGGGCAGGAGAACAAGCTCGCCGACGGCATCCACGTCATCCGCGGCTTCAACCTCTCCGTGCGCGAACTCATCCTCTCGAGCCTCGCCTCCGGCCACATGGTGACAACCCCCGAAGAGCGTCACAACGGCATCCTCTCGATCGACGTCGGCGCAGGAACGACCGATTACGTGCTCTACCGCGATGGGTGTCCCTTCGTGACGGGGGTCGTCGCCGTCGGCGGCGCACACATCACCAACGATCTGGCCATCGGCCTCCGCCTCACCGAGGGGCAGGCCGAAAAGCTCAAGGTCCACCATGGGCGCGCCTTGATCGCACCGGGTTCGAAGGGAGAGAAGGTATGGCTGGACGGCAATTTCGCCATCGGAGACCGCCAGTTTCCCCGCCACACGATCGAGCAGATCTGCGCGGCGCGCACCTGGGAGATTTTTGAGGTTGTGAAGAAGAAGCTCGGCCCGGCGTTCGCACCCGACAAGTGCGCCGCAGGCGTCGTCCTGACAGGCGGCTCCTCGAAGCTTCCGGCGATCGCGGAATGCGCCGCCAAGGTCTTCGGCGTGCCTGTCCACCTCGGCGAGGCCCCGTCCACCGTCAGTCAGAATCTTCGCGAACCGGGCTACAACACAGCCCTGGGCCTGCTCTACTACGGGCTCTCGTCCCAGACCGAGGCGGCGCCGCGCGCGGCGCACCGCAAGTCCCCGAATTTCCTGCAACGCATCCTCTCTGGCTTCTGATCCCCGCCATGGACTCCGAACTTCCCCTGGAACAGTCCCTGCTCACTGAGCGCGACCTCGCGATCAAGCTGGTCGGCGTCGGCGGAGGCGGCTCGAACGCCGTCGACCGGCTCAAGATGGACAACCTCGACCGCGTGCAGATGGTCGTGGTGAACACCGACCTTCAGGCGCTCTCCGCGTCCCCCGTGCAGGAAAAGGTGCTCATCGGGTCGGGCGTCACGCGCGGGCTGGGCGCCGGCGGCGACCCCGAGCTCGGACGCGAGGCGGCCGAGTCCGATCGTGCGAAGATCTCGGTCGCGCTCAAGGACCAGGATCTTGTGTTTCTCGTGGCAGGCATGGGCGGAGGCACCGGATCGGGCGCCTCGCCCGTCGTGGCCGAGATCGCCGCCGAGCAGGGCGCGCTCGTCATCGCCTTCGTCACGATGCCCTTCAGCTTCGAGGGCGGACGCCGTCTCAAGCAGGCGGAAGAGGGGCTCGCCGCGCTCCGCCGCGTCGCGGACGCCGTCATTCTGCTTCCCAACAACGTGCTGCTTCAGGAGGCCGCCGAAAACGAGAGCGTGCTCGACTCTTTCGCCCGCGCGGACGAGTGGATCGGCCGCGGAGTGAAGGCGATCTGGGGCATGCTGCTGCGCACGGGCATGATCAACGTCGATTTTTCGACCCTCCGCCAGGCCTTCCAGTCCCGCGGCGGGAAAACCCTTTTCGGTCTTGGATCGGGCGAGGGGGAGAACGCCTCGGAGCGGGCGATCGAGAGTCTTCGCCAGTGCCCGCTGCTGGCCATGCCGGAGAACGCACGCAAGGCCGACCGGCTGCTCGTGAACATCACCGCCGGCCCCGACCTTGCCACGCACCAGGTGAACGCGCTGATGCAGGCGATCACCGAGGAGTTCGGACTCGATTCCCACGTGATCATGGGCGCCGTCATCGACGAGGCCATGAAGGGCCGCGTCGAGGTGGTGGTCCTGGGCACGACGGATCTGGGCGGCCGCGGTCGCGCGTCCGTGCGCAATCCCGCCACCCCGGTTCGCGCCCGCCCCTCCACGAGGCCCGCGCCGTCCGCGGAGGCGCACAAGCCCGCCGGGGACGCAGGGCAGCCCGCCTCAGAGCCCGCGCCCGCCGTCGGCGGGACGCCGGCCGCTGCCCGCGAAAACGCGGCCCCCGCTCCCTCCACGCCCGCGGCGGCGGACGCCGCCGCAGCGAAGCCGGACACCGCCCAGGACGAGTTTTCCTTTGGCGAGGTCGAGTCGCGCGGCCATTTCGAAAACACCGACCGCAATCTGTTCGAGGGCCAGGACCTCGACGTGCCCACCTACCTGCGCAAGGGCATCAAGCTGATGCTCTGAGCCGGCGCCCTGGAGGCGCCGGTCCTCATAACGGCAGCTCGGGGCCCGTGGTCTGCAGCCTTTGGATCGCGGCCCGATACTTTAGGGTCGCCTCCTCGGTCCCGCTCGCCGTGCAGTCGAGATCGCGCAGGCGGCCGTCGCGAAGACCGTAAATCCAGCCGTGGACGGTGAGCTGCTGGCCGCGCTCCCAGGCGTCGCGTACAATGGTGGTCTGGCACACGTTGACGACCTGCTCGACGACGTTGAGTTCGCACAGGCGCGCGCTGCGCTCGGTGAAGCCGGGCAACCCGCACAGGCAGGCGTCGTGTTTCTCGCGCACGTCCTGAAGGTGGCGCAGCCAGTTGTCGGCGAGACCCACGCGCTCGCAGCGCAGCGCCACGCCCACGCCACTGCAGCCGTAGTGGCCGACCACCATGATGTGTTTCACCTTCAGCATATCCACGGCGAACTGGATCACGCTCAGGCAGTTCAGGTCCGTGTGCACCACGATGTTCGCGATGTTGCGATGGACGAACATCTCCCCGGGCAGGAGTCCCACGATCTCGTTCGCGGGCACCCGGCTGTCGGCGCATCCAATCCAAAGATACTCGGGGGACTGCTGCTGCGAGAGCTTTTCGAAGAAGGAAGGGTCGGCGGCGCGGATCTTCTCCGCCCACGACTTGTTGAGATCGAAGAGGGACTTGAGGTTCTGCACGGCCTGAAGGTTTACGGAATTGCGCGGAAGTCTAGGCGGGAGCGAGGATTTGTCGGGATCCGCAGTCCCCGTCGTCGTCCGTGACTCAGCAGCGTGCCCGGTCGGCGGCCTCGCGGCGATAGCTTCTAATGACATGGGCGACGATGTCGTGGAACGGTCGGCTGTCGGTGAGGATCATCGTGCCCGCGGTGCGGTAGATCGGTTCGCGCTGGGCGAACAGCGCGCGGAGGCGGCTCTCTTGGTCCTCGACGTTGAGCAGGGGGCGGTTGCGGCTTGCGGCGGTGCGCTGGAGCAGCGTGTCGATCGAGGCGTGGAGGCAAATGATGACGCCCTTCTTGCGAACGACGTCGAGCATGCCGGGCTGGACGATCAGGCCGCCGCCGCAGGCGACGACGCAGCCGTGGTCGGGATGGCCGCTTTCGATGAATGCGCGTTCCATCTCGCGAAAGGCGGGTTCGCCGTCGCGCGCGAAGATTTCGGTGATGGTCCGGCCCGCCTTGGCTTCGATCTCCTGGTCGCTGTCGAGCAGCCTGAGGCCAAGCTTTTGTGCGACGGCGCGCCCCACCACGGTCTTCCCCGCGCCCATGAAGCCGACGAGGTACAGGTTTGGGTTCGACGCACTCATCGGCCCGATAGCTAGAAACCGCGGCGGCGCTCGGCGAGGAAAAACCTAAACCCGGCCGCCGGATTTGAATCGCGGATTCCCCGGGTGCAGAATGACGAACCCGACAGGAGTGAGGGTGAAGGGGTGGGTCGAAAACGGTCCGTTTTAACAGTTTCGAAGAAGCGAGAATCGAGCAGCGAGGAGCGAGAATAACCCCAGCGGACCGCGGACAAACTCCGGATTTCCCGCCGTCCTCCCAATCTCAGCTTCCCCTCCCGGTCCTTCTTCCCAATTTCCGAATTTCCAACTTTCCCGATCCCCATCCCCTTCATCCCTGTGAAATTTCAGTTTGGTCTAGGGCGGGACGGAGGGACAGGCGGATTAAGGATCGGACCGGGAGGGGGATGCCGGGCCGGTCATGCGACATCGCCTGGGCAATAACGACTCAACCCGCCCGATCGGATTGCCCCTTGCGAATGAGGGTCTGGACGGCGGCGAGCAGCTCCACGGTGCTGAAAGGTTTGCTGATGAAGGCGTCGACGCTTGCATGGACCTGTTGCTGCGTTTCGGGCGAATCAAAAAAACCGCTCACGGCGAGGACAGGCACGCGGCTGCCCGCGTCGCGGATGGCGCGTACAAAGGCCGGGCCGTCCATCACGGGCATCAGCACGTCGGTCACCACGAGGCGGATCTCGGCTTCGTTGCGGCGGAAGACCTCAAGCGCCTCCGCGCCGTCGCGCGCGAGCAGGGCTCGATAGCCGCCCCGTTCCAGT
>JAJXVO010000338.1 GCA_021782105.1 bacterium
CGCCCAGCTCGCGATCAAGAAACGCAAGCACTGAGCCTCTCCCGACGGGCGCCGCCCAACGGTAATTCCTTTCACGTTCGCAGCGCGGTCTTTGCCGCCTGCGAACGTTTTGTTTTCGCGCGGTCCCATCGCACGCGCTGATCCGTGCCGTTTCCGAAACAGTCGATGAGCGCCGGAACTTCCGGCACGCGGGAGCCGTCTTGAGCCAGTTCGCCGTCCCTCTTCTACTACGTCCTTCCGGCGTCCATCCGGTCCCATGAAAACATTCAAAGTCATCGCCGCACTCATAGGCCTCTGCGCTGCGCTCCTGGCCATCGCCCTGGTCCTGGCATTCACGCCGACCATCCAGACCTGGGCCGCCCGCAAAGCCGCCTCGGGAATCGCCGGCACCCAGATTTCCATCGGGCGGGTTTCCGCAGGGCTGTCCTCCGCCGACCTGCGCGACATCCGCGTGGTGCAGGCAGGACGCGTGATCTCCATCCAGCATACGACGGCTCGGTATTCTGTTTGGGACTACCTCTTCCATCACCGGGTGACCGTCGCGGACCTCCAGGTCTCCGGGCTCGTCGCCGACCTGCGGTCAGCCGAACCCGCGAGCCCCTCGACAGTCGGCACGGTCGCTTCATCCGAGGCGCCAAAATCGACATCCGGATCCCCGACGACGGCCGCGGCCGCTCAGCCGACCGCGAAATCCCCCGAGCCCTTTGACGGACTGTTGAACGCGGTGGTGCTGCCCGTCGACCTCTCCGTCGCGCAGGCCAGGATCTCCGGGCGCGTCCTCCTGCCCCGCGCCCAGTCCGCAGACTTCCAGGTCGACGTCCACTCCCTCGCGACCGGCGCGCGGGGAACAATCACCTGGACTGCCACGTTCACCAACGCATCCAAAGGCGCTCCGCTGGCCTCGGCCCAAACCTCGGGCACCCTCGGCGTGCGCATCGCCACCGACCGCCATGTCGACGCCGTCGAAATCAACGGCCTCGCCTCCGCCAAGGGACCCTCGCTGCCCGACGATCAGTTCAAACTCGCCGCCAGCGTCTCCCGGACAGCGGACAATGAAACCTACTCGATTGCGCTCGCCGACGACCACGACGGCTCGAGCGCCCCGCTCGTCGGCGTCGACGGGCGTTACGACGGAGCCACGCGTCGCATCGCCGGCTCGTGGAAGCTCAGCCTGCAGGGCGAGCGACTCGCGGCCATCACCCGCGGTCTCAACCTTCCCGACGTCGCGGTCCAAGGTTCTGGCACCTTCACTGCAGACCCGGCATCCCAGGCCGCATCGACCAACGGCCGCATCGACGCGCACCTCGCCCATCTCGAGCGCCTCTCCGACGCCCTTTCCCAGGTCGGCACCATGGCCCTGCAAGTCACCTTCGACGGATCGCTCGCCAACCAGCTCGCCAAGCTGGCCCGTTTCTCGCTCGTGGTCAGCGACGGTCAGGGCGCCACGCTCGCGCGAATTACGAGCACTCAGCCCGTCAGCTATGCCCTCCAGTCACGCAAGGTCAGCCTCCAGGATCCGGACCGCGAACTCGCGTCGATCATCGTCTCCAAGCTTCCGCTCGTCTGGGCCCAGCCCCTGGCGAAGGCGGTCAACATCAAGGATGGCACGCTCTCACTCGCGTTCAACGTCGCCGCCACGCCGGACGGCAGCCACGTGAAGCTCACGCCAACTTCACCCGTCATCGTCCAGGGGCTCACGATCGCCCAGAACGGAAAATCCCTTGTCCAGGGGCTCAGCCTGAAAGTCAGCCCCTCGGTCGATTATTCGCCCGACGCGGTTGTCGCCACCGTCGTCGGACTCGAGGTGGCCACGCCGCAGGGAGACCGGATCGGTGGCGAAGCATACGCGCGCGTCACCCAGCTCACCGGAAAACCCGTCATCGCGTATTCCTATGCGCTCACCGCGCACGTGGTCAGCGCGCTCAAGACTTACCTTCTCGTGCCGACGGGTCCGCTGACGGTCGAGACCAGTTCCGAGGGCAGCTTCTCGGACGGCAACCTTCGGGTGGACAGGGCTGGGATGACCGTGACCCGCGGCGCCCGGACCCCGCTGCTCGCGTTCGCGCTGCTACAGCCGGTCTCGGTGCGCCTCGGCGTGCTGTCGGCTGCACCGGCCAATCCGGCCCGCGACCTCGCGCGGATCGACATCGGGGCCGTCCCACTCAGCTGGGCCGACGCCTTTGTTCCGAACGCGCACCTGTCGGGTGAACTCCAGGGCGCCTCGTTGGCGATCGGGCTTCGCTCGCTCAAGGATATCCGAATTTCCACGACAAAGCCCGTCACGCTTCGCGGCGTCGGCGCGGAGCTGGGTGGCCGGCCGATGCTGCGCGGTCTCGACATCACCGCCGAATTCAACGCCGCCGACCGCGACGACACGGTGCACTACGAGGTCGCGCGACTCGATGTGAACGACGGCACACATCCAGTCCTGCACCTGGCCGCCTCCGGCGCGGCGGGACTCGGCGCCTCGCATGAGATCGCCGCCAAGGGCACCCTGCACGTGGACCTGCCCGCGCTCATGCGCCAGCCGGCCGCGCCCGCGGGCGTGGCGCTCTCGGGTGGCGTGCTCGATTCGACCTTCGACGCGACCCTCTCCGACCTCATCCGCGCGAAGGCTAGTCTCACGATCCGCAATCTCGTATCCGCAAACGGGGGACAGCCGCTCGGCGACGTCGACCTCGGCGTCGACGCCTCGCTCGGTGGCGGCGGGGCCGACCGCCTGCACATTCCCTTCAAGCTCACCAAGGGCGGCCGCACCTCCGATGTGCTGGTCGACGGCACGCTCTCACGCGCCAACGGCACCATCGGTTTCGACGGCACGATCACCAGCTCCAACCTGTTCGTCGACGACCTCAAGGCGCTCGCCGCGCTCGCACCGCAGGCCGACACCACGGCCCAGCCCGCCGCCGCGCAAGAATCCGTCGGGGCGACAGGCTCCGAATCGGCCCCGGCCGTTTCCCAGGCACCGGCCCCCGCACGCGACACCCATCCGTTCTGGACCGGGGCCTCGGGCAAGGTCCAGGTGCGCTTCGACAAGATCACCTACGGGACGAACTACATCGTGAGCGGCATCAAAGGCTCGGCTGAAGCGACGCCCACGCGGCTGGCGCTCGACGGCCTTTCCGGAAGCCTGAATGGAAACCCGTTCCAGGTCGGCGCGGCCGTGACCTTCGACGCGCATCAACCGCAGCCCTACAACCTCACATCCACGGTGAAGGTCACGAACTTCGACGTCGGCGCATTCCTCAAGGCCGCCGATCCGGACGACCCGCCGCAGTTGGAATCCAAGGTCTCCGTGAACGCCGACCTACAGGGGCAGGGTGCCAACCTCGGCGCGCTCGCGCAGTCCGTCCGGGGTTCGTTTGACGTGACGGGTTCCCAAGGCGTGCTGCGCGCGCTCGGTCGGAAGACCGGCACGGCCGTCAACGTGGTGTCGTCGCTGGCCGGCCTTTTTGGAGCAGCCACCGGCCGCCAAAATGTG
>JAJXVO010000339.1 GCA_021782105.1 bacterium
GCCACGGCCGTGCCCGCCGCATACACCACCCGGTTCCGGCGCACCGATTTTCTCAGCCGATACACCCAGCTGGGCGGCCGCGCGCTCACTGCCTCGAAGGCGAGGTGCCTCTGGATGTCGAGAGCCAGACCGTCCGCGGTCTCATAGCGGCGCTGACGCTCCTTCTCGAGCGCCTTCATCACCACCCAGTCGAGGTCGCCCTTCAGCAGAGAGATGAGCGGACCCGGATCGGTCTGACGTTCGGCCGCCGCCTCGATGAGCTCGGGGCGCGCCAAGCCCAGAAGACGGGCCGAGGGTCTGGGCGGCTCGCGGTCCCTGAGCATGCGCCGCATGCCCTCGACCCCCGCCTCCATGAGCGCCTTCGCGTCGAACGGCGTGCGCCCCGTGAGCAGCTCATACAGCAGCGCGCCCAGACTGTAGATGTCGCTGCGCGTATCCACATCCATCCAACGCATCTCGGCCTGCTCCGGACTCATGTACGCCGGTGTGCCGATCAGCTGGATGTACGCGGTCGCGGCCGCGTTGTCGCCGATGCGCGCCTCCGTCGCCTTCGCGATTCCGAAATCGATGACCTTCGGCACCGGGTTCCCGTCGACCATCGCGACCATGATGTTCGACGGCTTGATGTCGCGGTGAATGATTCCCTTCTGATGGGCGTGCTGGATGGCGTGGCAAACCTGGACGAACAGCCGGAGCCGCTCGGGGAGCCCCAGGCGATTGCGGCGGCAGTAGTCCGTGATCTTTTCCCCCCGGACCAGCTCCATCACGAAATACGGGCACCCGCGGTCCGTCTCGCCGGCGTCGAAGACGCGCGCGATATTGGGGTGGTCCATCATCGCGAGGGCCTGGCGCTCCGCCTCGAAGCGGGCGATGATGCCCCGCGTCTCCATGCCGAGACGCACGATCTTGAGGGCGACCTGCCGGTGCACCGGCTCCTGCTGCTCGGCCAGATACACCGTGCCCCAGCCTCCCTCGCCCAGCTTGTCGATCAGCTTGTAGCGGCCGATCTGCGAGCCGATCATCTTGGCGTCCGACTCGAATGCCTGCGGCCCGCCTGGGTTCGCCGCCGCTCCCACATCGACCTCCGTGAGCAGTACGTCGACTGCCGTGCGGCCCTCGTCAAAGAATCGTCCGCCCGCCCTGTCCGCGGCCAGCAGCATCTCGAGCGAAGACCGGAGCGCCGTATCGCCCGCGCATTCCCGGTCGAGCAGGGCTTTCCGCTCCGCCTCGCCCTCGATCTGACGCGCCCGCTCGAAGAGGTCCTCCTCGCGTTGCCGGTCCGCAGCCATGACTTCGCCCCGGAGGCCGGCCCTAGCCGACTCCGGCCTCCAGCTTCTGCTGGTTCGTGATGTATCCAAAAAGCCACGCCCGCGAGTACGCCCACTGGCGCTCCACGGTCCGCTCCGTCACCCCGAGGCACTCGGCCGCCTCCTGATTGGACAGGCCCAGATAGAAGTTGAGGACGACCGCCCGACCCTTCTCGGGATCCAGCTCCTTCAGGCGTTCGAGCGCCTCGTCGACGAGCAGGATCTTCTCGTCGGGCGTGGCATCCGCCACGTCGATCCCGTCAAAGTCGACGCGCACCCACTCGCCGCCCCGTTTGATCCTCGCCTTCCGGCGCGCCTGCTCGATGAGGATCCGTCGCATGGCTTCGGCCGCCGCACCGAAAAAGTGCCCGCGGTTCTGCCAGCGCTGCACGTGGCCACCGCCCACCAGACGCATCCAGGCCTCGTGCACCAGTGCGGTCGCCTGCAGCGTCTGCCCAGCCGGCTCCCGGGCAATGCGAAGCGCCGCGTGTCGCCTCAGCTCCTGGTAAACCAACGGCAGCAGCTCCTCGGCAGCGCGATCGCCGTCGGTCTCCATCGCAATAAGAAGCTGGGTAATCTCGGACATCCGCAATTCCAACGCGGGAGGGGTTCAGGGGGACTGAGGGGGGGACGAAGGGTTCGGGCGGCTGTGCCGCGGGAGAAGCAAGCGGAATCCCGCCCCCCAACCGAGTCAAGAATCGGCGCCAAACCCCTGCGCCCACTTCCTACAGGACCGTAAACCCGGGCGCCACGTCTCCGGGTGCTGGGTTTTCGATCTCCAGTGAAGTCAACAATGCGACTTTCCTCGCACTTCGTATTGGTCGACCGATTCTTATTCCACCCTCCAGCCGGATTAATCCGGCTAATCCCCCTTAATCCAAATACCGCGCGCCGTCCTTTTTACCCCGGACAAACTTCTGCCGGCGCACGGCATCAAGCCCCAATCCCTAGCACCATGCCTGCCAGATCCCGCCTCCTGGGGATCGTGTCGAGCGCCTGCCTAGCCGCAGTGTCCGCCCACACGTCCCTTGCACAATCCACGACACCCAAACCGGCCGATGACGACACGATCGTCATGCAGCCCTTCCAGGTCTCCTCGGTCAAAAGCAACGACTACATCGCCTCCGACTCGGTCACCGGCACGCGCGTCGTCAGCAAGCTCCGCGATCTTCCCTTCCAGGTGAATGTCGTCACGGACTCCTTCATGAAGGACTTCGCGGCCTTCGATCTTCCCGACCAGCTCGCCTTCGTAAGCAATGTGTCGCCCTCCGACTCTCAGGGCACGCTCACGCTGCGTGGTTTCACCACCACACCCTTCGTCGACGGATTCCGCCGGCTCGGCACCACGTCGATCGCCGGCGTCGAACGCATCGAGGTGATCAAGGGTCCCGCCGCGTCGATCTACGGCCAGGTCCTGCCCGGCGGCGTCGTGAACTACATCACGAAGCGTCCGTCCACGACCCCCAAACAATCCATCGACCTCACCGCCGGCTCCCACGACTTCCGCCGCGTCGCGATCGCGTCGACTGGCCCGCTTGGACCGAGCCACAAGCTCTTCTACCGCGTCGATTATTCCCAGCAGTACCGTCAGTACGAACAGCTCTACTCGAGCCGGCGCACGACCTACGTCGGCGGGCAGATTCTCTGGAAGCCGGATGCGAAGACCAACATCAACCTGAAGCTCGACCTGACGAACGTCTTCAACCACGACCCCACCGCCGTTCCGTGGGTGAAGTCCTCGACCAAGGGCGTGCTCACCGCCTCCGACGGCACCGCGCTCAAATACGGCTACGTCAGCGATCCGGTGAAGGGCACCATCAAGTACGTCAACGCCCCGTATCCACAGGTTGTCGACCGGTACACCAACAACCCCGCGGACGTCGCCGCCTACGAGGCCTTCGCCGCCAATCCGGGCGCGAGCAACAACACGTTCGTCACCAAATACGGTCAGCTCTACACGACCAATTCCTGGGACCGCCTCGGCACCAACCTCGCCACGGTTCGCCCCGACGGACCCAACGGCTACACCGAGTATTCGACCGACGGCCTGACTCTTACCGCTGACCGCAACGTCAGCAGCCTGTACACGGTGCGCGCCACGTTCGACACCTTCCGTCGTCCCTACGCGAAGCAGACGAACAACAACA
>JAJXVO010000340.1 GCA_021782105.1 bacterium
GTCGAGGCGCGGCTCGCCGAGTGGATACTCCGGCACAGCCCCGCGGCGGCGGCCGGATGCCCTGCGGTGTTCGATCTTCCGGTGGCGAAGAAAGTCATCGCCGGCCAGCTTGGGGTGACGAGCGAGACGCTTTCGCGGACCTTGGCACGGTTCAGGAATGAGCGGATCATTCGGGTGAACCGATCGACGATCTGCGTCGTCGACGGGGCGAGGTTGCGCGCCTACGCGGAGGGCACGGCATGAGACGGGCGTCCCCGGGGCTGGCATGGGCTGTGACGACGTCTGGGAGGTGAATGGTTCGAAATCGATGCTGGCTATGGCTGCGGGGAGCGGATTCATACGAACGAAGGCGTCCAGGATGAACGACCGGTTTCCAGAGCCCCCGATGGGTTACGCCGACCTCATGCCGCCGCACGAGGAAGCGAGGGAATTGGTGGTCGTCGAACGGCTGGCGGACGGCCGCGTGATGGAGCTCAGGCCGCGGGCGGCGGAGGATTGGATTGCGATGAAAGCGGCTGCGGCTTGCGATGGCGTGACGCTCGAGTTGATATCCGCTTTTAGGAGTGTCGCCAGGCAACGGGAGATCGTCGCGGGGAAACTCGCGCGCGGGCAGTCACTGGAGGAGATTCTCAAGGTGAGTGCATATCCCGGATACAGTGAGCATCACACCGGCGAAGCCGTTGACATCGGGTGCCCGGGGTGTCCGCCGTTGACGGAAGCGTACGCCGGGACCGGCGCCTGGGGTTGGCTCATGGCCCATGCCGCACGCTTTGGCTTCTCCATGACCTATCCGCGCGGGAATGTCGCAGACCTCGCGTTCGAGCCCTGGCACTGGCGTCATCGCAGCGTCGTCAGCCCTTGACGGCCCTGCGGTAGTCGCGGGGGGAGGCGCCCATGATGCGGCGGAAGCAGCGGCTGAAGTAGTAGGGATCGTCGAATCCGGATCGAGTGGCGACCTCGGCGATCGGTGCGTCGCCCGAGTCGAGCAGGCGGCAGGCCAGGCGGATACGCTGTCGGATGAGGAAATCGATCGGTGCGTAGCCGCTCAGGCGGCGGAACAGGGCGCAGAAGTGCGGCACCGAGAGGCCCGCGCGGGTGGCGAGTTCCTCGAGCCGGACGGAGCGCAGCGGGTCGCCGGCGAGCGAGTCGCGAACCGCCGCGGTGCGTTCGGCCGCCGAGTGGGCTGCGCCCGCCGACAGGCCGGCGTCGAGCAGGGCGCTGAGCACCGAACGGAGCTGGACGCCGGCCGAGAGCAGGTCGGGTGTTCCGTACCCCCGTTCCAGCCGTGCGTAGATCCGGTCGAGGCCCAGCGAGCCGAGAAGATCGGGACTGAAATGCCGGAGGCCGAAAGGCATGCGATTCGCCCAGGCAAGCTCCTCCCGCCAGCCGGCAACCTCGGATCCCTGGAAATGGACCCATACGATCGTCCATGGGTCGTCCCCGTCCGCGCCGTAGGCGTGGGGTGTGTCCGCGGGCAGCCAGAGCGCGTCGCCCGGTGCGATCGCAGCCGAGCGATCGCCGCTGCGCGCCCAGCCTGCGCCGCGGAGGCAGAAGATCACCAGATGCGTCGCCGAGCCGCGCGCGCGTTCGACCCTATGCCCGGACGCCGTGGGGAAGTAACCGGCGTCGGTGACGAGCAGATTTCTCAGCAGCGCATGTGCCTGTGACGCGGCCCGTATCGGCGCCGGTAGCACCACGAGATGCTGTCCCGAAAATCCCTCGGGGCGTGCGGCGCGGGGCGGAGGACTTGGACGGCGGGAGGGCATCGGGAGAAGGCAGTGGAGGCTTGGCGTAAAAAACAGAAGATCGTCCATGTTAATCATAATCGCCTCCATGGAAGCGAGTCCGAAGGCGTGATAACATGGATCATCCCCAACCCCCCGCGTCATGTCACTTCCGACCCGGCGTTCAACTCTCCAAGTCCTGCGGACAATCCTCCTGGCGGTGCTCGTTTTGCCGGCGCTGTCGCAGCATCTGCGAGGGGAGGTCGTGACGATCCGGTCCATGGTGCCGCCGCCGGTCCGGCCCCTGGTCTTCCCTGCGGGCGGGCGATCCCCAGCGGGTGTGGTGCTCGGGGTGAACGGCCGCACGTTCACGAGGGACGGACGCCCGTGGTTCCCGGTGATGGGTGAGTTTCATTATGCCCGGTATCCGGCCGGCGAGTGGGAGCGCGAGTTGCTGAAGATGAAGGCCGGCGGCGTGACGATCGTGTCCACGTACGTGTTCTGGATCTTCCATGAGGAGCATCGGGGTGTATTCGATTGGCGGGGACGCCGCGACCTCCGTCGCTTCGTGGAGCTGTGCGCCAGGCACGGCCTCCTGGTCTGGCTTCGGGTGGGCCCGTGGGATCACGGCGAGGTCCGCAATGGCGGATTCCCCGACTGGATCCTGAAGGAGCGCACCCGCACGAACGATCCTGCCTATCTTGCGGACGTGCGGGCTTTCTACGGCCAGATCGGCCGGCAGGTCCGGGGACTCTTTTGGAAGGACGGCGGCCCCATCGTCGGGGTGCAGCTGGAAAATGAATACAGGGCGGGGAGGGACGGCGTGGCGCACATGGAGACCCTCCTGAACCTTGCCAGGACCGCGGGGCTCGATGCGCCTTTTTACAGCGCCACCGGCTGGGACCGCGCCGTCGTGCCGGCGGCTGGTTTTCTCCCGGTCTTCGGCGGGTACTCCGCTCAGTTCTGGAGCTCGAGCCGCGGGGACCTGCCGCCGAATCCGAATTTCTTTTTCGAATCGATCCGCGCAGAGGACAACGTCGGCGCCAACCTACAGCCCAGGGATGCTGCGTATCAAAATCGGTACGACGGGTATCCGTTCCTTACGGCCGAGATGGGTGGCGGCATGGCGACCGCCTACCACCGGCGGCCGGTGGTGAACGCGGCGGACGTGGTGGTGCCCGACTACGTCAAGGTGGGTTCGGGCGTGGCACTTCTGGGGACGTACATGTATCACGGCGGCACCAACCCGGAGGGGGGCGAGTCTATGGCGGAGTCGCTCTCCTCATGGCACGGGGCGAACGACCTGGAGGAGAAGTCCTACGATTTCCAGGCGCCGCTGGGAGAATTCGGCCAGGTGCGCGAGAGCTACCGGTGGATGCGGATGTTGAACCTGTTCCTCGCGGACTTCGGCGACCGCATCGCCCCGATGGTGATGGACACACCGACGGTTCGTCCGGGCGGGCTCGCGGACCGCACGACGCCGCGCGTGGCGTTTCGTGGGGATGGGGAGGCGGGATTTCTGTTCATCAACACCTACCAGAGGCATTATCCGTTGCCCGCGTTGAAGAGGTTTCAGGCGAAGCTCGAACTGACGTCGGGTGTTCTGCTGGTCCCTGCAAAGCCGGTCGACGTGCCTGCGGGGACCTGCCTGTTCTGGCCCGTCAATTTTGACCTGGAGGGTGTGCGGCTCGCGTATGCGACGGCCGAGCCCGTGTGCCGTCTGCGCGCC
>JAJXVO010000341.1 GCA_021782105.1 bacterium
GCCGGGGAGCGCTGGTGGCCGATCTCGATGCGGACCGGATCGCGCACGGCCCAGCTGGCGAGCTTTGCGAGCTCGGGCGGCATGGTGGCGCTGAAGAAGAGGGTCTGGCGGTTCTCGGGGCACTTCTCGATGATGCGGCGCACGTCGGGCAGGAAGCCCATGTCGAGCATCCGATCGACCTCGTCGAGGACGAGGATCTCGATGTCGCGCAGCGAGAACGTGCGCTGTTCAAGGAGGTCGAGCAGGCGGCCGGGGGTGGCGACGAGCACGTCCATGCCGCGTCGCATCGCGTCGGTCTGCTTTCCGTAGCCGACGCCGCCGTACACGACCGTGCCGCGGAGATTGGTGTACTTGGAGTAGTCGAGGAACGCCTGTTCCACCTGCAGCGCGAGCTCGCGGGTCGGCTCAAGGATCAGGCAGCGCAGGCGACCGTGCGTGCCAAGCCGATGGAGAATCGGAAGGGCGAAGGCCGCCGTCTTCCCGGTGCCGGTCTGGGCCGAGCCCATCACGTCCTTGCCGGTCAGCACCACGGGGATGGCCTGGGCCTGAATCGGGGTCGGATCCGAGTAACCTTTCTCCTGGACCGCGAGCGCGAGGGCGTCGGACAGGCCGAGCTTGGAGAACGCCGTGTCCATTTTGGGGACGGAGGGCGGCGGAGGCACCTGTTCAGCCCTGGGTGCGGGTGCCGGCGATTCGTCGCGCGGGGAGGGCGACCGTGCCCGGTCCCGCGGCGGTCTGCCTTGGGATTTGGGTTTACCCGAGGCGTGTTTGTCCGAGCGATCCTTCGATCGGTCGTGGGAGTGATCCCGGCGCGGTTGGGAAGAGGTGCGGGAAGGTCCGGCTTGGACCTTCTTCTTGGAGGACGAAGGCGCCATCGTCTGGCGCAGCTTCGCGATGAACTTGCGTAGCATAATGGAAACTCGAAAGGGCCAAGGTTTCGGGTTTCCCCCGGCATTGCAACCTCCGATCCGGGAGGGCTCGGGCCGCGTCGTGGCGGATCACCGCCTCCGATCGCGACCCGACGGGCGGAAAGGCGCCCACGCAGGGGCGCCCGGGGGTCAGAGGTTGGCCTTGATCCGTTCGAGGACAGCCTCGGAGATGCGCGAGTCGCCGAAGATTCCCACGCGGATCGACACCTTGACCACATGGTCGTTGTCGGTCGTCAGCTTGACCTCCACGCGCTTGTCTTCCGCTGTGCGGGCGACGATGTCCGAGGTGAGCGCGTCACTCTTCTCCTCGATTTTCGCGAATTTGAGCTGCTTGATCGCCTTGTCGGTGGCGCGGGTGCACTGGGCCAGGCTTCCGTTCAGCGAGCTTTGGAGCTCACCGCGCACGTACGCGACAGTGCCGGCGCCGGCGCCGGCAGCCACGGCCAGGCATCCGGACGTGAGCAGGGTGGTCGAGGCCAGGAGGAGCCCGGATGCGAGCATCAGGGCGGTCGTGAGGGGACGGTGGGTGCGTTGCATGGTTGAAGAATGACCACGCAAACGGTGTCGGGTTTCAACCTATGCGCAACCGCTTGCTTGAGAAAGCCGTGTAAAATTCAGGTGCCAGGGTGGCGCGCGCTGGAACCCCACGTTTCCCCGCGGGCCGGGCTTATGGGGCCAATCCCGCACGGTCGCACTTTGCGGGCGCAGATTCGCCTCGTCAGGCCTCCGCCGAGTCGACTGGCTTGCAGGCGTGCCACCCTCTCCCCACCACGAAACGCTGGTCGGCGTTCTCGAGCGGGTCGTGTTCCTGAACGAGGAGAATGCCTACACGATCGCCGAGTTCCAGCCGGAGCAGGACCGGCGCGAGCGCGCAGGCGCCCGCGCCGAGCGGGTGACGATCGTCGGGGCCCTGCCCGGCGTGGAGTGCGGCGAGACCCTGCATCTGACCGGCGAATGGGTCCAACACCGGCAGCATGGCCGGCAGTTTCGGGTCGCGAGTTTCCGCTCCCAGCTGCCCTCCAGCGTTCACGGGATCCGGAAATACCTCGGCAGCGGTCTCGTCCCCGGCATCGGCAAGGTCTATGCGGAAAAGATCGTGGACGTGTTCGGCGTCGACACCTTCCGGGTGCTGAGCGAGGAGTCGGCGCGCCTGCGCGAGGTGCCGGGTATCGGCCCGAAACGCGTTACGGCGATCAAGCGCGCCTGGGACTCGAAACGCGTCGAGCGCGAGCTGTTCATCTTCCTGCAGACCTATGGGGTGACGCCCTCCCAGTGCATGAAACTGGTGCAGCGCTACGGCGCCGAGGCGAAGACGATCCTTCAGAGCGAGCCGTATCGGGTGGCGCGCGAAATCGACGGCATCGGCTTTCGCACGGCCGACAAGATCGCGATCAACCTGGGCTTCGCCAACGACGCCCCTCCGCGCCTGGACGGCGGCATCCTGTTCGCCATGGACGAGCTGCAGGAGGAGGGCCACACGGCCTGCCCCGAGGAGGCCCTCGTCGACAAGGCGGCGGAACTGCTCGAGACCCCCTCGCGCGACCGGCTCGAGGCGCGGACACGCGCGCTCGTCGAGTCGAAGCAGCTCGTGCGTCACGAGGCCGGGCCGGTGCTCCAGCTTCCCACGCTCGACCGCGCCGAACGAAAGATCGCCGATGCGGTCACGCGGCTGTTGCGCGTGCACAGCGTCCTGCCGCCGATCAAGGCGGAGGTTGCCGTGGACTGGGCGCAGCAGAAGGCTGGCTTCTCCTTTGCCGATCAACAGCGCGTGGCGGTGCTCAACGCACTTCGGTCCAAGGTCTCGATCCTGACCGGCGGGCCGGGCACGGGAAAGACCACCTGCCTGCGTGCGCTCGTCGAGGTACTGAAGGCGAAACGCGTGCGCGTTCACCTCGCCGCGCCCACGGGCCGCGCCTCGCAGCGCCTGGCCGAGGCCACCGGCGGCTTTGCGTCCACGATCCACCGCCTGCTTCGGTTCGAGCCCGGGCGCGGGGCATTCACGGCCAACGAGGACTCACCGCTCGCCACCGATTTTCTCATCGTCGACGAAGCCTCGATGCTCGATGCACGCCTCGCCTCGGCCCTGCTGCAGGCGGTCCCCGCACGCGCCCATGTCCTGCTCGTCGGCGACACCGACCAGCTGCCGAGCGTCGGGGCGGGCAACGTGCTCAAGGACCTGATCAGCTCCGCCGAGGGTCGCTTTCCCGTCACGCGCCTGTCGGTCGTGTACCGACAGCAGGGACATAGCGCGATCGTGACCACGGCGCACGCCATCAACGACGGCGACGCGTCGCTGCCGCCCGTCGTCGCCGAGGTCGCCGACCTCCCGGGCTGGAGCGAGCTCGCGTTCATCCAGGCCCGCGACGCCGAGGACTGCGTCGACAAGGTCGTGCGCCTGTGCACCGAGTACATTCCCACCCATTGCCGCTGGCTCGATCCCGTGGGCGATGTCCAGGTGCTCGCGCCGATGCACAAGGGAGTCGCCGGCGTGGCCAATCTGAACGCCCGGCTGCAGCAGGCC
>JAJXVO010000066.1 GCA_021782105.1 bacterium
CAAATCAGGACTGTGCTGACGTCGTTTCTTGGACATGTGGATCGTGTGGGTTTCTCTGACTTTGGGTTAACGATCCCTCCTGTCCAGTTTCCGGGGTCCACCTCAGCCGACGGGGTCAGGCCGTTTTTTGTTAGAAAGCGGGCTTGAGTGGAGATGGGAGGGCCGGCAAATATCAAGGTTTGATTTGGGATCGGCCGTAGATGTTATTTCGGTGCCCGACCGAGATGACCAGAACGAAGAGCTTGTCATCCTTGATCTGGCAGAGGATGCGGTAATCGTGCACACGATAGCGCCACAGCCCGCTAAGATTGGCCTTGAGGGGTTAAGGAGGCCGAGCCGGGGTCACATTTTACCATTTACCTATTCCCGCGCACCACTTGGTGAGTCCGACCTGACGGGGTCGAAACTCGACCAGTGACAGACCGCGCCGGAGTTCCGCCGCGGAAGCTCCGAAGCCGCCTGCCGCTTCGACCCTGCTCAACGTTGACTTCGTTAGAGCAAGGTGGGCGTTGAGTTGAGGTGAGGAAGACGTTTTAAGCCCGCCTATGCTTACCCCAATCCGCGTGTGTGTGCTCCTGGCGGTGGCCTTCGGCACAAGGCTGTTCGGCGCAGAGCTGGCTATGAAGGTGAAGGACGGGGACTTCCTCGATGCCCGTGGGTTCAGTGTTTTCCTGTACGACAACACCTACCATCCCGTCTTCGTGGATCAAAAGGACGCGGCGATGCAGTTGATTCTTCACGATCAGCGGATCGCCACCAATGGAGATGTGCGGCTCATGCCCACACCCGAACAGTGGGATCTGGTGGCGACGCTCAAGGGGCGGCAAGTGGACACGGCGCACAACCGGCTGTCCGCCGATCTCGCGTTTCCATCCTTCGGTCTTTCCTACTCCCTCGTCGTCGCGGCCGAACCGGGCGGCGTGAGGGTCAGCGTCAACCTCGACAAGCCGCTGCCGCAGGAGCTGGTCGGGCGCGCGGGTTTCAATCTGGAGTTCCTACCCTCGATCTACATGGGCAATGCCTTCCTCGTGGACGGCACCCGGGCCGGCATCTTCCCGCGCACGCCCGAGGATCCGATGATCAAGGTGCTGCCGCTGGCCGATGAACCGAAGAAGGCGTATTACCTCGAGGCCTGGGACAAGGCCAAGGGCTACACCCAGCCGCTGCCGTTCGCCGAAGGCAAAACGATCACCCTGGGCGTCGACGATCCGCTGGCGCGGGTGAACGTGACGTCGGATACGGCCGACCTGATGCTGTTCGACGGACGCGACCGCGCGCAGAACGGCTGGTTCGTCCTGCGTTCGCTGATCCCCGCGGGAAAGACGACCGGCGCCATCGTGTGGCACATCCGGCCGGACGTGATCCCGAACTGGACGCGGCCGCCGATGATCGCGCACAGCCAGGTCGGCTACGCGCCGGGTTTCTCGAAGGTGGCGGTGATCGAGCTCGACCCGAACTTCCACGGCCCGAAGACGGCAAGCGTGCTCAGGTTGATGCCGGACGGATCGTACAAGCCGGTGTTCGAGGGCCCGATCACGCCCGCAACCCCCTGGCTGCGGTATGTGTATTCGAAATTCGATTTCACGCCCGTCAACGCCCCCGGCCTGTATGTCATCGAGTACGCGGGCCAGCGGACGGCGGTTTTCCCCATTGGAAAGAACGTCTACGCGAACACCTGGCAGCCCAGCCTGGACCATCACCTCGCGGAACAGATGGATCATGTTTCCGTTCGCGAAGCGTATCACATGTGGCACGGCGTCTCGCATATGGACGACGGCCGGATGGCGCCGGTGGTGGGCGAGCAGTTCGACGGCTGGAATCAGGCCACGGCAACGGACGGGAAGTACAAGGGCGGCGATCACATTCCCGGGATGAACGTGGGCGGCTGGTATGACGCCGGCGATTTCGACCTCGAGGAGCCTGCGCAACTCAACGTGATCCAGAGTCTGGCGCTGGCGTATCGGGAATTCCATCTCACCTACGACGAGCTGACGGTCAACGAGACCACGCGGGAGGTCGAGATGCACCGTCCCGACGGCGTACCCGACGCTGTGGAGCAGGTGAAGCACGGCGCGCTCTACATCCTGGCGCAGTTCCACAACATTGGGCACGCGATCCGCGGCACTCACGAGCCGGATCTGCGCCAGTACACCCAGATCGGCGACGGCGCGTCGAAGACCGACGGTCGCATCTACGCCCCGAAGCTCGATCCGAATGAAGTCCGCGGCGATTATTCGGGCAAGCCGGACGACCGCTGGATTTTCACCACCAACACCCCGTATTTCCAGTGGAATGCCATCGCAGCGCTGGCTGCGGCGGCCAACGTGCTGAAGGGCTGGGATGACGCAACCGCCAAAGACTGCCTTCAGACCGCGATCAAGGCATGGAACGACGAAAAGCTTCACCCGACGCAGACCCCGCCTGGGTGGCATTTCGGCGGAGACGTTCCGGCAAACGCTCCGGGCGGCGGCGTGCTGGCGGCGTCCGAGGGTGTGGTGCCTGGGGCCGCTCCGCAGAGGCCCGCCGCGACACGCGCGGCAGCCGCCCCCGACCGGCCTGACTTCGTGGCTCCGCTCGACTGGCCGGCGGCGCTGGAACTGACGATCGCCACCCATGGTGCCGAGCCCTACCTGTCACGTCTGAAGGAGCTGTTTCCCAGGATGATCACCCCTGAGCAGATAGGCCTCCGTGGTTGGACGGCGGTGCGCGCGCTGCCGTATCTGGACTCGAGCGCGAAGGAGCAAATGCGGGAAGCGGTGAAAACCTACATGGCGGGCCTGGACCGGCAGTTGGCGGCCACCCCGTTCGGAGTTCCGCCGAGCCTGCGGCCCTGGGGCGGCTCGGGGGCGGTGGTGGACATGGCGATCCGAATGTACTTCCTCCACGAGGCGTTTCCGGACCTGGTGAGCCCGAAGTACACGTTGCGCGCGGTGAACTACATCCTCGGCACGCATCCGGTCTCAAGCACCTCGTATGTCGCGGGCGTCGGCACGGTTTCAAAGACGAAGACCTACAGCAACAACCGGGCTGACAACTCCTACATCCCCGGTGCGGTGATTCCTGGATACGTCATCATCAAACCGAACTTCCCGGAGTGTATCGACGATTTTGGATACCTGTGGTTCGAGGATGAAGCCGTCGTTGCCGGCTCGGCCAACTGGGTAATCGCCGGCAACGCTGCGGAGGCCCTCGTGAAGGAGGCACAGCGGTAGACGGCTCGGAAGGGCGATCAGCAAAAACGAGCGTCGCCGGCCTGCCCGCGGAGTCGATCCAAAGGGGCCATCGTGCGCCCTTGGAATTGCCCTTCATGACAGAGTTGCAGCTGCGGAGACCTAATCCCGACTGCGCCGTCGGCGGACGAAGCGACCTCGCTCAACGCCACGCACGGACCGCAATTATCAAGATCTGGCCCTTCGGTCGGCCGTCCGGTGGCAGAGCCGCCAGGCGGTCAGTCGCCTAGATCGAACGGGTGAGCTCAGATCATCCGAAGGATAATTTGCATGGGGCAGACGTGACGCGTTTCGTCACGCGTCCCGTTCGAGTAACGTTAAATCGCGCGCCCTAACCGGCTCTCCCCATTTTCTCTCGCGGACCGCGGCGTCGATGCGGTCACCCCAAATCCATCCCTGTTCGCTCCGCCCTGGCCGCCGTCGACGTGTTCCAACGCCGCCTTGCGCACGGGCGTTCCGAGAGCGACTGGGCGGTCATGATCTTTGTCCCATGGACGCCGGCCGGGCGGCACCCGGAATTCCCCAAAATGAATAGAAAGAGCATCGCTATGAACAAACGGTTATCAGGCATGATCCCCGCGCTCCTGGTTGCGCTGGCCCTGTCGGCCACGGCCCAGGCCCAGGCTCCGCTCCCCACGCCAAGCTATGGCATCAACTTCGGCAATGCCATGGAGCCGCCGTCCGGTGTCGGCGCCTGGGGCACGCCGCCCAGCCAGGCGATGGTCAATGCGGTTGCCGCCGACGGGTTCAACACCGTGCGCATCCCTTGCGCCTGGGTGAGCCACGAGAATCGCAAGGGCGTCATCGATCCGACCTACATGGCTCAGGTCCAGCAACTGGTCGATTGGTGCGTCGCGGACGGCCTCTACGTGATCATCAACGACCATTGGGACAACGGCTGGTTTGAAAACAGCAACTTCAATACCTACAGCAAGAGCATCAACTCGAAGCTGCAGAACACGTGGACGCAGGTGGCGAACAACTTCAAAAACTACGACACCCATCTGCTTTTTGCCTGCGCCAACGAGCCCGCTGCCAGCACGGCCCAGCAGACGACCGTGCTCTACACCTATTTCCAGAACTGGGTCACGACGGTCCGCGGCACCGGTGGCAATAACGCGACCCGCTGGCTGGTCGTTCAGGCACCGAGTGCGAACATCGACTACGCGACAAATTGGGTGACGATGCCGACCGATCCGGCGAACCACGTCATGCTCGAGGCGCATTTCTACGATCCCTTCCAGTTCACTCAGCTGACCAGCGATGCCTCCTGGGGCGCGATGTTCTACTTTTGGGGCGCCGCCTACCACACCACGGGCCTGGCGAGCCGGAACGCCACCTGGGGCGAGGAATCGTACGTGGATGCCGAGCTCAACAAGGGCCAGGCGTTTGTCGCCAAGGGCTATCCTGTTCTGTGGGGCGAGTGGCGCGCGGCGCCGAAGCCGTCCGAGCCGGACCTCACCGGCAGCTACATCACGCAGAACGTGAATTCCACGACCTACTGGAATTACTACCTCAGTACCGGCATCAACAGCCGTGGCATGTATGGCACCGCTTGGGACACCCCGAACGAGACCTTCGATCCGACGACTGGCGCGATTGTTGACCAGGCTTCGGTGAATGCGATCCTCGGCAAGTCCTATGTCCCTCCGCTCAGCGGACTTTGATGGGGCAGCCGAAGGCGTCCACGCCTGAGCGGCTCCAGTTTTCACGCCGATCTGCGCCAGTCGCAGATCGGCGTTTTGCCGGTGACGTGAGTCAGCCCGAAGGGCCGCTGATTATCAGATTCTTGATCATCATCTCCGGCGCATGAGGCCACGGGCTGGGGTCAGAAAATCGGTCTGTCCCTGTTTACCTGTCGGGGTCAGAAAATCGGTCGGTCAGAAAATCGGTCTGTCCCTGTTTACCTGTCCGCCGAGGTCGAGGAAGGCGAAAGGCAAAACGTGAACTCATAGGATCGACTGCCTCACCGGGTCCCCGGATCGTACCGTGCGCCCCCCGAACTCGCGCATTGACCGCGGGGACGGGCGTGCTTCGATCTGCTTGGCTGTGCCCTCGCACGTCTGCGCCCCCCCGCCAGAGGTCCGCATGGCCCCTTTCTGCCGCGGGCAGTTGAACGCCCCTCTCCTCAAATCCCGTCCCAAGACTACCATGAGAAACCTCCTCACAATCGGATTTATCGGTAAATACAAGCACCGTAGCCTCCTCCGCGCCTGCGCCTTGCTCGCCGTGTTGGCGCCCGCCTGCGCGTTCGCCCAGGGATCCCTTCTCGTCGAACGCGAAGGACGCGTGATTTCGGTGGTCCCCTACGCGCCGAACATCGTTCGCATCACCCTGAGCACCGACAAAGCCGACGCCACGGACAGACCTGGCTACGGCTTCATCGCCCAACCGAACCCGGTCGGCTGGTCCAGCGAGACTCATCCCGACGGCTCGGTCACCTACCGCTCCGCCCAACTGGCGGTGCGCCTCGCCCCCGATCATCAGCAGGCGCAGTCCATGCCGCTCGACGCGATCAACATGAAGTTGCGCGACGAATACTTCGGCGGACACCCCAATCCCTACGCTCCCCACGACGACGCCCTGCGCGTGACCACCGCCAAGGGCCGCCAGCTGCTCCAGATGCGCTCCTGGACCATGGCCCCGGAGAGCCCCGACGTCGCCAGGATGGACGCCAACAAAGGGTACTCCGTCGCCGCCCTCTTCGACTCGCCCACGGACGAACATTATTACGGACTCGGCCAACAGCAGCAGGGTTGGATGGACCTGCGCGACCACGAAATCCGCTGCTGGCACAACTATGCGGGCCTCGGCGGCGAGACGGTGGGCGTGCCCTTCATGGTCTCCAGCCTCGGCTATGGTTTGATCTGGGATAATCCGTCCAAGACCACCGTTCAGCTGGGCTTCAATCAGCTCAATCAGTGGTCTTCCGAAGTCGGCAACCGGGTGTCCTACTTCGTCATCGCCGGCTCCTCGAGCGACAAAATCTACGAAGGCTACCGCCTCCTCACCGGCGTCACCCACCTGCTGCCGCGCGACGTCTACGGCTACATCCAGAGCAAGGCGATCTATCCGACGCAGCAGCAGATCCTGGACGTGGCGAAAACGTACCGGGAGAAACACCTGCCGCTCGACGTCATGGTGGTGGACTTCCTGAACATGACCAAGCAGGGCGAGCTCGACCTCGACCCGGCGCGCTGGCCCGATCCCGCCGCCATGAACCGCGAGCTGCACGCGCTGAGCATCCACAGCCTGCTCAGCGTCTGGCCCCACTTCCCGAAGGGCACGCAGTTCTACGACATGCTCAAAAGCAAAGGCTGGCTCATCACCAACGCCGACGGGCAGCCGGACGCGGGCTGGGCCCCGAAGACCGTGGGCCCGAACATAGACATGACCAACCCCGCCGCCGCCCGCTGGTTCTGGGACGAGGTGCGCGACCGTTACATCAAGCCCTTTGGCTTCGACTACCTCTGGCTCGACGAAACGGAACCCGACATCGACCCCGCGAACGACAGGTTCTCGATCGGCGCCGGCGTCCGCTACTACAACCTCTACCCGCTCGTCCACACGAGCGCGTTCTACGAGGGCTTCCGGCGTGATTTCGGAGATAGCCGACGCGTGATGATCTTGGCGCGCGCCGCCTACCTTGGCGCGCAGCGCAACGGCACCGTCTTCTGGTCGAGCGACATCGTGGCCACCTGGGACATGCTGAAACGTTCCGTGCCGGCGGGCCTCAATTTCACCGCCAGTGGTATGCCCTATTGGGATACGGATATCGCCGGCTTCTTTTCGCCCAGGATTCCTGCCGACTATCGCGCCGCCCACAAGCCCCTCATCGATGGAAGCGATGCGCGCGAGGTCATCGGCAACTACGAGGATTATCCCGAGCTCTTCGTGCGCTGGTTTGAATGGGGCACGTTCCAGCCCGTGATGCGCGCGCATGGCGAGCGGATGCACAACGAGGTCTGGTCCTACGGCCGCCAGGCCGAGCCCATCCTCGAACGCTACCTCAAGCTTCGCTACCAGCTCCTGCCCTACACGTATTCGCTCGCCTACAGGACCTACCAGAAGGGCGCTCCGTACATGCGGGCGCTCTTCATGGATTTCCCCGGCGACCCGAAGGCGGGCAACATCCCCGACGAGTACATGTACGGCCCCGCCTTCCTCGTGGCGCCGGTCACCGAACAGGGCGCTACCCACCGTTCCGTGTACCTGCCCGCCGGGTGCGACTGGTACAACTACTGGACCAATGAACGCGTGCACGGCGGCCAGACGATCGAGGTCAGCGCCCCCATCGACACGCTTCCGCTCTTCGTGCGCGCCGGCAGCATCATTCCCCTGGGCGTCGAAGTTTCCAGCGCCCGACAGCCGCAGCCCATCTCCTCGTTCCGGGTCTACCCGGGCGCCAACGGCAGCTTCGACCTTTATCACGACGACGGCGCCACCTACGCCTACGAAAAGGGCGGCGCGGCGGCGCGCATCGACCACCTCGTTTGGGACGACCAAGCCCGCAAACTGACCGGCTCCGGCGCGACGCCCGTCGTCGTCGTGGCCGCCACGAAGTAGCCTATGGTTGCGCTTGGGCCCCCCGCCGAGACGGCCTCTCGCGGGCCGTCTTAGGACTGATCCCAAAGTGCCCGCACAGCTCCGTAATCGTCAACCGGTCGGTGTGCGCCGCCGCGACGTCTTCCGTAATCTTTTCCTGTCCGTAGATCACTGTGATCAAGTCTTCGAGATCGTGACTGGCGTGGTAGTCACTCTCTCCACGATCCAGAAAGGCGACGTATTTCGTGGCGATGAACCCGACGGGTGAGCCTACACGCAACACTCCGCCGGGGATCTTGTGTTTCGTCGCCGAAGCCAGCGCTTCGCGAAACCACGCGATATTTGCGTCATCAGAAATCGAATACAGCTGATTTCCCCTTTTCCAGAAGCCATAAGCAAGCCTTCAAAAAGCACTAGGGTTATAGCCAAGAAACGCGCACCTCAACCGTGTAAATCACTGGGGCGTAACTATATAGGATGGTGCGGGCAGACGGAATCGAACCGACGACACCTGCTTGGAAGGCAGAGGTTTTACCACTAAACTATGCCCGCGAGGCTAAGCGGCAGCATCGGTAGGCAGGGCGTGGAGGCAAGTCCAGCCCGTAATTCCGAGCCTGCGAAAGCCTGAGGCGCCTCAGTGGTGGGAGAAGACACCGGCCTGTTTGGTGAGCTGTTTTTCGAGACTGCCGCACACCAGATCGCACAGGTGATAGATGGACGGATCTGCGATCGAGTAAAACACGAGCAGACCTTCCTTTCGGCGTCCGAGGATGCCTGAGCCGGTCAGTGTCTGGAGGTGTCGGGAGACATTGGCTTGGGTGCCGCCTGTGAACTCAACCAGCTGGGAGACGTTTTTTTCGCCCTCAAACAGTGCGTGAAGCAGGCGCAGCCGCATGGGCTCCGCGAGCACCGCGAAGCGCCGTGCGATAAGCTCGAGTCCCTCGTCGGGAATCGAGCGCATCTTCGAGGAGGCGGGGCACGAAAGTGGGTTTGAGGAATCCATTTCAAATATGATCCAATGCGTATATAGTTTGAGTGGATTCTGGAAGTCGAGCCCGCAGTGCAGGCATTGGGGGGAAGTCCCCAGGGTGGCGGTCTTTACTTACGCAGAATCAGCGAATCGGGTTGCGGGGCAGGGGGCTTTGAATATGTGATCGCAGCATGGCTTTCCTCTCCTCCGCACCCCCGAAGATGGCGCAGCCCCTGCGCGCCTCGTCTTCACAAGGAAGTCGTCCAGGGGTAAAGGCGGCCCAGGGGTTGGCGAGGCAAAAGTCGCTGGAGAAGAGAGCGAAGCGTTACAGGCTTCCGTTGGGAGAGCTTGCCATCTTCACGCAACAGCTCGCCTCCCTGCTGGTGGCGGGCCTACCCTTGGTTCAATGCCTTGAGGCGATGCAGGATCAGACGGAGGATCCGTGCTTCAAGGTGATCCTCCGCGACGTGCGCCAGGACATTGCTTCGGGCAACTCGTTTTCCTCCTCGGTGAAGAAATTTCCGCGGAGTTTTCCGTCGCTGTTCATCTCGATGATCGAAGCGGGAGAGGCGTCGGGCGCTCTGGCAGAGATCTTGGGGAAAGTGGCCGGCTATTTTGAGTCGAGCGTGAAGCTGACGAAGAAGGTGAAGTCGGCGATGACGTATCCGATAGCGGTCATCGCGCTGGCGATTGCTCTGGTGAATGTATTGCTCATCTTTGTCATTCCGGTCTTTGCAAAGATGTTCGACGACTTTGGGGCGAAGCTGCCCACGCCGACGATAATGCTGATCGACCTGAGCAATTTCATGAAGGCGTACTGGTGGCTGATTGCGATCGCCTGCGTCATTATCTACAAGATCCTGCAGCGGTTTGTGGAGACGCCGAGGGGCAGGCGGTTGAAGGATGAGTCGCTGATCAAAGCGCCCATATTCGGCAATTTGATACACAAGATCGCGCTTTCGCGGTTTTGCCGCACCTACGCGACGCTGATCCGTTCCGGGGTGCCGATCCTGCGCACGCTTGAGATTGTCGCGGCGGCGAGCGGAAAGGTGCAGGTTGAAGACGCCTGCGTGGAGATAGCCAAGCATGTGAGCCAGGGCGGGCAGGTGTCCGAGGTGCTGGCGTCCAACAGCTTTTTCCCTCCGATGATGAAGCACATGGTGAAGGCGGGTGAAGCCACGGGAAACGTGGACGGCATGATGGGCAAGATCGCGGACTTCTACGACACGGAGACGGAGACGACGGTCTCGGCGCTCACGTCGCTGATCGAGCCGATGCTGATTGTCTTCCTGGGCGTCGTTGTCGGCGCGATTGTGATGGCCATGTTTCTCCCGATCTTCCAACTCGGAGCGGTTGCCGGCGGCCTCCAATAGGTCTGAACCCAGGCGCCCCAGAATCCCAATTCGCTCGGAATCCCATTTGACATGCCCTCCGTTCTGATAGTTGACGACCTGCTCTCGATCCACGAGATGCTCGATGCAGTGATTCAGCCCACCGGCTTTTCGACCGCGTTTGCGACCGATGGAGAGAAGGCGCTGGCCCGATACAAGGCGGAGCGATTCGATCTGGTGCTGGCGGACATCGACATGAAGCCGATGGACGGGATCACGCTGCTCAAGCAGGTGAAGGCCTATGATCCGAACTGCGTGTTGATCATCATGACGGCCTATGCGAGCACGGAGAGTGCAATCCAGGCCCTGAAGTACGGAGCGTTCGACTACCTGCAGAAGCCGTTTCGTGTGGATGAGCTGATTGCGACCCTGAAGCGGGGGCTCGAGTTCAGGCAGTTCCAGATGGACCGGATGAGTGCGGGGCCTGCGTTTTCGACAAAAGCAGCCGAGATTGAATCGCGACTGATTGGCACGAGTTCGGCGGTGAAAAAACTCATCCAGCAGGTCAAGAAACTGGCCGGGGTGCGCACGCCTGTGTTGCTGCAGGGAGAGAAAGGCACGGGGAAGTCGACGGTCGCGGAGATTTTGCACGCCAACAGCAATCCTCCTGAGGCGCCGCTGGTCCGCATAGACTGCTCGCTCAGCAGCGAAAGCGATTTCAAAACGGGCCTTTTGGGAGTGGGAGGGGCGGGCGGGACCTGGGTTCAAGAGGCGCACAATGGAACGCTCTTTTTGGATCACATCCAGTGCCTGCCTCTGTCGATCCAGCCGGAACTGGTGAGTGTGCTGCGCAACACGACATTTGGATTTCGGCTATTGTGTTCCTCGAACGAGGATCTCGAGAAGCTGACCGATGAGGGCAAGTTCCACGATGAGCTTTTCTATCGAGTGGCGTCGCTTCCAGTGCACCTGCCGCCGCTGCGTTCTCGCGTGGAGGACATTCCTCTTCTCGTGAAGCATTTCGCGGGGAAGGCGAGCAATCCGCTCTTCGAGGCTTCGCTGGTTGAATTCACGGACGATGCGATGGCGGTGTTCAATGCATATCCCTGGCCCGGCAACCTCGCCGAGTTATGTCAGGTGGTGACGAAGATTGCTTCCACGACGGAGACGCGAGTGGTGACGTCGCAGCAATTGCCGATGCGGCTGCGTGAAGTACGCCACTGGCCGAAGTTGGCGGAGTACCTGGCGGGTCAGCGCAAGCAATACGTCGACATGATGTTGCATGCCTGCAGGGGCGACCGCGTGAAGGCGGCGTCGGTGCTTGGCGTGGAGGAATCGGAATTGGGATGAGCTCGGGGCGCGGGTATGGGTTGGGATGCGGGAGGGGTGGCTTTAAACGGTTTTGCGGCGTTGCATTTTATGGTGGCTCCGCTTGGCTGACGGGATGGCTTCAGGGCCACCACCTGTGAGTACACCAACTGCGGAAGACCCCAAGCGGGACCTTGTCTGGAGACTTGCGGAGGTCGCGACCGCGCCGGTGTTTGGCGACGACTATTTCGGCCTGCTGGTGAACCGTTTGTCGCGTTTGCTGAGGGTGAAATGCGTGCTCCTCGGAGAAGTTTTTGTTGAGGGGACGGGACCCTCCCGTCTGAGGACGCGAGCGGTGGTCGTGGATGGCGAGCCTGCTCCCAATTTCGAGTACGGATTGTCGCATTCGCCCTGCGGCGAGGTGATTGGCAAGACGCTGTGCTGGCATGCGGACGGGGTGACGCAGCTGTTTCCCGACGATCCGAGGCTTCGGCAGTTGGGGGCTCGGGCGTATGTCGGGGTTCCCCTGTTCAGTTCCCGGCAGGAGCCGCTGGGTCTGCTGGCGCTGGCCCACGACGGACCCCTGCCCGAGGATGAGGAGCTCAAGGCCGTGCTCAAGATCTGTGCAGGCCGTGCGGGAGGCGAACTTGAGCGGGCCCGTATAGAGATGCGACTTCGGCGCAGCGAGGAGCGGCTCCGTGCGAGCATTGAAAACACCCCGCACGTGGCAGTGCACTGGCACGATGCGGATGGTCGCGTGTGTTTTTGGAATCAGGCGTCCGAGGAGCTTTTTGGGTGGAAGGCTCAGGAGGTGCTGGGGCGGAGCCTTCGGGGGCTGGTCTACAGCGACGAGACTTCCAGGCGTTTTGATGTCCTGCTGGCCGCGGTGAAGGCGGGGGAGGGACCGCAGGGCCCGGTCGAATTCGAGGTGAGGCGGCGGGACGGCACGCTCGGTTTCTGCGAGGCCACGGTATTCAGCATTCCGGGCGAGCAGGGCGGGGCGTGGTTTGTCTGCACCCTGGTCGACGTGACGGTGCGGAAACAGGCCGAGCAGGAATTGCGTTCGAGCGAGGCGAAGTACCGGCACATACTGGCCTCCTCGCCGGTGCCGATGCTGGTGACCGACCTGGGGCAGCGGGTGATTTCGGTGAACGCGAAGTTCACGGAGGTCTTCGGGTACAACCAGGACGAACTTGCGGAAATCGATGCATGGTGGCTCAAGGCGTATCCGGATCCTGTTTACAGATCGAAGGTGCGTGCGGACTGGGTGGGCCAGCTCGACAGGGCGCTGCTCGACGGCTCGGCGGTCGGGCCGATGGAAGTCGACGCCGCCTGCAAGGACGGCTCGGTCAGGCGGGTTCAGTGCAGCGCGGCGGTGAACGCCGACCGCATTCTCATCGTCTTCACGGATCTGACGGACCGACTGCGGCTCGAGAACGAATTGCGGCAGGCCCAGAAGTTGGAGGTCGTCGGGCATCTCGCCGGCGGCGTGGCCCACGATTTCAACAACATCATCCAGGCGGTGCTGGGGTTCATAGGGCTGGCCCAGGATGGGCTGCTGACCGCGGAGGATCGCGATGCCTATCTGAAGGAGGCGCTGGGAGCCGCAAAGCGCGCTTCGCAGCTGACCCGGCAACTGCTCGCCTTTGGGCGGCGGCAGGCGATGCATTTTGAGGTGGTCGATCTGGGCGAACTGGTTGGCAACCTCCTGAAACTGCTCAGGCGGCTCATCGGCGAGAACATCGACGTGCAGCTCCGCACCGACGCGGCAATGGGCCGGGTGCGCTGCGACCCGACCCAGATGGAGCAAGTGCTCATCAATCTCTGTGTGAATTCGCGCGATGCGATGCCCGGAGGGGGCAAGATCACGATCACCGTCGAAAAGAAGGTCATCACTCCGAGTTACAAGCACGCGCATCCCTGGTCGCGGGTGGGTCGTTTTGCGATGATCACGGTGACCGACACGGGCTGTGGCATGGACAAGGCCACGCAGGAGCGGGTGTTCGAGCCGTTTTTCACGACGAAGCCGAAGGAAAAAGGCTCTGGGCTGGGGCTTGCGGTGGTTTACGGCATTGTCCGGCAGCACGATGGATTCATTCGATTGTACAGCGAGCCGGGCCTGGGCACGACCATCCGGATCTACGTGCCGACTGTCGAGGCGCCGGGGCAGTCGCCTGAGGCGCCCGTGCGCCGTCGTCTGATTTCGGGTGGTCACGAGACGGTGCTGGTGGCAGAGGACGACGAGACGATCCGCTCGCTGGTGCGAAAGATCCTGGAGCGGGCGGGCTATCAGGTGATCCTGGCGACCAATGGCGAGGAGGCGGTTTCGTTGTACGAAGCGCACCGGCAAAAGATCGATCTGCTTGTGTTCGATGCGGTGATGCCGAAGCTGAGCGGACTTGAAGCCTATGAACGCATACGCCGGCTCGACGAACGGGCGGTCCCCACGATCTTTGCCAGCGGTTACAACGATGCGTTCAGCCCGGATCACGCCTCGCTGCCGGAGGGGGCGGTTTTGATGCAGAAGCCTTACGATCCGGACGAATTGCTGCAGAAAATCCGCGAATTGCTCCTGGTTTCGGATCAGGGAACCCCGGTGCAAGGTGCTGGGGAATAAATTAAAGCGTTGCGGGTGAATCCCGCGTTGCTTTCCGCCTTGCTCCGGCTTCGCGGCGTCCTTTCGCTCCTCAAAATCTACGCCCATGCCCAAACGCACCGACCTCAAGTCCATCCTCATCATTGGCGCCGGTCCGATCGTCATCGGACAAGCTTGCGAGTTCGACTACTCGGGCACCCAGGCCTGCAAGGCGCTTAGGGAGGAGGGCTATCGGGTCGTGCTGGTAAATTCGAATCCGGCGACGATCATGACCGATCCCGAGTTTGCAGATGTGACCTACATCGAGCCGCTTACGGTCGACATTCTCGAGAAGATCATCGCGGTGGAGAAGCCGGATGCGCTGTTGCCGACGCTGGGAGGGCAGACGGCGCTGAATCTGTCGATGGATCTGCATCGGCAGGGGGTCTTGGCGCGCTACAAGGTGGAGATGATTGGCGCCAAGCCCGACGCGATCATGAAGGGCGAGGATCGCGAGCTGTTCAAACAGGCGATGCTAAAGATCGGCCTGGACTGCGCGAAATCGCGCACGGTGCACACCATGGAGCAGGCGAGGGCGGCGATCGACGAGATCAGCGGCGGCTACCCGCTGATCATCCGTCCCTCCTTCACGCTTGGCGGCCAGGGTGGTGGCATCGCGTACAACAAGGAGGAGTTCGACCGGATCGTGGCGAACGGACTGGACATATCCCCGGTGCACGAGGTGCTCATCGAGGAGTGCCTGCTCGGTTGGAAGGAATACGAGATGGAGGTGATGCGCGATCACAAGGACCAGTGTGTCGTGATCTGTTCGATCGAGAATTTCGACCCGATGGGGGTGCACACCGGCGATTCGATCACGGTGGCGCCGGCGATGACGCTTACGGACAAGGAATTTCAGGTGATGCGCGACGCCTCGTTTGCGGTGATCCGCGAGGTGGGCGTGGAGACGGGCGGCTCGAACATCCAGTTCGCGGTCGACCCTGCGACGGGCCGCATGGTGGTCATCGAGATGAATCCGCGCGTCTCGCGCTCCTCGGCGCTGGCCTCGAAGGCCACGGGATTTCCGATTGCGAAGATCGCGGCAAAGCTGGCGGTGGGCTATGCGCTGGACGAGCTTCGCAACGACATCACGCGCCTGACGCCCGCATCGTTTGAGCCGACGATCGACTATGTGGTGACCAAGATTCCGCGATTCACCTTTGAGAAATTCCCGGACGCAGATCCGACGCTGACTTCCTCGATGAAGTCGGTGGGTGAGGCGATGGCGATCGGCCGCACGTTTAAGGAGTCGCTTCAAAAGGCGCTTCGTTCGCTGGAGACCGGGGCTCGCGGCTTTGGTGGTGGCGGCAAATATGGCGCGGATGAGGCGCCGGAGCGCGACGCGATCAAGGCGAAGCTCAGCACGCCCAATGCGGAGCGGATCTTCTACATCCGTTATGCCTTCATGAGCGGCCTGAGCGAGGCGGAGGTCTTTGACCTGACGAGCATCGATCCGTGGTTTGTGCGCCAGCTCAAGGAGATCTTCGATCTCGAGCAGGAACTGCGGGGCAAGTCGCTGGCCTCGATTGACACGGAGCTGCTGCGCCGCGCCAAGCAGGCCGGGTTTTCCGACGTCCAGCTTGCGCACCTGCTCAAGAGCGAGATGCCCGCGGTGCGCACGGAGCGCAAGAAGCGCGGGGTCAACACGACCTACCGGCTCGTGGACACCTGCGCCGCCGAGTTCGAGGCCTTCACGCCGTATTATTATTCCAGTTACGGAGACGAGAACGAGGTGATGCCCTCGAGCAAGCGGAAGATCATGATCCTCGGAGGCGGACCGAACCGCATCGGCCAGGGCATCGAATTCGACTACTGCTGCGTGCATGCGAGTTTTGCGCTGCGCGAGATCGGCTTCGAGACGGTGATGGTGAATTCGAATCCCGAGACGGTCTCGACGGACTACGACACCTCCGACCGCCTCTATTTCGAGCCTCTCACGCTCGAAGACGTGCTCGAGATCTACCAGCAGGAGGGCTGCGAGGGGGCGATCGTGCAGTTTGGCGGCCAGACCCCGCTCAATCTCGCCACGAGCCTGAAGGCCAACGGTGTGAACATCATCGGCACCTCGCCGGAGTCGATCGAGATTGCCGAGGACCGGAAGCTGTTTGCGGCGATTCTC
>JAJXVO010000342.1 GCA_021782105.1 bacterium
TTGGTGGATCGGGGAAGTTTCGATCCTTGTTTTAACAGGGATGGAGGGGATGAAAGGGATGGGGATCCGAAACGTAGGTACAGGATTCGAATTCCCGTAGGGGGTCCGATGGCTTTATCCCTTTTATCCCGTTTATCCCTGTGAATACCGGCTTGGTGGTTCGGGGAAGGGTCCGACCTCCGGGCGGGACCGCGATCGGAGTGACGCGGCTTAGTGCGCGAAACCCCAGCGCTTGGTGAAGGGGTAGTAGATGAACAGCGGACGGCCTACCACGTCCTTGGCGGGGACGAAGCCCCAGTAGCGCCCGTCAAGGCTGTTCGCCGAGTTGTCACCCATCGCGAAAAACTTGTTCTTCGGCACCGTCATCACCTGGCCCCGGCGCAGATAGTCCCAGCCGTAGGTCGTGGCGTCGGAATATCCCGGATACGAGTCGATGCGCTTCGCCTCTTTTTCAAAGGACTCGGAGCCCGTGATCGGAGCACCGTTGCGGTACAGCATCGGAGCCTTGATCTCCAGGCGATCGCCGGGCACGCCCACGAGGCGTTTGATGAAGTAGTCCTGACGTCCAATGCGTGGAATGTGGTCGGTCCGGAACACGAACCCGGAGCCCACGTGCGGCTCCACGAAGTTGTAGCTGATGCGGTCGACAAAGAGCTGGTCGCCGGTCAACAGGTCGAAGCGAAGGATCGAGTGACCTTGAGTCACGGTACGTCCGAGGTGCAGGAGGAAGGCGCGATGCGATTCGTCGGAGTTCACTCCCACGGGCACGTCACTGGCCTCGAGCTGGCCCGCGGCGGCGGCGGCTTCGAAGGCTTTGCGGAAGCCGTCGGCGTTGCCGTAGAAGGTCTCCCAGACCACCTTGTCGAAATCGTTAAAATCCTGGGGCACATAGACATTGGCCTCTGCTCCGTTCACATAGAACGTGTATTCCTTATTGATGGTGGGAACGATGAGCCACTTGCGTCCGGGGACGAGGGAATAGGCCATGACTCCGTTGCCGTAGAACTTGGCCGAGACCTCGCCGGACTGGGGGGCGGGGATGTTGTAGCGGAAGGCGCCGAAGGCGAGCAGGCGGAAGGTGCGGGCCAGGAGGCCGGGGTTCTCGTGCTTCACCAGCAGATTGTCGGCCGTCATGCCATAGTACGACGGCCACATCGAATTGGTGGGGATTTTGAAGGGCTGGAGGATATAGGAGCGGATACCGAGGACGACGAGCGCGGCGACGAGGAAGAACTCGACGTTGTCGATCATCGAGGTCTTGGGGTAGATCTTGCCGCCGAGACGCTCGAGGACGGGTTCGAGGGCCTCGATGGAGAGCTTGAGATCGGCGGCGTCGGCCTTGGCGCGGAGCTTGGCACGGAGGTCCTCGGTGCGGCCCTGGAGGTCGCGGCGTTCGGAATCGCTCAGGAGATCGCGCCGGTAGGCCCAGACTTTTTCGGCCATGGAAATCCAATTCCGGGCCGTATCGCGCATTTTGTGATTCTGGGAGGAGAAGAGTCCGAACACGTGTGAAAATGGGTTTTGGTATGCAGGAAGAGCGAAAAGCGGCGCGGGGGGAAGTTCCAAACTGAATAGGGGGGAAGAGAAGCGGGAGCGGATTTTAACAGGGATGGAGGGGATGAAGGGGATGTCGTGCGGCGCTGCGGAGAGGGGTATGCGGCGAGGGGCTGGAATTTGGGAGTTAGGAGATAGGACAACTCGCGTCGACCGGGCTTCGTCCGCTTTCGCGGGACTATGCCCGGTTGCTTTCGGATTCCGAAAGCAAAAGCGGAGCCGAGGCTCCGCACTCAAAAATCGAGGCGGTAACATCGCGGGTGCCAGCGGATCGATATGGAGTGCGGTGGCCCGACACCGTCCCGCGCCTGCGGGAACGCGAGGCCCGACTCGCGCCCCCTTCCGCAGCGGCCCTGCGGGTCGCGATCGCCGGGCTGCGGCGCAGCCGCGGTGACTTCATCCTAACTCCTAGCTCCCTCCCCTCGCCCCCTGATATTCCTCACCTCGTCTCACCCACGCGGGTGAAGCCGGCGAGGTCCATCGCGCGTTGGACTTCCGGAGCCTGCATGAATGTCCGCCAGACAAGGCCGCTGCGAAGGTTCTCGGCCATCACGAGCATGATGCCCTGATCGATCGCGATGACATCGCTGGAGGTCCAGCCGGTCTGCGGGTTGAAGGCGTCGGCAAAACCATACAGTCCCCAGACCTTCGCGCCGCCGATCCGGCGCATGGCCTCCAGGTCGTCCAGGCATTCGCGGGGTGCAAAGGGAAGCGAGCCGCCCGGGGCGCAGGGAACAAGCGTGCCGTCGGGCGCCTCGTCCTCGGGCTCGGGCCCACCCCAGGACCTGTAGCCGTTCACGCTGTCGGAGGACGTGAGACCCCAGAGGGAGGATGACCAGAAGGGGAAACGCGGGGCCTGATCGGCGCACCAGGCTCGGTTTGCAAAGGTGGCATTCACGGAATTCTGCCAGTAATCCATGGTGCCATCGCTGCGGTCGCGGAAATCGAAGAACGCCTGTGAATACTGGTGAGTGAACAGCGGGGCGCCGCCGACAATCGTGAGGCCGCCATAGTGTACCACGGGATTGCGGCTCCAGGCGGTCCAGGCGGAGGGAGGCAGGGCGTTGTCCGGGGCGCCGATGCCAAGCAGGACCATGCCGAGAAGTTCGGAGTAATGACTCCAACGATACGGCAGGAATCCGGACTCCGGACGCCAGCCGAGGCTGAGGGTGTCGCCGCCGTTGAGCGCCCAGGTCCAATCCACGCGGCGGTAGAGAGCGTCGACAAGGGCGGTGATCTGGGGATCGTGGAAATATTCGCGTACGAAAAGGGCGCCCTGGAGCATGATGGCGGTGTCGATCGTGGAGACCTCGGAATTCAGGGCGCGGCGGCCGTTGCGGACGTGGACGAAGTGATAGAACCAGCCGTGAACCTGATCGACGCCGTAGAGGAGGAAACTGAGGGTGGACTCGACCTCGCGTTTGCCGGTTTCCGGGGGGAGCCATCCGCGTTCGACGGCGATGGCCCAGCCGGCGAGGGCGAAGCCGCTGGCGGCGATGCTCGCGGGCGCGGCGCTGGGAAGTCCGTTGGCTGGCGCGCGATCGCGGGTGAGTCCGGTGCGAGGGTCGGTGTGATCGACGAAATACAGCAGCGCGCGGGACTCGACATCGTCGATGAGTCGGAGATCTGCGGCGGACAGGGACGTGGCATCCTGAGGCGCAGGCGTCGCAGCGGTGCCGGGGGCATCCCCCTGGAGGGTGGAAGCCAGACAGGCCAGGAGCAGGATGGCACACCCAAGAGCGAACTTCCCGCGTGGGGAGCGCTCCGACGGCTGCGGTGAATGGGGTATGGAGTATCGACCGCTCATGACGTCCTCCTGATTATGTGTCGGCTCGAAGACGCCAAACCGCGAGAGAGGATAACGCGATTT
>JAJXVO010000343.1 GCA_021782105.1 bacterium
CACGCCCCCGGAGGAGTGAGCTCCCCGGGATGCCGGGCGTTCACTCGAGGTTTTTCGCGAGCGCCTGCTTCACCCAGACTCCGAACGACGGCGTCGGCGTGTAATCGCAGCCTGTGATCAGGCAGGGTTCCGCGTAGGGGTGCATGTCCCAGGCGACCCAGTTCCAGTGGTGGGCCTCGAGCGTGCGCAGCGTGTCGCGGTTCCAGCCCTCGTCGTTGGTGTGCCAGGACGGAGGGAAGGGCCACGACTTCTCGAGCGATCCGAACTCGGTGACTATGAGCGGCAGCCGGTCCGCGAATTTTTGCAGGCGGGCGGACCACTGCGGGATGGTTTCCAGGCCGAGGTGCTCGTAGGGGTGCGGATACGGATGCACGGCATAGACGACCCCGTCGCCCTGCGGGTCCGAGAGTTCGCGGCCCTGCAGGATGCCGTCGACTTCGAAGGCCCAATTGATCCCGCCCGCCACGATGACGTTCTTCGCGCCCGTGGCGCGGATGGTGCGGAAGAGCTCGGGGAGTCCGACCGCGTCGTAGGTGACGGTGTCGCCGGACTTGCGATCGGTCTCCGTGAGGCGACCGCCCCGGTACCATTCGTCCCAGGTCACGTGGTTGGGCTCGTTGTAGAGGTCGAAGAGCACGGCGGGGTTGTTGGCGTAGGCCGGGGCGAGGTGCTGCCAGAAGACGATGCTGTTGCGGTCGGGCAGGCGGTGCTGGCCGATGTCGCGGCCCCAATGGCCCATGTCGGACCAGTGCAGGTCGAGAATGATGTAGGCGTTGTTGGACGAGACGAGATCGACGATGCGGCGGACGAGGGCCCGGTAGGAGGCGCCTCCGTCGTGTTGGTCCGGCGCCTTGCCGAACCAACGGTCCTGCGAAAGCGGCAGTCGGATGATGTTCGCGTGCCAGTTCTTCACGGCCACCTCCACGGTCCTGAGGATATGTCCCTCACCGTTGGTCGACCATTCCATGCTGGCACAGTTGACGCCGCGCAGGCGTACGGGGTGGCCGGTGCTATCGAGGAGTTGGTTGCCCTGGACGTGCAGCGGTGCCGGGGCGGAGAAGGCGGGCGACGCGCCCGCGAAGAGGACGCACAGTGCCGCGCAGGCCGAGAGGAGAGCGGGAACGGGGAATTTCATGGAAAAATGGATCGCGACACGAGCGATCGGCGCCGTGTCCGATCGAGCCGAAGCTTTGACGGGCTGACAAGGGGCGCGCAAGGCGCGGCAGATCGTGATTCCACGCTCACGTTAGGACGGGTGCGCCGGCACCGAAAGGGATCAGGGTCTCTCGAGCGTCGCCGACATGAGGCCGATGACGACCTCGTTGGCGAGGGCCCGGACGGTGAGGGATTTGAGCGTCCGGGTGGGGTCGAGGGGAAGTTCGAGCACGTCGGCGGCGCCGCCGGGCACCTTTCGGCCGAGTCCCTTGAAATGCGCCGGGTCGAGCAGGCGCACGGTTCCGGTCCGAAGGTCCACGCGCGGGGGGATCGGACCGGGGCGCGCGAATTGGTAGTCGTCGATGAAGTAATCCTGATCGATCGGCCACCAGTTGGAGGGATTGACCAATGGCAGCCGGGCTCGCGTGCCGTCCGTGTAGGTGACGATCACCTCGCCGTTTTCGATGCGACTCTGCATCCAGTTCGTCGAACCGGCCATCAGCAGGACGAGACGGCGTGCACGGCCTGTGAGCGTGACGGTGAGGGAGCGCGGGTAGTTGGTCCACTGGGACACGAAGGCGATGTTGCGCGTCCTGCCGGGCCCCGGAGTCGCGAACGGAAGACCGTTCGGCATCAGGAAGCGCCCTCCGTGGTGAGCTGCCTGCGCGCGCAGGCCGGAGTCATCGATGTCCGCCGTAGCGTGGATCCCGTCAGCCCAGCCGCCGATGCCCTGGAGGGGAATGGCGAGCGACGCGCCGCCCGAGAACCGGGGAGCGCGGTAGGCGTTTCGGAATAGGTCGGTGACCCGCGCGTTGAATACCCCGGCCAGGGGGACAGTTTCGTAGTGGCAGGGAGGCGACGGAGCCCGGGTCCAGTCGGTCGGAGGCTCGGTGTGTCGCTGGGTGGACACGAGGACCGACAGTGGCAGCCACCATTGGAAGTCGCCCTGGCGGACCTGCGCGAAAAGGGTGCGGTGGCCGGGTGTCGCCGTGGTGGCGATCGGCAGGCGGTTGCCGGCCTCGGGCGGAGCGGCGAGTACCTGCTGGGGATCCTTCCAGGCACCGGGGATCCCTGGCAGTCCAGCGACCACCGCCACTTGGCCGGGGGCGGCGACGATTTCCGGCGGCGCTGGTTGCAGCGGACGGCCGGACCAGGTGATTTCGATCGAGGTTGCCGAAGCCGCGGGCGCGCGGATTTCAATCCGGGGACGGCCGATCGACGCCGTCACCGGGGACCAGGCAACGGGGGCGCCATTCACGAGCACACGGGCGACCCGGTCGAGGCGGGCGTACACCTCGAGCATCAGGGACACGGGTTTTGCGAAGCGGGGGACGATGCGGTAGCTGTCGGTGTCGCCACTCCGTTGATACGAGAACGCCAGGTCGGGATGCACGAGTCTCGCATGCGTCCACGCGTCAGGAAACCCGGGACGGATACGGACGGTGTCGTGAAGCAGATCGGGCGATAGTCCGAACAGGCCCCCAACCACTGCGCGGGACAGCACCCCGGAGCCGTCGGCAAAATCGCGCTGGGACTCGCGTCGATACACGTCGAGGTACGTCATTGTCCCTACGTTGCCGGGGCAGATGCCCAGGTACATCGTGGCGAGGAGCGAACCCTTGAGGAGTCGGAAGGCGTCGTCGGGACGGTTCGCCTGCCACAGGCCGAGCGCCGCGTGGGCGTTTTCGGCGACGACCACGTTGTTGACCGACCAGGCGTAGGGCATCCAGTCGGTGGTGGCGATCATCGCATAGGCCTGGTCTGCGGGCACGCCCGGGCCGCAGACTGGGAGACGGGGCAGGGCGGTGTCGACGTAGCGCGACATCTGCCAGGCTTCGAAGGCCGTCGGAATGCCGGAGTCGACCACGTGGTAGAAACTCCAGAGGCCGGCGGCGGGGTGGACAAGCTGGAGGCCCAGGCTGTCCTTGAACTCTGCAAACCAACCGCGGTGCGGCAGCCAGAGGAGGCGGTGCATCGCGCGATCGATGGCGTCGGCCTCGGCGAGATAGGGCGCGGGATCAGCACCGACGAGTCGTGCGATGACCGCGGCCCGTCGCTCCTCGTAAGCGTTATAGGCGGATGAGTATGCGACGCCGCCTCCGTTGTACTCGAGGTCATCGCTCGCCCAGATGTCGGCGTAGGCCTCGTACAGCGGCGCCTTGTCGGTGCCGAAGGGACGGCGGAACAGGCGGCGTTCCCAGGCCAGGTGCCGTTCGATCGTGGGCCAGAGTTTACGCGCCAGGGCCGTGTC
>JAJXVO010000344.1 GCA_021782105.1 bacterium
ACACGCTTCCAACAGGTCGTGACTGAGCACCGCGTTTTCCGGGAACCGGTCCTTCAGCGCCCGCTGGAACGCGTCCACATCGTAAATTCCCTTCCCGATGAACGAACCCTCCCGGAACACATCCTGATACACATCGGACACCTCCCGCGTGTACGGATCGATGCCCGCGTCCCCGGCAAAAAGTCGGACAAACCACGAGCGCCGCGAACTCGGCAGGCTCACCCCCACACGCGGCTGCAGGATGCTGTAGCCTTCCGCAACGATCCCCCGCGTTCCGTCGAACACCGGACGGTTCAAGGGATGCGCCATCGTGCCAACGAGCTGGCGCGCCGCATCCCGCGGTAGCTGGGTGTCCGTGTCGAGCGTGACGACATACTTGATCTCCGGCAGCACGCCAAGGTCTCCCACCATGTCCGAGAACGCGTCGCGGGCGCCTCCTCGGAGCAGCGCATTGAACTCCTCGAGTTTCCCCCGCTTGCGCTCGTAACCCATCCACAGGCTCTCGCCTGGATTCCAACGTCGCGGGCGATGGAAAAGGAAGAAAACGTTGTGCTGGGACGTCGAATATTTGCCATTCAATCCTTCGATCCCCGCACGCGCCCGCTGCAACAGCATCCGATCGCCAGGCAGCGTCTCCGACGGCGCATCGCGGAAATCCGTCAGCAGGGCGAAATGCACATGAGTGTCCCGATTCGCGAGATGATGAATTTCCAGGATCTCGATGAGTCGATCGACCCCCTTCAGGCTCGTGAGCATCGTGGGCACCACCACCATGGTGCGACACTCCGCGGCGATGCCCGAGGAATAGTCCAGCCGCGGGAGCAGGCGGGGTTTCACCAGCAGGGTCGACAGCCAGTTCATGAGTCCCACGGCCAGCTGGCTCACGCAGAGCAGGAAAACCAGAGTGAAGAGGGCGATTCGCCATCCCTGCACGTCGATCGCGCGGAGCCGTTCAAAGAATCCCAACGTCGCGAGCAGCGTGAGCGTCCCAATGCCGCCAACATAAAACATCATGGGGAAACGCTGGATGCTTCGTTCGACGATCATTCGCCAGGGCCAATGCACCTTCGCCTGACGGCCCAGCTGCGCCTGCCCTTTGTCGATCAGGTAATAACCGACGTGGGCCGTCCGGTTCGTTGCACCCACCTGCCGCGCCTTGTCGTCCGCCAGGCTGACCACCATCTGCGCGATCTCCGCCTCGGAGAAGTGACTGTGCCGGGCGAGGGATTCGACCGAATGGCGATACTGGTCGCGCGTCGAAAAATCCATCTTGCCGTACGCATCCGCAGGATCCTTGCGCAAGGTCTCCTCGACCAGGCTCAGGCTCTCCACGAAGTCCCTCCAGTCCATCGAACTCAGGAAACGCAGGCTGGCGATGCTGTGGCTCACGGAGACCTGGTCGGCCGCCTGGTTCTGGCTCTCCTGATTGACTAGTTGTTCGATCGACAGCCCTTGCTCGCCGAGCCGCTGCTCGAGCCAGCCCCGGGCAAAATGCAGCACCTGGCTTTGCCGGGACAGGCATTGGCAAAACTCCGCCACGAACGAACTGGAGAGCGGAAGATCGGCCTTCGCCATGTCGGCCACCACGATCACCAGCTGCGACGGATTGTGCTCCGCCATGGCCTGCAGGCGCTCCACCCAGACATCGGCAAAATCGCGATCCTCGCGGGCAAGCGTCAACCGTGTGGTGATGCGCTGAAGATTTTCGATCAACCCCAGCCGCAGCATGATGGGGATAGCCCACAGCTCACCCAGTTTCAGCGAGTTCACCGTCTGGTACGCCGCGACGAAGGTCTGGAGCGGCCTCGCATCGATCTGCGCATCCACGTGCGAGATCAATTCGAGCACGATGTCGTAAACGCGGGGAAATCCGGCAGAGCGGCCGCTGAGGAGACGGGGCAGCTCCCGGCTATAGCCCCGGGGCAGATGCCGCCGCGCCATCTGGATCTGCTCCTCGAGCAGGTAAAAATTGTCCAGCAACCATTCGGCCGCAGGCGTGATGCGCCGGCTCGGATTCACCTCGAGGGTCGCCCGATTGAATTCGCGCAGGGTCTCCTCGTTTTCATCGAGCCGGACCAGCAGGCGGTTGGCCGCACGCTGCCTGTCGAGCTGGTGCACCGCCGCCAGGGCGCGCGCATGACGATCGAGTTGTTCGACGCTGAACAAGTCGGCCCGCAGCGGTGGCTCGGTCGCCCCCGGGCGCTGGCGCCTTAGGCGAGTCATCCACGATTTCCATCCTGGCAAGAGAATCTGCATAGTTTATTTCCGCCGCGCATCCTGCCGTTCATCGATTGGACCGAATGGTTCCGGCTGCCTCACCCACCGATCCCAAAAGCCCACAGGCCCGGTTCGCCACGAGCCCCTCACGTCCGAAGCGAGAGCGCAGGCGTCCGGTGAAGACCTTGGGAGAACAGGAGATGAGCTAGGCGGGAGCGATTGATCGCATGTGCAGGCCACAGTGCGCCTTCCCGTCTGGAAACTCTATGGGGTGTTGTGCCCGGACGAAGGCCCGATCAATGCCGTGGCGTCGCCCCTTTTCGCCGCGAACCGCACCGGAATGCCGCATCAGCGAAGTGCCGGCGAAGTTCGCCCGATTTCGCAGTTGGAGAGAGAGCACGGATTGCCCACCTTGATTTGCTTGCACTCGCCGAAAGGTCCGGAAAAGTTGCCGCGAACGCAGGACGCCTACACGGAGAGGTGGCAGAGTGGTCTATTGCGGCGGTCTTGAAAACCGCTGGGGTCGCAAGGCTCCCGGGGGTTCGAATCCCTCCCTCTCCGCCAGGCTTCGTCGTTGCTCCCGCAACGAACTATGCCCGGCTTCACCAGTCCGCAAACACGCCGGATATAGTGGCACTACTACGCAGAAGCCTGCCGGGCATAGTCGGCGCCTCCGGCGCCACGAAGCCCGGCTTTCGCTCGGTCCGCATCCCTACCCCATAAGCGCGCCCAGCTCCGACAACACCGTGTCCGCAAGCATTCCGCAGCCCACTTAGTCGGGTCTTGGGCACCAAGAACCCTTGCCATCATACGCCTATTTTATTTCACCTTTCCCCGTGCACTACGCCTACATCCTTCGAAGCGTGGTCGACCCGAGTGCTCTCTACGTCGGCTATTCGTCGGATCTGAGATCCCGCGTTGCCGTCCACAACGCGGGCGGTTCGTTGCACACAGCAAAACTCAGGCCCTGGCAGCTGGAATTTTACGCAGCATTTCGAAGCGAGGCGCGCGCCCGCGAATTCGAATCCTACCTGAAGAGCCACTCCGGGCTCCTCTTCGCCCGACGACACCTGCACTCGCGCTAGGGAAGGTGACCGGCCCCAGCCAAGCGCCACGCCAACGTCCAACCACGCCTCAACTTGCACTTTCTTCCAGGTCCGCGGTCCGCCTCTACTTCC
>JAJXVO010000345.1 GCA_021782105.1 bacterium
ACCCGGGGTTGAGTGTCGCCAGTTCCTTCCGCAACGCATCCGCCTGTCCCCCTTCTCCCAGCGTCTCCGCAATCGGTGCCGCCTCAGTCAGCAACAAGATCCGTTCGTCTTTGGGCATTCCCGGACGAGCCAAGATGCGTGCATAGAGCCCCAAGGCCGCCTCGGCGCCGCCATTCGCGTCCAGAAGCCGCGCACAGTCGCGCACCAGAGTCCAGTTCTGTGAATTGGCTAGGTCGAGCGCCGGCAGTCTCTCAAGCACGTGTCGCACGCCTTGTTGATCCCCCTGCCGGGCAAGTCGGACAGCCACGCCATAGGCGAGCGCGACGCTCGGGCGGACCTCCATCTCCTGCTCTCCGACGCGAATGGCCTGCGCGTAGCGTCGGCTCGCATCCATGAGGTTCATCTCCCGCAGCGTCACGTAGCCGGAGAGTCGCGCCCCCAGCGTCGCTCTCGCGTCCCACTGCGTATCCAGGCTCGTCGCAAAAGGTCGGTAAAGCGGATCGCCCACCACGATCTCCTGCCAACTGAGCGCCGGCGTCGCATAGTAGGCCGCGTCTCCCAAGGTCCACTGCCTCTCCAGCGCTTCCAGGAAATAGTCCGGGCGGTGGGTGAGGTTCAGGTACGGTTCGTAGACGTTTCCCAGCGTCGCCGCCGCCCCCTTGGCGATCAGCGGCCCGCACCACCCCGTCGTGGCACTCCTAAGTGTCGCCGCAGAAAAGCTGTACAGGTGATAGGCCAGAGCCCCCGCTTCCATCCGCGCTCCCGGCAACTCGAAGGGCCCGTTCACAGTCCCGGTATACCATCCAAAATACAAAGCCGGCGCATCAAACCGGGCAGTCACGGGCATCGTGCTCGGAGTCCGATCGACATCCAGGTCGAAGCCAAGGCGGCGTATCTCCCGAATCGTTTTCTCAAACCATTCGTTTCCCGCCGGAAAGGGTCCGTCGGTATCGACATAAGCCCGCCCAATCAATCCCCGCCGCTCCACCTCGATTCCTCGCTCGATGATGCCTTCGGCGTCCTTCTGCGTGGGGCCGTCGATCCGACACACCTTGACGACGCGGTTGTCCCCGAAGATCTGCCTCCGGTCGTCGTGAAAAAGCGGGTTGGGCACAAAACTGACGATCGGATGCAGGCTGCGCGCAAGCAGGGTCAGTTCGCTGTCGACCGCGCAGGACGCAGTCCGAAATTCAGGTTCCTTCGCCAGGGCCAGCGGGTACGGTGTGTCTCTGAGCGCCGGATCGTCCGCGACGCGCAGGGGCACGCCACGAAACACCACGAGGTAGGCAATGCGGTCGTCGTTGACCGCGTACTGGTGCCGACCCGCCTTGTCCCACACCTCCATCGGGATCGCATCGATCCAATTGGTCTTCACGAGGTCGCGGAGCAACGGATTCCAAATCGCACTCACGAATTCCGGCCACGAGATCGTCTCCGCGGCGGGCATCGGATAGGTGAAGAGGTTCGCCAGCGGGATCCCCCGCTTCCTGGCATAGAAGCGGGCGAGTTCAACCGACTCAGGGTTGTTTCGGTTTGCCACCAGGATCACGCGCGCCGCCAGCGATCGCCCATTTTCACTGGCTCGGGCCAGCACGGAGCATAGGCATGCCGCCAATGCCGTCCACCGCAGCAGGACGCTCAGCCAGCCCAGGGAGCACGCACGGGGATTCGCCATCACTCGGAATCGTGGATTTGGTTCGAGCACGCGGCGAGCCCACACGGCTTGCTGCCCGTCACTCCGCTCTACCGGCGGCGCACAGCCTCGATGTCCGCCGCATAGGCCTTGATCCCCGCAACGATCGCGTGCGCGATCCGCTCCCGGTACTCCGGCTGCGCGAGACGCCGCGCCTCCGTGTCGTTCGAAAGATACCCCGACTCGATCAGCGCCGCCGGACATTGCGCCAGGCGCAGCACCGCCAGGCGCCCACGCTTCAGTCCCCGGTCCGGCGTCCTCAGTTCTCCGAGTACCGCACGGTGTAGCGACGCGCCCAATACCGTGTTCCAATAGTTGTTCGCGTTGCCGGGATTGAAGACGTTGACGTACTGGTCCACAGCCTGGTTGGTCGAAAGCTGCCCCTGCGGGGTCATCGTAAAGGTCTCCACGCCCGTCACGGCGCCCGCGCCGCCGACCACCGAGTTGAAATGGATGCTGATGAAAAGGTCGGCGTGACAGCGCTCGGCCACCTCGGGCCTCTCCGCAAGGCCGACATAGCGGTCGCTCGTCCGCGTCAGCACCACACGATACCCCGCGGCCAGGAGCAGGCGCTTGATGCGCATCACCGTGTCCAGCGTGAGCGTCTTCTCCATCAGGTGGAGGTGCGTGTTCACCGTGCCCGTATCCCTTCCGCCATGACCGGCGTCCAGGACGATCGTGTGGACGGAGTGCAGGCGCGGCCCGCCGTAGCCCGGCCTGAGAATCGGGATCACGAGCAGGTCCATGTCGGTGCGGCTCAGACCCGGCACACCACCCTCCAGTCGCACGCCGTCACCCAGAAAGACGCGCAAGCCGCAGATCTCGCATTCGCGTGAATCGACCTCGAACTCGAGGCGCTGTGCGCGGTTCTGCAGGACAAAACGCCGGTGGTCCGGGTCCGTCCATGCAAACCTCAGTCCGAAGCGCGTCGCGAGGACGGAGACGGGGACAAACTCCGCGTCATGCCGCAACGCAGGGGCCGCGCGATCGGCGACCACCTGCGGACGTGTCGGGACAAACCGCTGCACGTGCGGCGCGTAGCTCGGTGTGGCGGATTTTCCCGACGCCCTCGCAGCCGATGCAGCCGTCGAACACGACACAAGCCCGAGGGCTGCGAAGATTGCGGCGAGGGGTACGGCCAGGCGCACGACGCGTACAGTCGACGGTTCAGGCCTCCGCCGGCGCATCCTGACGGGATCCTGGCTCCAAATACTTCGGTTTCCGCTTGTTAGCGGGATGCGGCGAAACCATCAGGTTGATCTGCTTGCCTGTGAGCTTGGGATCGCTGTCCGGATGCCCCATGCCCGAAAGCTCCTCGATGGCACGCTTGATGACCTGGAAACCGATCTCGGTGTGGGCCATCTCGCGTCCGCGGAACTTAAGGCGCAGCTTCACCTTCGCACCACTGTCGAGGAACTCCTCGGCGTGGCGGATCTTCGTCGTGAAATCGCCCTGGGCGATGCGCGCGGTGAACTCGATCTCCTTGATCTTGCTCGCCGTGGCCTTCGCGTGATTGCTCTTCTTCTGCTCCTCGTAAACGTACTTGTGGAAGTCCATGATGCGGCATACCGGAGGCTGCGCATTGGGGGCCACTTCGACGAGGTCGAGCTGGAACTGTTGAGCCAGCGCGAGCGCCTTTTGGGTGAGCATGATCCCGAGCTGCTTGCCCTCGGGAGAAATCACCCGGATTTCCGGCA
>JAJXVO010000346.1 GCA_021782105.1 bacterium
TGGCGGAGGATGATGTTCACATTCCCGGTGGCGATGTTCAGCGTGAACAGCTCCATCGGGGGCTCCGAGCGCACGCGCTCGAGCTGCTGGTGCAGTCGATACTCCTTGGCCGTGGCGAAGGACATCGGGCGGCCGTCGGGCCAGCGGGCCGCGTATTCAGGTCCCGGATGCTCCGGCTCCTGGCTGTGCACGACGCCGCGCTGCCAGCCAAGGTCCTGGCTCGCCGAGATCGTGCCGGCCAGCAGCGTCTCGTCCGCGTTCACCGCGGACACGCCGCCGCGGTCGAGCACCGCGACCTGCCGGGTCGCCTTCGTCTCCATGTTCGTGGCGTAGACCCAGGTCTTCCCGTCCTTCCACTGGGAATAGTAAACGTCCCCGGTCTTGTGCCCGACCATGATCACGCGGAAACGCCCCTCCACGAGCGGATCCACCTTCCGAGTTGCCAAATTGATCGTCGAAATGCCGTCGTGGGTGGTCACCACCATCAGCTTCCCGTCGGGCGAGTAGGCGTTGAGGTTGAAATAGAGGCTTTCCGTGCCGGGTTGGTCGGACAGGCGGATGATGCGATGGCCTGTGGATGGATCGATCCACTCGCGCGGCGGCTCGGTCGAGGCAAACAGGGAGGTTCCCAACACGGCGGCCAGGACGGGCAACAGGAGGTATTTCATGGGGAGGACGTGATTAGATACGCCAAATGGGTCCCCGGAAACAACGCCTTGTTCAGACCGTCCGAATCTTTCTCCCATTGCCGTCCGGGTCCGTCGTCCGATGCTGGGAGGTTCCTAGCACCCTCCCCCCGATGCCCAAGACCCGCTATGCCTTCGTCGGAACCGGCGGCCGCGCCATCAGCTTCATCGAACCGCTCGTCACGACTTACCGTGAGGCGAACGAATTGGTGGCCCTCTGCGACCTCAGCCCAGCGCGGATGGCCTACTACAACGGCCTGATGACCTCGGCGTGGGGCTCCGCCCCGGTGCCCGCTTACCCCCACGACCGTTTCGACGCGATGCTGCGCGACACCCGGCCGGACGTGGTGTTCGTCTGCACCACCGACGCGACCCACCACGAGTACATCGTCCGTGCGCTGCGCGCCGGCTGCGACGTCATCACCGAGAAGCCGCTCACGATCGACGCCGCGAAGTGCAAGTCGATCCTGGACGCGGTGAAGGACACCGGCCGGCGCGTGCGCGTGGCCTTCAACTACCGCTGGGCCCCCTTCCGCACGAAGGTCAAGGAGCTGCTCGCCGCCGGCACCATCGGCCGCGTGCATTCGGTCAATCTCGAGTACCTCCTCGATACGAACCACGGCGCCGATTACTTCCGCCGCTGGCACGCCCAGGCCGACGTCTCCGGCACGCTGCTCGTGCACAAGAGCACGCATCATTTCGACCTGGTGAACTGGTGGCTCGACGCCATCCCGAGCCAGGTTTTCGCGTTCGGCGACCTCGTGTTCTACGGGAAGAAGAACGCCGAGGCCCGCGGCGACGGCGCCCTCGCCGCGTATCCCCGCTACACGGGTCATCCGGAGGCGAAGAGCGACCCGTTCTATCTCAACCTCGAGGAGTCCGAACCCTTCCGGAAGCTCTACCTCGCGGGCGAGTCCGACTCGGGCTACGTGCGCGACCGGAACGTCTTCCGCGACGACATCACGATCTTCGACCAGATGTCGCTCAACGTGCGCTACCGCACCGGCCAGGTGCTCACGTACTCGCTGACCTGCTACAGTCCGCGCGAGGGAATGCGCGTCTGCTTCAATGGCGACCGCGGGCGCCTCGAGTACCACGAATTCATCGGCACCCACATGAACCGCGCCGTGCGGCCGGGGGATTTCAAGCTCGACGAGAAACCCGGCGCCGAGGCCGAGGGCGAGTGGATCAAGGTGTATCCCCATTTCAAGAACAGCTACCTCGTCCCGGTCGACGCCCAGCACGGCCCCCACGGAGGCGCGGACGAGATCCTCTGCCGCTCGTTCTACGACCCCACCTCGCCGTCGACCGACCCACTCGGGCGCTTCGCCGGACACGAACAGGGCGCCGCGTCCATCCTCGTGGGCATCTCCGGCGTCGAGTCCATCCGTCGCAACCAGCCCGTGACCCTGCTCGATCTCGTGCCGCTTAGGTCCGAGGCGACGCGGCTGAGCGAGCTGGTCTGACCGGAAGCCAGAGGCCAGAGGCCAGAGGTCGGAGGTCGGAGGACAGAAGACAGAGGTCAGAGGACAGATGGCAGGAGTCGGAAGACAGAGGACTGAAGACGGTTCTCGATGCCGGCTCCTATTTTCAGCAGTGCGGAGCCTCGGTTCCGCTTTGGCTTTCGGAATCCGAAAGCCACCGGGCATAGTCTGCGCGCCAAGCGCAACGAAGCCCGGTCCGGACGCGAGCTTCTGGACATTGTTCTGCCGGCGTACCGAGCGGGATGGGCCGGGAGGCCCAGCCTCCCGCGCAGGGCGGAAGCCCCGTTCGACAGGCTCAGGGCCTTCGGGTGATTCCGCACTCCATATCGATGCGCAATTCATCACGCGAAGAGGTCAGAAGACGGAAGCGCGCAGCGGTCGGAGGCCTGGCACCTGGACTCCGATCGCTGAGGTCCGTCCTCAAAATTCTATCCTGTCTCCCTAACCTCTGACCTCCGACCTCCGACCTCTGTCCTCTGACTTCTCTCCTCTGGCACCTGCCCGCCGGCCTCGACGACACGGGATTTCACCCACGCATGGATTCGCAGGTTGCCTTTTGCACACGTGTTATAACATTGGTTTTGTGATCATCGAAACCAAGTCGCGTAAAATTGGGAACTCCATTGGGACGATTCTGCCCAAGGAGGTGACGGCCCGGCTGAATATTGAGGAAGGTTCGACGTTGTACCTAACGGAGGCCCCCGATGGCGTCCGGATCACTGCCCACAATCCGGAGTTCGCCAAGAAGATGAAGGCGGCAGAAAGCATCGGCCGCCGCTACCGCAACGCGCTTCGCGAGCTGGCCAAGTGATGGGCGCCAGACGCCACACTTGGATCGGCTCCGACGAGGCGCTGGCCGTGCATGACATTATGCTGGCCCAGCACGGCGGCATGGCGGGAGTCCGCGACAGGGCTCTCTTCGAGTGCGCGCTCGGCCGGCCCGCCAATCTCGCATCGTACGGAAGCCCCGACGTCGCGGATCTCGCGGCATCGTACGCCTTCGGAATAATTCAAAACCACCCCTTCAATGACGGGAACAAGCGCACGGGATTTGTCTTGGGGGCGATGTTCCTTGAGCTAAACGGATATCGTCTCGCGGCAGCCGAGGACGACGTCGTTCGATGCATCCTTGCAGTCGCCTCGGGCAAGCTCTCCGAACGCGACCTCGCTGCGTGGTTTCGGCGTGAGTCGAAGCGGCGGCATTGACCA
>JAJXVO010000067.1 GCA_021782105.1 bacterium
TTTCGGGTGGCGGAGGAGCCGACGCCGTATCGGACGAAACGCCGTGCCCGGGAAACCTCATGAGCCTGTTTGGAAACCTGTTTGGCAAGAAGGCGCCGCCCCCGGCTCCCGCGCCCGAAGCACCGCCGCCGCCCCGGCCGCAGCGCGATCCTTCGAAGGACCGGAACATGATCCGCGTCTTCGATGGCTACGGGCGCGAGCTGTTCATCACCAAGCAGCAGTGGCGCGACAGCATCCTGGTCGGACACCTCCAGAAAGTCTGGGACAATCCCGACGAGCTTTACTCGACGATCGCCCAGGCGCTCCGGGACGGCTTCGCCGCCGACATGATCAAGCCCGCCGAGCAATTCGCGAAGATCGCGCCCGATCCCGAGCGTGGCGCCGCGCTCCTCGGCGTCGTTTACCTTGAGAACAAACGATTCGACGATGCCGAGCGGGTTCTCACGCGCCACCTCCGCGAGCACGGCGAGGCGAGCTACGTCCTGAGCAACCTTGCCAAGGTGTATTCGGCTCGCGGTGACGAAGCGCTCTCGCAGAAGACCCTGTGGCGCGCCCTCGAACTCGATCCCAACCAGGAAAACGGATTCGGTTGGTACGTCGCGCTCCATCGGGAAAAAGCAGGTGAACCGGCCGCGCTCGAGGCCATGCGTCGCATTGCCGCACTGCCCGGCAGTTGGCGCGCCCGGCTCTGGCTTGCGCGCGACGCCCTTGGCCGACGCCAACTCGAAGAGGCGCTCGTCTTATACCGGGAGGCGATCGCCGCCGCGGTGAAGCCGATCCCGGCCGACCTGCTCATGCAGGTGAGCGGCGACCTGGGGAACCAGGGGCATCTCCCCGAAATTCTCGAACTCGTGACGCCGCATTTCGACATCGCCGTCCACGGGATCGCGGTCGGCAACAACCTCCTGAAGGCCAACCTCGACCTAGGTCGACTCGACGCCACCCGAGCGCTGCTCGATCAGCTCTATGCCCAGAAACGGCCGGACTGGAAGCAGACGCTCGGATTCTGGGACACCGAACTCGCCAAGGCCCACGTCGGCTCCACGGCAGCTGAGCCGCCCGAGAAACTCGCCATTGCGATGTTGGTGGGAGAGGGACCGGTCTGGCTCCCCCCGGCCTCGCCCGCCGCCGAACTCTTCCCGGCAGCGCTTGGCGAGTCGCTCCACGTCGCCTTCCTCGGCAGCTCCGCCGAAGTGCCGACGCCAGGCAGCAAACCTGAGCATCAGTTGAGCGATAATCCCGGCCGGATGTCCCGCGCCCTCCCCCTCTTCCTCGCCGAGCAGGTCCACTTCGCCGGCCGCTCGGCGGTTCGCACCATCGTGCCGTGGCTTACCGGGACCACGCCCGCGTTTGTTCTCTCGGGCCGCGCCTGGCAGGACGACGAGGCCGCGCAGCACGCACGCACCGGCGAAACACCCGCCGATTACGTTGTCGTCACGCATGTCATCGCCTCGTCGGAGCCCTGGCGCGTGGAGCTTCGGCTCATCCGCACGATCGACGCGAAGGAGCTTGGGCACCTCGAAGCGTCGTTCACGCTCGACCAGCCGGAGGAGGCGCTCCGCCGTCTTGCCTCCGAGTTGATCCCCCTGCTGTCCCGTGAAGCCGGATTGGAGCGCATGTCACCACCAGATCTCTACCGTGTGCCCGCCGGCGCCCAATTCGTGTACTACCTCCTCCGCCTCGAACAATGCCTGGCCGTGCGCTGTTCGGCGATGGACGGCGTAACCCCGACCTTTCTGAGCGGCGAACGCGAAATGATTTCGGGCATGATCCAGCTCTGCCTCGCCGAGCCGGACAACGTCGTCCCTCGCCTCGTCCTTGCGCACACCCTCCAGCGCCTCCACAAAGTCCGCCCCATGGTCGTCGCCGAGTACCGAGAGAAAGTCCAACTGCTGCAAAAGGAGAAACCGCTTCCCATGCCCGCCAAGGGTGTCGTCGGACGACTATTCGTGGAGGTGTACTCGTGAGCTTTACCGCAGATATATCCGATATCGTTAACGAAAATCGAAACGGCCTTCTTGGTATTCGCCAAGGATGGGAGCGAATTCGGCTCAAGGATGTCGCCACAATCCTCAATGGGTATCCGTTCGAGTCGGCTCGTTTTAGCAAAGGCACGGGAACGCCAATAATCCGTATTCGGGACATCACGCCAGGCCGGACCGAGACCTTTTATCAAGGTGAATTCGATCGAGAATACTTAGTTGAATCCGGCGACCTACTTGTCGGAATGGATGGAGATTTCAATTCGGCACTTTGGGCAGGCGAACCAGCTCTTCTCACCCAACGAGTATGTAAGATCACTCCTGATCAGGCTCGATACTCAAAGCGATTCTTGTCGCTGGCGCTGCCCGGGTATTTGGCCGCAATAAATGAGCAAACTCCGTCCGTGACGGTGAAGCACCTCTCATCCCGCACCGTAGGAGAAATCCCTTTGCCTTTTCCGCCACTCCACGAACAACGTCAGATCGTCGCGGACATCGAAGCCCAATTCACCCGCCTCGACGCTGGAGTAGCCGCCCTGAAGCGCGTCCAAGCCAACCTCAAACGCTACCGCGCCTCCGTCCTCAAAGCCGCCTGCGAAGGCCGCCTCGTCCCCACCGAAGCCGACCTCGCCCGCAAGGAAGGCCGCACGTTCGAATCAGGCGAACAGCTCCTCCGGCGCATCCTCGCAGAACGTCGCAAGAACTGGTCCGGACGAGGCAAATATAAGGAACCCATTCCACCTTACACTGCAAACCTCCCGAGGCTCCCTGAAGGCTGGACTTGGGCCAGCGTCGAACAGCTTTCGTTTCTAGACCTTGGTTTTGCTTTCAAAAGCGCCGAATTTGCGGATTCAGGCATCAAGCTTTTGCGCGGTGACAACATCGAGCCAGGCAGACTTCGTTGGGCAGATACACGCTATTGGCCGAAATCAAAGATGGAATCGTTCAAGCATCTTCTAGTTAAAGCGGGGGATATCGTCTTGGCGATGGATCGACCGCTCATCTCATTGGGACTGAAAATCGCCCGCACCCGACCGGACGACCTCCCTTGCTTGCTCGTACAACGAATGGCTAGATTTCGTCCACTCGTCGATGAGATCACCTCGTTTCTTTTCCATGCATTGAATACAGATCGTTTTATCAAACACCTAGTCGGCGGACAGCAAGGCACTCAATTGCCACATATAAGCGGAAACGGCATACAAAGTTTCCCTATCGCCATTCCGCCCCTCACCGAACAAAAGCGCATCGTCGCCGAAGTGGAGCGCCGCCTGAGCGTGATCGACGAGCTTGAAACCCTAATCACCACGAACCTCCACCGCGCGTCCCGCCTGCGGCAGAGTGTTCTTAAGAATTTACTGGCGCCCCGTTGATCACCTTTTGAAGAAATGAGTATTCTCCACGTAAACCAGATTGCTCGACGTGTTCGTGAGTCGTTCGACGGTCATATTCCGAAAGATGACCTAAAGACAACCGATCCAGAGCTGGATGCAAAGATATCGGACTACAAAGGACGACAGGGACAGGCAGGGATTTTGCGGCTCGCCGTCGCACCCTCTTCTTCCCCAAGGCACTCAAATAGAAGGGCTAAAACATATCCCCAGGCGATAAATGAGAGCTCGAACCCACTTTCTCACACAACTCGATAATCTCTGGCTGCGAAGGACGTCGACGTTGCGGGCGCTCGTCAGTCCACGCGGCGTGGGCCAGCCTCCGAAGTTCAGCCGAACAGTCCGAGATCGTCTGATCGGTGAAATTCTGGAAGATGCCACGTCTGTATTAATCAACGATCATGGGCATGCAGCGTTCACGAGGGTGACGTCAAGCCGTCATCTTCGACAGATTCGCGGCCGAGGTTTGTTGGAACGCGGACGCAACCTTCTCTCATGGGCGGACAATGAACTTAATGGACCGATCATCTATGTATTCTGGCGCGGGAGGAAATGTCTTTATGTCGGCAAAAGCAGTAGCCCGCGAAGGTTGTGGGATTATGAGAAATCGGCCTATCTCATCCAAGCGACTTGCCTAGAGGTTTTTCACGTCCCACGTGTGAGTGAACTTGGCGAGGCAGAGTGCTTGGCAACACACCTATTCGGACCACGCGATCAGAAGATCCAGCCTTCACGGGAGAAATGGGGTAAGAAGTGTCCAATCTGCCAACGGCACGATGCCATTCGTGAGGAACTTCAAGCGTTATTCAGAATGAAGTGATAAGCCTGTTTTTCTCATGATGGCCGCCCATCACGTGCTTTCGCCCAAACCTATTGAAACGCCTGCAATCTCTCGCTGGTTGACGACACCGCCGGGCGGCGAATTCCGGCACAGGTGTGTCGCGGGCCTCCGTCCACTCGGGGTTGCAGACTCGCTTGCCCGCCGTCGCGGGTTAGGTTGACTCGACCCATGCGCCGTGAGCTTCCCGTTCCTGTGACCCCTTCCGTGCTCGTCTGGGCACGTGAGCAAAGCGGTTACGCGGTGGCCCGGGTCGCGGAACGCCTGCAGGTGAAGGAGGAACGGGTGGCAGAGTGGGAACAGGGAGCCCGTCCGCCCACGTTCCGCCAGGTCGAGGAGCTGGCTCGGTTCTATCACCGCCCCCTGAGCCTCTTCTTCCAACCCGCACCGCCGCAGGTGCCGTCACCGGCGACTGAATACCGCCGCCTCCCGGGCGTCACACCCGGGGAGGAGTCCCCGGAACTGCGCCTGGCCGTGCGAAAGATGTCGAGCCGGCGGGAGACCATGCTCGAGCTGCTGGACGAGTTGGGCGAGCCCTTGCCGAATTTCACGCTCTCCGCACGCCTGAGCGAGCCTCCGGCCGTCGTGGGCGCACGGCTTCGCACGGCCCTCGGTATCGAACTGGCGAACCAGCTGGATTGGCCCAACGAGTGGCACGCCTGGGCGCGATGGCGTACCGCCGTCGAGACCATCGGCGTGCTCGTGTTTCAGTTTCCCAAGGTGCCATTGACCGAGGCACGCGGCGTTTCCCTGCTGCACTTCCCGCTCCCGGTGGCCGGCGTCAACAGCAAGGAATCACCGCATCCTCGCATCTACACCCTGATTCACGAGGTGGTCCACCTCATGCTGGCCGCGGGCAATGAAGAGGCACCCGCCGCCCGCGAGGCGCGGGACTCCGCAGAGTGGACCCAGGTGGAACGTTTTGCAGAGGAAGCAGCCACCCACACGCTCGTGCCTGAAGCAGCCCTGGGCGCAATGATGGAGGAAGCCGGATTGCCCAAGAACGGTTGGGATATCGGCGACGTCCGCACCTTGGCGAAGCGTTTTCAGATATCCCCACTGGCAATGGCCACACGGCTCCGGGCCTTCGGGATCTTCACCTGGGACCAGTACCACCAGTGGCGGGCCGACTGGGAGGCATGGGTGGCGACGCTTCCCGCTCGCAAGAGCGGTTTCGCCCATCCCGTGACCACCGCGGTCAGCCGGGCCGGTCGTCCGTTCACCACTACGGTCCTGGAGGCTCTGGCCGCCAATCGCATCAGCCCCGTCGACGCTTCCCGGTATCTAGATCTGAAGTACGAACATTTCGACAAATTGAAGGAGTCCCTCCACGAGCGCCCTGGATCCGGAGGAGACGATGAGTGACGCCCCCCGCCGCCCGCTCTACGCGATCGACACCAATGTGTTCATGGATTGGCAGGCGAGGTATTATCCCACCGACGTCTTTGCGTCGTTGCCGGCCCGCGTAGACGCTTTGATCGCCGAGCACCGGTTCCTGGCCCCGGAATTGGTGCATGAAGAACTGTCCAAGGTTGGCACAGCCGAAATCTCCGCCTGGGCGGTGGCACATCCCGAGATCTGGGTCCCGACCTCCGATTTGCTGGCCGTTACACTGACGATCCAGAATCGGTTTCCGGGGCTGCGCGATCCAAAGGCTGAATACGATGAAGCCGATGCCTTCGTGATCGCCCTGGCCCAACTGCGGGACGGCATCGTCGTCACCCAGGAGACGTCTGCAGCGGAAAAGCGAAATCCCAAACGCTCGCATTTCATTCCCGATGTATGCCGCGAACTCGGCCTGCCGTGCATCAGCTTGCTCGGTCTGATGCGCCGTGAATCGTGGAGGTTCTAGCTATCGAGCCGAGCGATGATTTGAAATCGCCAGGGCAAAATCGACTCGCCCGGCCGGTGGTCAAATCAGGGCTCTTGATCCCGTCTTCAGCGACTTGTTCGTCGTTCCCTTCGTTGCCTTCCGTTCCATTCATCTTCCGAATCCCGATCAAATCGCGCCCATGACCGCCCCTGCCCTCGTCCAAAAGCTCTGGAACTACTGCAACATCCTGCGGGATGACGGCCTATCGTATGGCGACTACGTCGAGCAGCTCACCTTCCTGCTTTTTCTCAAGATGGCCGACGAGCAGTCGCGGCCTCCGCACAACAAGACCTCGCCGATTCCGAAGGGCTTCGACTGGCCTGCCCTCCTGCGCGTCGAAGGCGACGATCTCGAGACGCTCTACCGTCACATCCTCGAAGAACTCGGCAAGCGGCCCGGCATGCTCGGCATCATCTTCCGGAAGGCGCAGAACAAGATCCAGGACCCCGCCAAGCTCCGGCGGCTGATCGTCGATCTGATCGACAAGGAGCAATGGACCTCCCTCGGCGCCGATGTGAAGGGCGATGCCTACGAGGGCCTGCTCGAGAAGAACGCAGCCGACGTGAAGGGCGGCGCGGGCCAATATTTCACGCCGCGCGCGTTGATCTCCGCAATCGTCGAGGCCATGGCCCCGCAGCCCGGCCAGACGATTTGCGATCCGGCCTGCGGCACCGGCGGCTTCCTGCTCGCCGCCTACACGCACCTCGCCAAGCAGGATCTCGACCGGGCCCAGAAGAAACGCCTACACCACGGCACACTCTTCGGCGTGGAGTTGGTCGACAGCGTCACGCGGCTCTGCGCGATGAATCTCCTCCTCCACGGAATCGGCGCCAGCGCCGACTCGACGGAGCTTCCCGTGGCGACCAAGGACGCCCTGGCGGCCAAACATGGCGAGTACGACCTGGTGCTGGCCAACCCGCCCTTCGGCAAGAAGAGCAGCGTCACCATCGTGAACGAGGAAGGCGAGTCCTCGAAGGAGTCGCTCACCATCAACCGCGACGACTTCTGGGCATCGACCTCGAACAAGCAGCTCAACTTCCTCCAACACATCTTCACGATCCTCAAGCAGCACGGCCGCGCCGCCGTCGTCGTGCCCGACAATGTGCTCTTCGAGGGCGGCGCCGGCGAAACCATCCGCCGGGCGCTGCTCAAGCAGGCGGACGTCCACACTCTACTCCGCCTGCCCACCGGCATCTTCTACGCCCAGGGCGTGAAGGCCAACGTGCTCTTCTTCGATAGGAAGCCCGCGCAGGAAAAGCCGTGGACCGACCAGCTCTGGATCTACGACCTCCGCACGAACCAGCATTTCACGCTCAAGGAGAACCCGCTCAAGCCCGCCGACCTCGCGGATTTCGTCGCCTGCTACCATCCGAAGAACCGCCACGCCCGGAAGGAGACCGAACGCTTCAAGGCCTTCAGTTACGACGACCTGATCAAACGCGACAAGGCGAACCTCGACATCTTCTGGCTGAAGGACGATGCCCTCGAGGAGAGCGCCAACCTCCCGCCCCCGGAGATCATCGCCGCCGAAATCGTCGAGGACCTCGAAGCCGCCCTGGAGCAATTCCGTGAGATCGAAGAAGACCTCAAATCATAACCCGCCATGCCGATACCCACCTTCGATCTCCTGTTGAGGCCCATCTTGGCGCTCGCCGCAAAGCAGCCCATCTCCCGTCGAATCGCGGCGGACGCGATGGTCGAGGAGTTCAAACTGACTCCTGACGACGTCGCCCACCGCCTGCCGAGCGGCGGTTCAACGATCCAAAACCGGACCGGCTGGTCGATGGCCTTCCTCACAAAGGCCAAGTTGATCGAGAAGATCGCTCCAAGGACCTACAAAGCCACCCCACAGGGAGTGGAGTTTCTATCGGCTCATCCCGTCGCAATCACCATCTCCGACCTGGAGGCCATCCCAGGCTACGAGGAAGCGTGGGAGGCAGGAGCGGCGAAGCGGCGCGAACGGCACAAGGAAGACCCGGTGAGCGCCCAACCAAGCACGGACCTCCAGTCGACCCCGCACGAAATCATCGCCCGTGAAGTCAGCGCGCTCAGAAAGGACGTGGAAGGCCGGTTGATCCAGGCGATCATCGACCAGACCCCCGAGTTCTTCGAGCGGCTCGTGCTGGATGTGCTGATCGCCATGGGCTATGGCGGGACGCGCGAGGATGCTGCCGAACATTTGGGCAGAAGCGGCGACGAGGGGATAGACGGCCGAATCAATCAAGACGCGCTGGGGCTCGATCAGATCCTCGTCCAGGCCAAACGCTACCGCCCAGACCGGACCGTGACCCGCGCGGAAGTCCAGGCATTCATCGGTTCCCTCTCAGGCCAGGGCGTGACCAAGGGCATCTTTATCACGACCAGTCGATATGTGGACAGCGCCCGCGAATTTGTTGAGCGCGGCCTGAACACCAAGGTGATCCTCATCGACGGACCCATGCTGATCGACCTCATGATCCGCCACCACGTGGGCGTCCGCGTCGCCGCCACCTACGAGATCCACGAGATCGACCAGAATTACTTCGAGGAGGAGTGAAAGATTACAGCACTCCCACAACGACGGCCGACACAAGTGCAACTCTCCACATACATGTCATTCACAGCAAAACCCATTTTACGAGATGAGCAGGACTATCCTTGCGTGAAAGAACCTCATCCTCAACCATAATTGTCATGACTAGCGGAAATTCCATACAACCCCAGTGGCTCCCAATCATTGATAGCGATCTAGATATTATTAATCGTATTGCAGATGAAGTCCACACCTCACTACCCGAACGGCCGGAGGTATTCGCAGAGAAATCGAAACTATTTCCCGCTGGATGCAGAAAATTTGTATATAAAGGAAAAACAGTAGGCTATGGCTTTTCCCATCCATGGTCATTGAATTCGATCCCCCCGCTAGACACATTTCTTGAAAACCTCCCTGAAGACCCCGAATGCATCTATATTCATGACGTTGTAGTCCTTCCACAAGCCCGAGGGAAAGGCGCAGCTGCGGCATACATCAGCTACCTAGAGCATGTGGCCTCAAATCTAGGAATCGACACTATGGCGCTCGTCTCGGTTTACGGCACCGATCGCCTATGGTCACGTTTTGGTTTTAGGATAGCCCATTCCACTGAAGTTGACAAGAAACTATCATCATACGGCCCAACCGCGAAGTACATGATACGCAAATGAGAAACATCAGTTTTCTAAAAAAACTCTCGGCTTATCTAGCAGGAGCGATTACATTCCTAGCCACTGTAAAAGCATTATGGACGGGTGCGTCTTCATGGATGTACTTCACATGCGCGGCCATCCTCATAGCGGGAGCAGTAGTTTTTGCAGTAACCGAGCACTTCAGCGATCTTCCACCCTTGAGCCCCAAGCATGCGAACAACAAGGAAGACGAATCTATAATTCTCCAATCCGAGTCGGCGTTCTCCAAGGTCAGATATGCCGAAAAAGATGACGAAGATATCGCATTCTTGTGCAACAGAATCACCCGAACTGAACTCGACAAATTTTGCATTACATACAAAAAATACAGTCTTTGGCGAAGAAGAAATCCCGCCATCTTCACGGCTGTTGTAACTACAGACACCAACCTTAGCCCGAAGAAGCGACTGGTTGGGTTCTTTGATATTTTCCCTTTAACTAAATCGGCAGCAGAGAAATTAGCAAACGGAACAATCAGAGAGCGCGAGATTCAAGCTGAAGATATACTACCCGAAGCAGACAATCCGAACGCGTCATATATCTATATCGCATCAGTACAAGTAAACCCCCATCAAGAGGTCTTTGGCAATGGGTTAGCCAAAGAAATATTAATTGTAAAATTCGCCGAATTCATGATGAAGACCTTTCCACCGCAAGACGGTAGGAGCATTCTTGCCTACGGACACACAACAAGAGGCATAAGCCTGCTGAGCAACGCATCATTTAGGAACGTCCAACTTGCCACAATGAACCGCCAAAGAGACCCATTATACAAGCTGGAAGACGTCGCATATCGTGAACTCGCCGAACAACGACTAAAGAAGATTCTTAGCAAATATAAGTCCTGATACGCCTCAAGACCACTCTTATGTCCCTTTGTCGCATGTCCTATAGGGGCACGGCTCGTCTTTCATCTACCATGAATATACCTGCAGCAAGAGCTGCCAAAGGAACCGCGTTTCGCGATACCGCTACGACGTGGATTGCGACGAAGGAGCCACCGGTTGAATCTGCCTCAAAGTGATCACCAGCATCCTGAACCCCCAATCCCCATTTTCTTGTGAAGATCTGCTGCCCAAATTGCTCCTCGGAGAACTGCCAGAGCTTCCGAGCAATCCACGCGGCACACAGCATTTCGGGCACGGTCACTGTGCGGACCCAACTCGGAGATAAGACCGCCCCACCCTCCTCCATTTCGTTGGTATCGCTTTGGGCGGGTCTATTTCTGCTACTCTTTATCGTGAGCCTTGCCTTGCTCGCCCATGGTTGGGTTAACGGTGCCGTCGACGTCGCGCTGTGGAAGCCCGCAGCACTGTTTGGAGGAGGCACCGGCATCCTACTGATTTTCCGGGCGAAGCGCGATCGAAAGCCAGAGAATGACCAGCAGGATCGCTGGAATCGCTCATGGTATTGCCATCGATGCGGCACGACATTCTTGAACCCACCGTGAATACTTGCCTCCCAGGAAGAAGCCGACCGCTCACCTCGGTTTGTTTGTAGGCGGGCTTCACTTTCATGACACCTGCCCTCCTTCGTTGAGGGTGCGCAGGTAGGCGTCGTAGACGAAGACGCGATTGCGGCGCCGGCCGGTGAGTTCGCGGGCGATGCCTGCATTGATCAACGCCTGCATGGCCTTCGAGGCGGTCGGGAAGCTCATGGAGCTGGTTCGGCTGAGGTGATTGATGTTGAGTACCGGCCGCTCACGCAGGGCCGCGAGCGCACGGGCTGCGCTGATGCCACTCCGGCCCATGTGTCGCAGCTTCGCTTCGTCCTGCTGGAATAGAGTCACGAGACTTCGCGCCGTCTCCACGGCCTGCTGCGCAGTCTGTTCCACACCCTCGAGAAAGAAATCCACCCAGGCTTCCCAGTCGCCCGTGGCACGGACGCGGTTGAGGAGGTCGTAGTACTGGGTTCGATGCTCCTTCAAGAAGAGCGAGAGGTACAGCAGGGGCTGGGACAGCAGCCGACTCTGATGCAGGACGAGCGGAAAGGGACAGGCTGAATTTCTGCACTCAAGCGCCCCGAGGAAACAGGCCGGAAGCCCATCCTGGTTTCCGACCCCTATGTTCCATCCCTTTCATCCCCTCCATCGGTTAAATTCAAAGAAGCGAGAATCGAGGAGTGAGCAGCGGGAATAATTCCAGCGGCCGTCGGTCAAATTTCCGGCTTTCCCGCCTCCCATTTTAGTTTCCAGCTTTTCAGCTTTCCGCTTTCCGCCCTCACCCTTCCCCTCCATCGGATAAATTCCGGTTCGGGAGTTTCCAAAGACGGGTCAAATTTCTGCGCGCATCGTGTTGAACACACGAAATCGTCGCGTTTGCGAAGGCTCGGCTCTAGGCGGTGGGGCATGTCCAAACGGTGTCTAAAAATCGGCGTGGTCGGGATGGGGGTGATGGGGCGGCTTTATGCGAAGCGGCTGCTGGCCGGCGAAATTGACGGGGGCGGACTCGCGGCGGTTTGCGTGCGCGATGGAGGACGGCTGGCAGCGCTGGAGGCGGAAATTCCCGTGCGCGGGTTCGCCTCGTATGAGGAATTTCTCCGGTCAGGGATCGAGGCGGTGCTCATCGCGACACCCCATTTCAGTCACATGGAGCTGGGCGCGGCGGCCCTCGAGGCCGGGCTCCACGTGCTGGTCGAGAAGCCGATCGCCGCCGACGTCGCGTCCGCGAAGCTGCTGATCGCGGCACACCGGGATACGAGGCAGGTGTTCGCGGCAATGTTCAACCAGCGGACCAATCCGGCGTATGCGCGGCTGCGAAAGATGGTCGCGGACGGTGAACTGGGCGCGATCCAGCGTATCCAATGGACGGTCACGGATTGGTTTCGTCCTCACCTCTACTACACCTCTAGCCCGTGGCGCGCCACCTGGGGTGGCGAGGGCGGGGGCGTGCTGATCAACCAGTGTCCGCATCAGCTGGATCTCTACCAGTGGATTTTCGGGATGCCGCAGAGCGTGCGGGCCTTTTGCCAGTATGGTCGTTTCCACGACATCGAGGTCGAGGACTCCGTGACTGCCTATCTCGAGCATGCCAACGGCGCCACGGGGCTGTTTGTCACGACGACGGGCGAAGCGCCGGGTGTGAACCGCTTGGAGGTGGCCGGCGACGCGGGGCTGGTCGTGATCGCCGATGGCGTGTTTCGATTTCGCAAGAACGCGGTGCGGACGAGCACGATGGTGCGCACGGCGACCGAGCCTTTCCTGAAACCCGAATTCACCGAAACGACAGCCGACGCCTCCAACCCCGGCGAACAGCACACGGGGATCCTGCGCAACTTCGTCGCTGCCTGTCTGCACGGCGCTGCGCCGATCGCTCCCGCGGCCGAGGGGATTCGGTCGCTCGAGCTCGCCAATGCGATGCTCTACTCCTCGGCAATCGGACAGACCCTCACCCTTCCGCTCGACGCCGACGCGTATCGGCGGTGGTTGGACGATAAGATCGAAGGGTCGCGATACCGGGACGGGAATTGAACCACGGCGGGCACAGAGAGAAAGCCAGACTGATACCAGGGAATTTCTCGGGCGATTCGATCCGATCTCACGCAGAGGCGAAGGGAATTGGATGATGACCACGAATATCACACACGTCGGTTGAGTTGCCGTCATGACCCCGAGAACGCCTATGGGCGCCCGTACTCTCTCGTCGACGCCCCGAGAAATTCCTGTGGCGATTCGTTCGAATTGGCGGGACGTCGAGTCGTCCCATCCAAAGCGGAGCCCCCGTTCGGCAGGCTCAGGACCTTTGGGAGGCTCTGCAGTCCAAAGCGGACCTCGCTTCCGCGTTGGGGGTAGCTTCCTCCATAGCGAACCCCGCACCCGCGTGCGGAGCCTTTGTCTACGACAAGCCAATGATTCCTCCGGACACGCTCCGCCGAGAACGCTTGATATTGCCCTATGTTCCCTGTGTTTCTGTGAGGCATTTCCTTAATCCAGGATGAGTTCTTCTCGGACAAAGATTCCCGGTGTCGTGGTGTTCGGGCTGATCCTGGCGATCGTCCTGGATACGATCGTGCACGTCGTCTGGAAACTGGCCGTGGACGGAATCCCCGAGGACGCGTCGATCGCCGCGACGGTCGAAGGGACCCTAAGGAGCCCCTTTTTCTATGGGGCGATGCTGGCGTTCGGCGCTCAGTTCTACAACTGGATGCGCGTGCTTGGGTCGACGGACCTTAGCTTCGCGCAGCCCATCACTGCGGTGAGCTACGTCACGGTCCTCGCCATATCCGGACTGTTCCTTCACGAGGACATCACCCCGAACAAGCTCGTCGGTGCAGGATTGATTCTCCTGGGAGTCGCGTTCATCAGCCGGACTCCGCATTCCACGAGCGCCGCCGGCACGGAGGAGAAATCCCCATGAGTCCGCGAGCGATCGGCCTCCTCCTCGTTTTGGCCGCCGTGGCGGTCGAGAGTTTTGCGCAGATGGCGCTCAAGGTCGGCTCGGCTGGCGGACCAGGCATCCTCGCCCTGCCCTTCCGGCATTACGCGAACCGCTTTGGCCTCACGGCATCGGGTCTCGCCTGGACGACCCTTGGCGTCGGCCTGTACGGCGTCGAAATCTTCCTCTACACCCTCGCGCTGCACCACCTCGACGTGAGCGTGGCGTTCCCGCTGGGCAGCCTCTGCTTTGTGGGCGTGGCCCTGCTCTCGCGCGTTTTCCTCGGCGAGCGCATCGGGCGCGTCCGTTGGATAGGAGTCCTGCTCATCCTGGCCGGCACCATCGTGATCACCTTGTGAACGCCTCGTCCGTCACCGTCTCATTCCGAACCAACGTGTCCGGGATCGATCCCGCGCTCTGGGGGGCATGCTTTGCAACGCCGCTCGAGGGACGATTCTGGTACGACACACTCGAAGGCTGCGGACTGGAGGATCAGTTCACGTTCCTCTACGCGGTGATCGAACGCGACGGAGTCGTGGTCGGCTTCGCGCCGTGTTTCGTGCACGACGTGCCGATTTCCCTGGTGGCGCCGGCTCCCGTCGCGGCGGTGCTCGGGGTGCTTTCCAGGGTGTATCGCCGGGTTGGTTACCAACGGACGCTGTTCGTCGGTTCGCCCTGTTCGGACGAAGGAACGATCGGACTGCTGCCGGGCGTGGCGCTTGCGGATGTGATTGTCCCGCTCGGTCGTGCGCTTCGGGCCAAGGCGCTCGAACTGAGCGCGCCGATGGTCGTCTTCAAGGACTTTCCCGACGAGGCCCTTGCCGGGCTGCGGAGACTCGTCGCCGCGGAGAACTTCTTCGTGATGGCCTCCTATCCCGGCACGGTCGTCGCGCTGACGGCGCCCGACAAGGCGGCATATATCCGCAGCCTGGGACACACGCAGCGTCACAATTTTCAAAAAAAGCTGCGCCGATCGTCCGAGCTGATCGAGCTGAGCACGAACGTGCTGATGCGGCCCTCGGATGCGGAGCTGGCTGAGATTTTCGGGCTGTTCATGCAGACCTTCGAACGGGGGAAAACGAAGTTCGAGCGGCTGGACATCCGGTTTTTCCAGCAGGTCCGGGAAAAGCCGGAGGCGCGGTTCGTCGTGCAACGCGATGCGAAGACTGGGGAGATGGTGACGTTCATGCTCGTCTTCCACCTCGGCACGCGGGTGATCAACAAATTCATCGGCATCGACTACGCCCGGGCGGGGAAGACGTTTTTGTATTTCCGACTCTTCGACGCGGCGCTGGATTATGCGTACTCGGTCGGAGCGACGGAGATTCAGAGTGGGCAGACGGGATATCGCGCGAAGTTTGACCTGGGGCATCGGCTCGTGCCGCTGCACAACGTCGTGCGTCATCGCAATCCGTTGATTCACGCCCTGTTTCGGGCGATAGGCACGCGCGTGACCTGGCGTTCGCTGGATCCGGATCTGGCGACGTATCTGGAGGCAAGGGAGAAGAAGGGGGATGGGAAGAAGCGAGAAGTGGGGGGCGAGCAGCGCGAATGATTTCGGCGCGGCGGTCTGCCGCTGCTTGGTTTTGAATTCCCGGCGCGATTCGATCGGTGCCCAAACCGGGCTCACGCAGAGGCGCGGAGGGCGGGACGTCGGGTCGTCGCGTCCAAAGCAGAGCCCCCGTTCGGCACGCTCAGGGCCTTCGGGACGCTCCGCACAATAGGTTTAGCGCTTGCACAAGCGCTTTCTATTTTGAGTGCGAAATCTCGACTCCGCTTTTGCTTTCGGAGTCCGAAAGCAACCGGGCCCAGTCCCCGCAAGAGCGGGACGATGCCCGGCCCCCAAGCCGCGCTCGGCGGCGCGGGGCCCACGTCAACGCCGGGTCAGACTCGAGTGTCGGTCGTCTCGGCGCCTCGGAACTGCTCGCGATACAGCCGGGCGTACAGCCCATTTGCCGCCGCGAGCTCCGCGTGCGTGCCGCGCTCGACGATCGCTCCGCGGTCGACGACCAGCACCTGGTCGGCTTTCAACACCGTCGTGAGTCGATGCGCGATCGCGAGGGTCGTGCGCCCTTTCATGAGCGACTCCAGCGCCGTCTGGATCAGCCCCTCTGCGCGGTTGTCCAGCGCGCTCGTTGCCTCGTCGAGGATCAGGATCTTCGGATCCTTCAAAATCACCCGTGC
>JAJXVO010000347.1 GCA_021782105.1 bacterium
GTGAGCTGGGGCGCCGAAACCGCGGCGCCCTGCAGCACCTCGGTGGCGCGCACGCCGGTGCACAGGCCGCTCGAGGCGAGGGAGAATGCGGGGCAGACGACAGGCCTGGCGGTCAGATTCGCGACCACGAGGACCGCATCCGCGCCGACCTCGCGGAACTCGGCATACACGCCCGGGCCCCCGCCGGAAAGCGGAAGCGGGCGGCCGTGTCGCAGGGCAGGGGAGGCGGCGTTCATGCGGATGAGGCGCTTGTAGAGCGAGAGCAGGGAGTCCGGGGAGGACTCCTCCCGGGCGACGTTGACGCGCGCGAAGTCCGCGTTCACCGGGTGCCAGGGGTGGACGTCCGGCGCGGTGAAGCCGGCGTTCGGCACGGCGGCGGTCCACTGCATCGGAGTGCGGAGGTCCGGATCGGGCTTGGCCCCGCGCATGCCGATCTCCTCGCCGTAGTAGACGAAGGGCACGCCGGGCAGGGAGAATTCGAGCTCGGCCGCCAGGCGGGCCTTTGCGCGGTCGCCGCCGAGTTGGGTGAGCGTGCGCTCCTGGTCGTGGTTAGCCAGGAAGATGCTCCAGCGGGCGGAGTCGTGGTCGAGCCCGCGGGTTTCGGCGAGGGCCGAGGACAGGATGCGCGGGTCGTCCTTTGCCACGGCCTCGAGGGTGGCGTGCGCGAGGTCGAATTCGAAGAGACTGTCGCAGGCTCCGGCGTTCTGGTACGAGGCGATCGTCTGAGAGTCGGCGTAGCATTCGCCGACGATGAAGGAGCCGGGCCGGATCCGGTGGCAGTAGTCGGTGAAGGCGCGCAGCCAGGCGCGGGTTTCGGGTGTATCCTGAAGCTGGTTACCGTCCTCGTAGAAATAGCGCACTGCATCGAGGCGGAGCCCGTCGACGCCGACGTCGACGAGCCAGAAGCGCGCGGCGCGGCGGTGGTGCTCGGTGACCGCGGGGTCGCGGAAGTTCCAGTCGGGCATCGCGGGGGAGAACACGCCGTAGTAGAACGCGCCGCCGCCGGGGTGCCACACGGTCTCGCCCCAGGGGCCGGCGGCCTGTTCCGGCGCCTTTGCGAAGCGGAACATCGCTCGCGCGGGGGAGCCGGGATTCGCCATCGCCTGGCGGAAGAGCGGATGCTCGGAGGAGGCGTGGTTGAGCACGAAATCGACGATGACCCGCATTCCCCTGCGGTGCGCCTCCCGCACGAGGCGCCGCATGAGCGCCACGTCTCCGTAATCCGGATTCACGGCGCGGTAGTTCGTGACGTCGTAGCCGTGGTAGCTGGGCGAGGGCTGGACGGGCATGAGCCAGAGTGCGGTGACGCCGAGCGATTTCCCGGAGGCGGGATTGCCGTCGTTGAGGTAGTCGAGGTGGTCGATGAGGCCCTGGAGGTCGCCCTTGCCGTCGCGTGCGAGCGGGCCGTGGGCTGCGTCGGCGAAGGAGCGGACGAAGACCTCGTAGAAGGTGGCGTGCGTCCACCAGTCGGGTGTGTCCGGGGCCGGGCGTGCGGATGCGGGGGAGGGCGAGAACAGGAGGCTGGCCGCGGCGCAGGCGGCGAGAAACCGGGCGGTGTGCCGCAGGCCTTGCGAGCGGGCCGGTTGGGCGTGGGGAATTGCCATGATGGGGTAGTGATGGAGGCGATGTCGGCTGGGGTCAAAAGGGTGGCGGAGTGAAAATCATAGGCCGGCAGGACAATTCTTGGAGGGGTTTTTTCGCCGTGGATTTGCAGGGGCGTCGGATCGCGCCGCGATCCAAGAATCGTCCAACCCATCTCGGATTTTTTTGCGCCTTGCGGGTCGCGGGTGTGGGTGCGGCGCCTGAATGTGGCCTCCATCGCGGGGTGCGTGAGTGCTCCGCATTGTTATCCCCTCTCCCAACTACGAACGACGGTTCGGCCGGCTGCAATCAGTGGTCGCCTGGGCCTTAAGTCCAAATGTGCTAGTGAAACGCCAACCCAACATGCATACCGATAGTCCCCACCGCCAGACGAGCCTGAGCTGGATTCGGCCCATGGCCCTCAGTCTGGTTGCGCTGGCCGCCGGCCAGCTGAGCTTCGCTCAAACCGCCCCCGCGGATGATACCGCCAACGCCAAGGCAGACGCCTCGGCTCCCATACAGAAAACGAAGGCCTCCACGAAGGCCGCCAACTCCTCGGACGATTCCGACGGCACGGTCGTGCTCGACACCTACCGCGTGACGGGCGGGTTCGCCGGCAGTCTCGCCGCTGCCGCTGAAACCAAGGAGCGCATCCAGACGATCACCGAAGTCATCGCTGCCGAGGACATTGGCAAGCTGCCTGACATCAGTATCGCCGACTCGCTGACGCGCCTGACCGGCATCACGACCCAGCGCACGAACGGCCGAAGCCAGCAGATCAGCATCCGCGGTCTCGGACCCGATTTCAGCACGGCCACGCTGAACGGCCTGCAGCAGGTCACCACGAACGACAACCGCGGCGTCGAGTTCGACCAGTATCCGGCCGAACTTCTCTCGGGCGTTATCGTCTACAAGACCGCCTCCGCCGACATCATCGGCCAGGGTCTGGCCGGCACGGTCGACCTCCAGACGGTGAAGCCTCTCGCGGTTGGAACGCGGAAGGTGTCCGTGGGTGCCTATTACGACTGGACCCAGCTGCCGCGGCTCACGCCGGGCCTGAAGAAGGATGGCGAGCACTACCACGTCTCGTACATCGACCAGTTCGACAACAACAAGATCGGCATCTCGCTGGGTTTCGCCCACACGAGCACGCCGTATGAGGGCGAACAGTTCCAGGCCTGGGGCTATCCGCAGGACTCCAGCGGCAACTACGTGATGGGCGGCACCAAGTCCTACGTACGCACGAGCGTGCTGGACCGCAACGCCTTCATGGGAACGCTCGAATACAAGCCGAACGAGAATATCCACAGCACGGTCGATTTCTACCACACGAACTTCAAGGAGAACCAGCTGCTGCGCGGCATGGAGATCCCGCTCGCGTTCTGGAGCTCGGCCCAGCTGCAGCCCGGCTACACGGTCTCCAACGGCCTGATCACCCAGGCCACCCTGAAGAACATCATGCCGGTCATCCGCAACGACACCTTCGTCCGCACGGACAATCTCTCCTCGGTCGACTGGAATCTCCAGCTGGCCCAGACCTCTGAATGGCCGCTGGACTTCAGCGCTGGTTATTCCCGCGTTGCCCGCAGCGACGAGAACCTGGAGACCTACTCCGGTCTGAGCTGGCGCCAGAATCCGTTTGGCCCGACCGACACGATGACGATCACCGAGAATCCGGGCCAGATCCCGACGATCACCTCGACGATCGACTACACGAACACGAGCCTGTTCAAGATCACCGATCCGCAGGGCTGGGGCCCGAGCTATGTGCCCGGCGGCGGC
>JAJXVO010000348.1 GCA_021782105.1 bacterium
TTGCCGGCGGCGAGCAGCGACTTCTCGACCATCCAGCTGCCACCGCAGGCGAGCACCTTGGGATGGGCCAGGTAGGAGGCGAGGTTCTGCTCGTTGATTCCGCCTGTCGGCACGAATTTGACCTGGGGGTAGGGGCCGGAGAGGGCCTTGAGCGTCGCGAGACCGCCATAGGCCTCGGCTGGGAAGAACTTGAGCACGTCGACGCCCGCGGCGAGCGCATTTCCGATGTCGGTGGGCGTGGCGATGCCCGGGAAGATCGGAATCTGCTTGGAGCGAGCGAAGGCGATCACCTCGGGGAAGGTGCCGGGCGAGACCAGGTAACGCGCGCCGCACTCGATCGCGAGGCGGGCCTGTTCGACGTTGAGGATCGTGCCCGCGCCCACGCACAGGTCGGCGAAGCCGGCCATGCGGCGGATGGCGTCCGGCGCCGCTTTGGAACGAAAGGTCACCTCCGCAAGCGGCAGTCCGCCGTCAATGAGTGCCTTGGCCAGAGGTTCGGCTTGGGCGATATCCTGAATCTCGATCACCGGCAACAGCCGGTGGATTTGAATGGTTTCCTGTACGGCGAGGGACATGGAGGAATAGAAAGACGGGATCGGAACAAAGTTTGTGGGCGATTCCAAGACTTCACCGGTTGGACCGTCCGGTGGGGGGCTCGCGGACCACTGGGTTGGTCCACTCGGCCCGATGGGGAGAATTACGAGGTCGCCTCAGGTGCGCGCGACGACGTGCCGATACAGGAGTGGCTGAGCTCTCCGTTCTGACCCAGTCAGAGGGAGACGATAGTGTGTGTTGTGGTGATTCCCGGCCCGTGGCGATTGACGCGCGGGCCGGTTTCGCATCCGGAAGGATCCCGCTCAGTTTGCGAGCGAGTGCTGCCGGCTGGAATCCGGCATCCTCAGCGAGACCGTGCCGGTCGAAACGTCGAGATGGACCGTGCGATTGATCGTGCCGCCGACGTCGTGTCCGCTGATGGTGCAGGGGCAGCTCATCAGGAACTTTTTGACTGCTTGGAGGTTGCGATCGCCGATTTTGAACGGGTCGGCCCCGTTGATCACGCTCGCACCGCCGGCAATGAACAGGCGGATGCGGCCAAACTCGGCGCGCAGGCCGAAGAGGGCGTTGAAGAGCAGGGGGAGTCCCGTATCCGCGAACATGGCCGGCTGCGCAGCGGCCTTGTCGGCCGACAGTTTGGAGTCCGGCAACATCAGGTGGAGGATGCCGCTTGCTTTGGTCACTGGATCGTGGGCCACGACCCCGACGCAGGACCCGAGCGCGTAGGTGCTCAGGGTGACGTTGGTGTTGTTGGACACCGCCATGTCACCCACACCGACCACGACCTTGTGGGCAAAAATGGAAGCAATCGTCGGGGCGCCTGCCATGGCTTAATCTTGGGGGGCCTCCAGGCTGCGGCAGCCCGAAAGAGTGAAGGAAGTGCAGGCCATGTGAATGTATCGATCAACCTATAAAATCGCGACGCTGGGTAATTCGGCTCAGACCGGGGCAACTTTAGGTCGCACGGCGAGAAGAGTGCGCCGGTCGGTCATTTCCGGCCCGGCGCGTAGTCCGATCTGCGACCTGCTCTCACGCCTGCAGGTAGTTCCGGCCCTTGTAGGTCGAGGCGAGGGCAACGAAGACCAGGGCGGCGAGCAGCATCAGGCCGGCGAAGGTCCAGAAGAAGGTTGCCAATCCACCCGACAAGGTCTCCAACGGGGCGAGAAACGCCACCAGCACGTTGCCCAAAGTGACGCAGATCAACCAGAAGCCCATGATGGTCGATTTCATCGCCCGAGGCGCCTGCGTGTAGGCGAACTCGAGCCCGGTCACCGAGACGAGCACCTCGCTCGTGGTCAGGATAAAGAACGGGATCACCTGCCAGAGCACGTGGACCTTTCCGGGACCCACGGAGGCGATCCGCATCTGGATCAGGGCGACCGTGACGAACGCCCCGGCCGCGAGAAACATCCCTATAGCCATACGGGTGAGTGGTTTGAGGGGCTTTCCACGGCGGTCGAGCGGCCTGTAGACCAGGAAATCCAGGCCCGGGATGATGAGCATCACCATGAGGGGATTGAAGGCGGACACCTGAGCCGGGAGCAGGTCGATGCGTTCGGTGCCGCCGCGGAACGCCTGCATGGCGGCGGCGAGTGCTCCCCAGAGCACGAGTGTGGTCAGGGCCGTGATCGTCACTTTGCGGGGAAGCGGTCGGTTTGAAATCCACGTAAAAAGCCAGACGGCCCCGAAGCACGCGGCGACCACGACGGCGGGAATGAGCCACCCGTACCAGAGGATCGTGGGAACCACGAGGGTCAGGTTCATCATCTTCGCCTGCTGGACCCAGGTGGAGGAGTTCTGGTCGAACAGCGCCCAGAAGACGCCGACCATCGAGAACACGACGATGATGCGCAGCACGGCGGGCGGTCCCTCGGCGGCCTCTTCGCCGAATCGGGTTCGCGCCGGCGACCAGAAGCTGCCGCCCTCGCGTGGCTCGCGACGACGTTGGAAGCAGTAGAGAAGCACGGCGAAGAATCCATTGTCCTGCTTGATGCGCTGACGCCACGCGAACAACGCCGCGCCGATGCCCAGGCCCAGGAGAGCGGCGAGCGCGTATGGCCAGTCCACCTCCACGATGTGCAGGATGGCGCGTCCCACCGCCCCCGCCTCGCTGCTCATCGCGGCCTTCACGATCTCATCGGCCACCGTGGTGCCGACATAGGCCATGACCAGCAGGGGCGTGCAGAGAAACGAGGAGGCGAGGAAGTCCAACAGGCCCAGTCGGCCTCCCGGCGCCGGAGGGACCTGGATCGACCGTTTTCCTCCGAGCCAGAACACGAAGGTCGCTAGCGCCATCAGCACGCCGGGCACGCCGAATGCGACGGCCGCGCCGAACGACTTGTACAGCACCGGCGTCAGCACGGAGGCGAAGAAGGAGCCAAAATTGATGATGAAATAGAAGATCTGGAAGATCTGCTGGACGAGGTGCGCATTCTTGGAGGTGAACTGGTCACCGACGTTGGCCGAGACGCAGGGTTTGATTCCGCCTGAGCCGATCGCGATGAGGATGAGCCCCGCGTAGACGGCGGCGGTGGCGGTCGATAGGTGTCCCTGGGCGCCGAGGTGACCGCCAAAGGCGAGGGCGGCCTGGCCTGCGCAATAGACCAGGGAGACCCAGAAGATCACGCGGTACTTTCCGAGAAGGCGGTCGGCGAGGATCGCGCCAATCATCGGAAACAGGTAAACGCTCGCGTTGAACAGGTGGTAGGTCTGCGTGGCGCGCAGCGTGGCATCGGTGACGGCTCCAGTGCCAACCGTGGCCTCCGGCGCGAAGCCAAGGAACAGGGAGGTG
>JAJXVO010000349.1 GCA_021782105.1 bacterium
GACGGCCGACCTGAACGCGACGGATCAGGGTTGGATCAACTCGCCGAGTATCCTTCCGATCGACAAGCAGCGCAAGGAGCAGGCGGTCTTCGCCGAAGTTTCCGTTCCGATCGTCAGCAAGGATCAGCATATTCCCGGAGTTTACTCGCTGTCGACAGACCTTGCGTGGCGCTTTGAGCACTACACTCAGGTTGGCAACTCGACGGTTCCACAGGCGGCGGTCAAGTATCTGCCGTTCGATGACCAGTTCAGCCTCCGCTTCTCGGCAAACAAGTCGTTCCTGGCTCCGCCGCTGTACGCTCTGTACGGCCCGACCAATACCGGCTCCTCGAACTCGATCAACTACACGCCGTATGGCTCGACCACGCCTCAGTCCAATGTTCAGTTCCAAGCCGCCGGCGGCTCGAATCCCGACCTGAAGCCTTCCACGGCGAGCACGTGGACGGCTGGCTTTGGCTACGCGCCCAAGCAGGTCAAGGGCCTGAGCGTCACCTTCGACTACTTCCAGGCGCACTGGTCCGGCATCTTCGGAAGTCCCGACCAACAGACCGTGGTGCAGAGCGTCGAAGATCTCGGAGCCGCCTCCCCGTATGCCGGCTTTGTCCACTTCGGCACGACTACCGGCCCCACGCCGACGGCGCCCGGCCAGATCAGCGGACACCCGAAGTCGGCCGTCTGGCTCGTCACGCCGCTCGTCAACCTCGGCGGCCAGGTGGTGAAGGGTTTCGACGCCAATATCGCCTACGAGCACAACACCGACACGATCGGCAAGTTCAATGTCGCCACGACCGTGTCGGTTTACAATTCGTTCCAGTTCCAGGAAATGGTCGGGCAGCCGTACTACAACTACGTCGGCACGGCCTCGCAGAACGAGATGACGATTGCTCGCTGGAAGACCTATTCGACCCTCACCTGGGCCTACCGGAGCTTCACCTTCGATCTCGCCCACACCTACATCCCGACGGTTCAGGATGTCGGTCCGGGTGGAGCCGGAGCCACGGCGCCTGTCGGCGTCGCTTCGTACCAGCAGTTCGACTTCGGCCTGAAGTATGACTTCAATGGCTTGAAGCTCGGCCGCTACTTCGACGGGCTTTCCCTCCGCCTGGGCGTGAATAACGCCTTCAACAAGATGCCTCCGGTCGCCCTCAACGCGATGACCGAGACGAATGCGGATGTGGGCTACTACGGCGGCGCGGTTGGTCGCTTGGTCTACGTCGACGCAACGTACAAGTTCTAAGGCAGGTCCGTTTTGTTCTCACAAAGGCCGGAGTCCCTCGGGGCTCCGGCCTTTTTCTTTCGGGGAAAGCGGCGCAAGGTGGCATTACTGAGGCGCAGCGAGGAGGCCGCCTGCGTGCTCCGCGCGCTCAGGGATCCGAGGGCACGGCGGCGAGGGCCTGGTCGGCGGCTTTTTGGTCGGCGAGGCGCGAGCGGACGGATTCCGCGTAGGGAAGCCAGCGTTTGTGTTTCCAGCGCCGATACATCATCACGCCGCGCAGCCATTCATCGCAGACCATGGCGGCCCAGAAACCGGGAAGGCCGAAGCCGAGCTTGATGCCGAGCAGCCAGGAGAGCGGCACCCAGACGCCCCACATCGAGGCCATGCCCATGAGGACGGGGAAACGTGCGTCTCCCGTGGCCCGGAGCGCATTGATGACGACCAGATTGAACACGCGGCCCGGCTCCAGGATCAGACCGAAGCGGATGAGCACGACGCCCACGGCGATGACGACGGGATCGTGAGTGAAAAATGCCAGGAAGTGGGGGGCGAGAAAGGCGAGCGCGATCGAGCCGGTGATCGCGCACACGAAGCCGAGTCGCAGGTTGCGCAGGAGCTCGCGATAGGCGTGCTCGTAATCGCCCGAGCCGATGAGGTGTCCGATGATGATTTCGGTGCCCATGCCGATGGCGTAGCTGAAGAGGATCACCCACCGGATGATTTGCATCACGTACGACTGGGTGGCGAGGCGGTCGCCTCCGGTGGTGGCGATCATGGCGGTGACGACCATGAAGGCGAGCCACCAGCAAATGTTCTCGCCGGCGGCGGGGAGGCCGATGTGGAGGATTGCGCGGAGCCTTTTCGACTCGATTTGGAAGAAGTCGCGCAGGCGCAGCTTGATTCGGGTGTAGTATTCGAGAAGCACCCAAAGTGCGGCGCAGGCGAGAATGCGGCTGATGACGCTGGAGATTGCGACGCCGACGACGCCGAGCTTGGGGAAGCCGAACCAGCCGAAGAGCAGCAGGCAGTTGCCGACGACGTTGAGGACGTTTTGACCGACGGCCACGAGCATGGCGGCGCGTGTGTGGGTGTGGGCGCGGAGGATGGCGGAGATCGAGATGCTCATCGCCTCCAGGAACAGGGAGCCGCCCATGAAGGAGAGGAAGGGCAGGGCGAAGTGATAAGGGCCCGGCGGCAGGTGCATCAGGTGGAGCATGGGAGCGGCCAGGGCGCACACGAGAATGCTGGTACCCAGACCGAGCCAGGTGTTCACCGCGATGGCGGTGCTGGCGATCCGGTCAGCGCCCTTTCTGTCGTGAGCGCCGAGGTGGTGGGTGAGCACGACGCTGCTGCCGATGCCGACGAAGGCGTAGATGATGATGAAAAGGATGATGAACTGACTCGCGACGCCGAGGCCCGCCACTGCGTCGTCGCCCAGATGGCTGACCATGAATGTGTCCACGGTCGCGATCAGCACGCGCAGGCCCTCTTCGACGAAGATGGGCCAGGCGAGGGACAGGAGTTTCGGTTTCTGGACAGCCGCGCTGTTCATGGAGAACCCGACCAACTGAAGGGAAATGGCCCCGGAGAAAAGGGAATTGCGGAGTCCGTGACCGGGAGGCCCGGAAGGGAGCGGGAATCAGAGGCTTGGGATGTTCGGTCCGAGTGTCAGCCGTAGCGCTGGGCGATCTTCCAGCCCAGGTAAACGCCGGCGACGCTGCCAATGCCGCTGAGGAGGAAGTTGGTCATGAACCCGAATCCGAGTGCGACGCCGATGCCCCAGCCTGCGTAGCTGCCGATCAGCGTGCCGATCATGATGCAGAGCTTCATCATAAGGCCGGCGAGTGTAGCGTTGGGCCGGGCGCAGACCAGCCCGGATGTGAAATTCGGCCTGGGGAGAGTTGCCTAGGATTGCCGGGCTGCGTTTGCGGGGCGATCGGCACGGGGGGGCGGCGCGATGAGGCGGGCAGAGCGAAAGCCGGTCAACGTGGCGCCTGCAGCGCCGACTACGCCCGGCAGGCTTCTGCGTTGTTCTTCCTCATTCGCCGGCTCGCATTCATGGGGCGCAGCCAGGCATAGCACGTTGCGAAGCATGCGGGTGTCGGACGCGGGCTATACGAAAAAACCG
>JAJXVO010000350.1 GCA_021782105.1 bacterium
GAAAGCGCGCGACGCAATCCCCTAGATGAAAAAGTTTCATCTTCAATATCGTTAAATCGCTTGCTTCGAGGTAGGACACTGTGGCCTAATGGCTCCAGGCAACCGAGACGGAGAACGAGATGAAAAAGGGTGACAAGGTGGTGCGGATCGCGAGCTGGAACGGCAAAGGCGCCGTCTACGTCGAGCGGTTCCTGGTTTCCTCTTGGGGTAAGAAGCAGGGCACGCTGATCCGCCAGGACGGCACGAATGCGGAGTTCCGCATCTACACCGCTCGCGCGAACCACCTCGGGGGCACCACTGACTCGTCGATGGTGGTCCTGGAGGCGGACTACTCCCCCGAAGTCGCGATGAAGTTCGCGCAGGAGTGCGTCGCCGACGAACAGGCCCGGATTCAGAGGCGGTCTGCCTGGGTGGAAGCGCGCTACGCTCCCGGCAGCGAGGCGCCGTACACCGGCACGCTCGAAGAGAACCTGGAGTTCGAGCGCCGCGTACTCGCGAAACGCGTCGCCGAGCTGCAGGCCCCCTCGGTGGTGGTGAAGTAGGAGGCATGATGAACACGCTTCACATGAGCACCCCGAGGAAGGGTCACACGTTCCGCCACGCGCGGATGCTGAACGACGATCGGCGCACGCCGATGGAGTGCACCGTCACCGCGGTGCGCGGCGGCAACGTCTACTACCGCCCCACCGCGTGGGGACCCGGGCGCGCGACAGACTACTGCGCGGTCACCGACTTCTGGCGCGTCGTCGCACACGGCGCGCCGGAGCCCCAGGAGCGGCCCGCGGCGCCCCCGGTGGCAACCCCCGAGCCCAGCCGGTTCAGCCTCGCGTGGGCCCAGGCGCGGGGCTTCGTGCCCGCTCGGGCGCCGGTCCCGCGGGACGACCTGGAGTCGGCCCTGCGCCACCTCCTCCGGGACCTCGGGGAGGCTCGCGAGACCGGCGGCCGCGCCGCAGCATACGAGGTGCTCGCGCGCCTGGACGCCGAGCGAAAATAAGGCTTGCATCTGCTAGGCCACTGTGGCCTAATGGTCTCGCGCCAAGTTAGCGCGTGAAACATCGGACGGAAGCAATCATGGAATTCAGCAAGTACCAGCAGGCGATTTTCAGCTTCGTGCAGAATGGCGCCGGCAACGCCATCGTCGAGGCCGTTGCGGGCTCGGGCAAGACCACCACCATCGTCGAAGCGATGGCGCGTGTTCCGAAGAGCGCGTCGACGATCTTCCTCGCTTTCAACAAGGCGATCGCGGAGGAGCTGAAGTCGCGCGGTGTGAACGCTCGCACGTTCCACAGCCTCACCTACACGCCGGTGACCCGGCACAAGGGTGCTCGCACGATCAGCGCGGACAAGGTGCGCAACCTGATCGACCTGCATCTGCGCAACGACGCGCCCTACTACGGCGCCTTCGTCTCGCGGCTTGTGGGCCTCGGTCGGCAGGCGGCCATCGGTTGCTTGATCGACGACACCGAGCAGAATTGGAGCGACCTCGCCACGCACCACGACCTGGAGCTGGACAACGAGCGCGCCGAGTATTCGCGGGCCCTGCGCTACGCGCACGAGATCCTCGAACACTCGGTGCAGGCACGCGAAGTCGATTTCGACGACCTCCTCTACATCGCGGTGCGCGACGGCATCACGCTTCCGAAGTTCGATTTCGTGTTCGTGGACGAAGCCCAGGACACCAACGCGATTCAGCGCGCGATCCTCCGGAAGATCATGCACGCCGGCTCGCGGATGATCGCGGTCGGTGATCCGGCGCAGGCGATTTACGGGTTCCGCGGGGCCGACTCCGAAGCGCTCAACGTGCTCGCCGCCGAGTTCGACGCGGTGCATCTGCCGCTGACGGTCAGCTACCGCTGCCCGAAGAGCGTGGTCGAGGCGGCGCGCGAGTGGGTCTCGCACATCGAGGCCGCGCCGAACGCGCCCGAGGGTGTCGTCGAGGACCTCGGCACCGAGTGGAAGCTGGAGATGCTCAAGGCCGCGGACCTCGTCGTCTGCCGCACGACGCGGCCGCTCGTGACGCTCGCCTACCAGCTCCTTCGGGCTCGTGTCCCGGCGTTCGTGATGGGCCGCGAGATCGGCGACGGGCTCCAGGCGCTCGTCAAGCGGATGAACGCGAAAGGGATTGACCACCTCGTCGCGCGGATCCAGGAAGTGACAGCGCGCGAAGTGGAGAAGGCGATCGCCAAGAAGCAGCCGGCGAAAGCCGAGACGATTCAGGACAAGGCGGACACGCTCATGTTCCTGATCGACTCGCTTCCGGAAACCGATCGCACGGTGCCGGCGCTCGTCCGGTTGATCGCCGAGCTGTTCGCGGTTCGCGCGAACGCGGTAATCCTCGCGACGATCCATCGGGCCAAGGGGCTCGAAGCGCACACGGTGTACTGGCTGAATTCCAGCATGTGCCCGGCGAAGTGGGCCAAGCAGGAGTGGCAGCAGCAGCAGGAAAAGAATCTGTGCTACGTCGCGGTGACTCGCGCGAAGCACACGCTTCGGTTGATCGAGGAGCAGCGCAAGGGGTAGTAAGCTGCATCAGCAGCTGAATCTGCTAAACCACGGGTCCGGTAGAAGTCCGGTTAAAGCCCCCGCAACGAGCGGCGCCCGTTTTTCGAAGAGGTGATGACAATGTCGAACGAAGTAAACGACGCGAGCCGCGCGGGAAAGGTCTGCGAGACCTTTCGCGCGAATCCGGCGAACCGGAAATGGGCCGGCAGCTACACGGAGAACGTGTGGTCACGGCTCGGGATGGTGAAGGTGTTCAAGCCGCTCACCCCCGAGGATGTGGCCGCGCTCGTGGAGGCGCGGGACTTGCTGTGGGACTACCATCACACCCAGCACGAGGTGTATGAACAGCGCGACACCGCACGCGCGATGGTGCTTGCCCGCTTGGTAATCGAGAACACCATCCGCGGTCTCGTGCAATCGGAGGTCGACGTGATACGAAGCCGGTTGCGCGTTATCGAGAGCGCCGTCAAAATGCCGGGAGGTGGGCAGTCGTGACGTCTGCACAGCTGTACACCGTGATCGCGCGGTGCCAGTACAGCCAGAAGCGGTTTGCGGAGGCGCTCGGCATCAGCGAGCGCCATCTGCGCCGCTTCCTGGCCGGCGAGCGCCCGATCCCGCGGCTCATGGAGCTGGCGGTCAACTCGCTTTGCTACCGCAGCGGGATAATGCCGCCCGGGATGCCCCGATGAAAGCGGCTCTTTACGCGCGCTATTCCACCGAGCTGCAGTCTGACGCCTCTTGCGAGGATCAGCTGCGCGAGTGCCGGCGCACCGCGGCGGCCGCCGGCTTCGAGGTGGTCGAGTCGTTCGAGGATCGCGCCATCTCCGGCGGCACGGCGGAG
>JAJXVO010000351.1 GCA_021782105.1 bacterium
GGAATTGATGCTTATCCCAATTTACTCCTAATTTGTCCTAGATTAGGAATTACGAGCCCCTCCCTTCCTGCGAGCCATGAAACTTCCCAAGGCACCTCCGACGCAAGGCTCGCTCATTGCCGAGGTCTCGCCACCGCGGCTGATTCAAATCCTCCACGAGGGACCGGAATGGGCCAGACACGATGCCCTGCACCTGCATTGGGATGAACTCAGATTCAAGACTCCGCCAGAGGGTTATTCCCACGCCGAATGGTGGCTGGGACTTAAGTTGGCGCGAAAAGCCTCTCTGCGTGAAGTTCCGCTGCGAGACAAGGAAGGGCATCCCTTTGAATTCTCGGTCCCGGATTCGTTGAACGAGCTCGTACACCAAATCGACCGGGAGCTCGGCGATCGTTTTGGCCTGACCGACGGCAAGGTCACTGCTCAGGACAAGAGGGTCTACGTCGCCAATTCGATCATTCAGGAATCCATCACGTCCAGCCAGCTCGAGGGAGCCGTGACGACGCGTGAGGTTGCCAAGAAGATGATCCAAACCGGGAGGCAGCCTCGCGACAAAAGCGAGCGGATGATCCTCAACAACTACCAGACCATGTCGCGGATCCGCGAGGTCCTCGACAGGGAGCTCACTCCCGGACTGATCCTGGAGCTGCACCGGATCGCGACCGAGGGAACGCTCGAGCGCGAGGAAACTTCCGGGCGGCTGCGTCTCCCCGACGAAGTCGTGGAAGTATCCGACGCCTACGGGGAGGTCTTCCACAGCCCCCCTCCCGCAACGGAGCTTCCTGCCCGCATCCAGGCCTTGTGTGATTTCGCCAACGGGAGGAACACGGACACCTTCATCCACCCGATCGTGAGGGCCATCATCGTGCATTTCGCCCTCGCCTACGACCATCCCTTCGTCGACGGAAACGGCCGCACGGCACGAGCACTCTTCTACTGGTGCATGCTCCGCCAGAAGTATCCGCTATTCGAATATATCTCGATCTCGCAGTTCCTGTTGAAAGCGCCGGGGCAATACTATCGGGCCTTTCTCCACACGGAGACGGACGACAACGACCTGACCTACTTCCTCCTGCACCAGGCCGGCGTCATCAAGGCCGCGGTCGGAGAGCTGAAGGCGTACATAGCCCAAAGGGCGGACGAACAACTCCAGACGAACCGCATGCTTCGGGGCAGCGACCGCCTCAACCTGCGACAGCAGGCCGTCATCGGACATGCGCTCCGCAATCCGGACAACGTTTACGACATTCGCATCCACCAGAGCAGCCAGCGCATCAGCTACCAGACTGCGCACGACGATCTTGTCGGCCTCGTGAAGCTCGGTCTGCTGATCATGCAAAAACGGGGGCGGAAATTCCAATTCCTGGTGCCTGGCGACCTGCCGGATAGGCTGTGAGAGCTCGGGGCCTCAAAGACTCGATGAACTGACGGGTCCTTCCTCGGAGCCGATCGATCCCCTTCGCTGGCACCCGGTTCGAATGTGAGGGCGCCCAGCTCCGGCAGGCGCCAACCCCAGCCGGCTCACCAAGCTCGCAGGGCCCGGACCGGCCCCCTTCAAAAAGCAGAAATGCGCGGGGACCCCACAGTCCCCGCGCATACCCTACTACACCAGAAAGGATGCCGCAAAGGCGACACTCAGTCCTGGAAAAGTCCCTTGAGCATGGGCGCCGGCGAGCCGTCCTTCAGGCGCACCGGAAACACGCTCCGATAGCCCCAGACGCACCAGCCAAAGCCGTCGCGCTCACATTCCTGGCGCACCGCACGCACCCAGTTGATCGTGGATTGCGGATCCGCCCTGTAGTACACCCCAAACTCGCCCAGCAGCACCTCGCGGCCCTTGCCCGGCCCCTGCGACCAGCGCGCCGCCGTGGCAAAACGCTCGCTGATGTCCTTGGCGACCGTCAGCTCCTCGCCGCTGTGCTGCAGCGCCGCACTGCCCGGCGGCACGAACCCCTGCATGTCCGGCACCCGCCCCGGAAACGGAACGGCCGGCATGCGCGCGCCACCCGGAAACGCCCAGGGCGCACGCTGGTGCGTGAAGATCATCGGCTCGTAGAAATGGATCGTGATGCCCACGTTCGGGTCGTTCGCCGGCAGCTCCACGTCGGGAAGGTTCGGGATCGTGTTCCACTTGTTGACCGGGAAGTACACGAACCGCGTCGGACTCACCGGCCGGATCGCCGCGAGCATCTTCATCGAATAGACGTTCAGCTCGGCGTTCGTCTCCGCCTTCGGCTCGTTGATGAGCTCGAACCGGAGGTAGTCGCCCTGGCCCGCATAGCGGCGCGCGATCGTGCGCCACATGGCCTCTGCCTTGCGCATCAGCACGGGATCGGTGAACACACGCAGGTCGGAGTCCTTGCCCGTGTTGAAATTGGCGCCGTAGATGAAGTGGGCGTCGAGGATCGCGCCCAGCTTGTATTTCCGGACCCACGACAACGCGCGATCGAACGGCGCGACCTTGGACTCGTCGAGGCTGCCGTCGGGCCTGAACCAGATCCGCATGTCGATCGGGAAGCGGATGTGGTCGAAGCCCTGGTGCGCGATCCAGGCGACGTCCTGCTCGGTGAACCAGGGCGCGCCATAGGGCTTCGACGGATCGTTCTGGGACAGCCAGTTGTCGATGTTGACCCCGCGCTTGAACGTGGCCGCACCCGCGCCCACCGCGGCGGACAGGAGGCACACGGTAACCAGGGCACGGATACATTGCAGCAGGGAGCGGCGCATGACGGCCAGTCTGCCACGACAACGCCGGAGCCCGTGAGTCGATTTACATTAAAACATTAGAGTCCAGTCTGATTTTTTCTCGCGCCGGGCCCCCGGCCCCGACACGGCTCAGGCGCGCGGCGCGGCGCGCATGAGCCGCAGGTTGTCGGCCGAATAGATCGCCAGCGCCACCCAGATGAACCCGAACGACACCAGGCGCGACCGGTCCACCGCCTCTCCATAGACCAGGGCGCCGACCAGGAACTGGAGCGTGGGCACGATATATTGGAGAAACCCCACTGTGCCCAACCGTAGGCGGCGCACGCCATACGCAAAGAGCAGCAGCGGGACCGCCGTCACGAGCCCGGTGCACGGGATCAGGATTCGCTCCAGCAGCGTGATGTGGCCGGCGGCGCCCTGCCCGTGCATGGCCAGCCAGCCGAGGTAACCCGCGGCCACCGGCACGAGCAGGGTGAGCTCGATCGAGAGCCCAGCCAGGGAGCCGAGAGGGGAGCGCTTCCTCAACAGACCGTACGACGCCCAGCTCACCGCGAGCAGTAGCGCCACCCAGGGGATGCGCGCGCTCGACGCCAGCTGGATCGACACGCCGGCGGCCGCGAGGACGATGGCGATGAT
>JAJXVO010000068.1 GCA_021782105.1 bacterium
GCCGCCCCCCTTTTCGGGAGGACGGCCTTCGGAAGGCGGCGCGCTTATCTGTCGCGCCGCGGGACGTCTCAGGACGAGACGATCTTGACGGGCAGCACCACGGGAGTGGCGACCGGTTTCCCGTTGAGGGAAGCCGGCTCGAACTTCCATTCGCTCACCGCCGTACGAAGGGCGGAAGCGAGGTCGTCACTGGTGCCGGAGGGAACGCTGATGTTTTTCGGCGTGCCGGTGGCGTCCACGACAAAGTGGACCTTGACGACGGTGGCTGAGTAGTCGCCCCGGACGTCCGGGGAAACCACTGCGATGGGCTTGGGAAGGCCCGTGCGGGCGGCGTAGGAATCGACGTAGGCCTGCTCGTAGGTCGTCGCCGCGTGAAGGGCGACGGTGGCGCAGAGGCAGGTGGCGGCGAGTATCGGGAGTCTGGCGATCTTATTCATGACGTATGAACTCCGTGGTGACACGGAGCGTTGATTTTTTCCGTTGTTGTTGAGCGCCGCCCGTCTACCGGCCGGGATGGCCGCAAGACGTGCGACGATTGGACGCCGCCGCGGATTGCTTCGCTGCGCGTCCAAAGTCTTTCGTTTCAGGGCCGGGTCTGCGCGGGTAGAACACAGGCTCCGTTTCGAAAGCTCGCCGGACTCCTTGGATGATGTGAATGAACGGGTCCCCACAGGGACCTTGGCTTGCGCGTAGGTCTACCCTTCAAGCATTCCCCGTGCCAGGGCATCGGGTCCGACCGGCCAGCGTACGGCGCTCCGGGTCATGAACGGATTACCGCACGGCGCATGGAAACGGTCATGACGTCTCCGATTCGTTGGCGCGTTCGGTGGGTCACGAGGAATCATGACACACGGTCGCACACGTTCGTCACGCGTGGATTGCGGTTGGGTGACGAGCGGGCAACAACCGCGTCAGCTGCGGTGGGGCTTCCGGTGCGCCAGTCTGCGCGCGGATGTTCCCGCGGCGCAGCCACCGCACGAGCCGCCCTTGCGGCCGAAAGTGTGTCTGAGCCACCACAGGCCCGCGAAGGCGACGATCAGCGCGGCGACGACGGTTTGAAGGGTCTGGTTCATGAGCTTCCTATAACCCGGCCAGGTGTCCGAGTTGATAGACGACGAAACACACAACCCAGGCCGTGCCGGTCATGTAGAATACCTGGAACAAGGGCCAGAACCAGCTCTTGGTCTCCCGGTAGACGACCGCGACGGTGCTCAGACACTGCATCGCGAACACATAGAAAAGCATCAGATTGAAGCAAACCAGAGGGGTGAACAACCTACGGCCGTCGGACCATCGGGCCTGATGGAGCGCGTCGCGCAGGGGTATCATGTTGGTCTTTGCATTGCCCTCGACGTTGAAGATCACGCTCATGGTGCTCACGAAAACCTCGCGAGCCGCAAAGGAGCTGACGAGGCCGACGCCGATCTGCCAGTTGAAACCAAGAGGTTTGATCGCGGGCTCGATCAGGCGTCCCACCTCGCCGGCGTAGCTGTGCTCAAGCTGGATCTGGGCGGTCGATCCCGGGGGCGCCTTGGGATAGGCGGCGAGCGCCCACAACAGGATCGAGAGGCTTAGGATGACCGTGCCCGCCTGGACGAGGAAGGCCGAGGCGCGGTCGAGCATCTGGCGGACGACGATGCGCAGGGAGGGCAGCTGGTAGGCGGGCATTTCCATCATCATCATGGACGGCGTTCCCTTGAGGAGCGTGCGCCGGAACAGCCACGCGTAGCCGAGCGCACCGAAGGTCCCAAGCGAATACATGAGCAGCATGATGCCGGTCTCCACGAGCGCGGGGACGTGAGTCCCGGGCACGAGGGCGGCGATCATGAGCAGGTAGACGGGGAGCCGCGCGGAGCAGCTCATGAGCGGGGCGACGAGGATCGTCGTGATCCGATCCTTGCGGTCCTCGATTGTGCGGGTCGCGAGGATGCCGGGGATCGCGCAGGCGTAAGAGCTGAGCAGGGGGATGAAGGCTTTTCCGCTGAGGCCCACCTTTCCCATGATGCGGTCCATCATCACCGCGGCGCGCGCCATGTAGCCGGTGCTTTCGAGCAATCCGATCGAAAAGAACAAAATGAGGATCTGCGGCAGGAAGATCACGATGCCCCGCATTCCGGAGAGGGCGCCGTCCGTGATCAGGTCGCGAAGTTCTCCCGCTGGCATCGCCCCGCGGACCCAGTTGGTGAGCAGTCCCATCCCGCTGTCGATCCAGTTCATTGGATACTCGGCGAGCGTGAAAATGCTGAAGAACAGGATGCCCATCACCGAAATGAAGATGAGCCAGCCCCAGATCTGGTGGGTGAGCACGGAATCGAGCCGGTCCACGAAGGGGCGTTTGGAGTCCGCGGTCGCATCCCGGCGCTCGAGTACTTCCGCGCAAAGCCGCTGCACCTCGGCGAAACGCGCTTTCACAAGGAGAGCCGACCAATCCATGCCCTCGGCCGACCAACGCTGTTTCCACGAACGGAGGATCTCCTCGGTTTTCGCGTGCAGGGGCGTCGAGCCGGCGACGCGCACGTGGTCGTTGTCCGTGAGCAGCAGGAGGGCTTCTGCGCGAGCGATCAGCGGCGCCTTGCTGTCGTTGTCGACCAGGGAGGCCTGCAGCTCGGAAACGGCGGGGGCGATCGCCGCGGGGATGTCCCAGCGGTGCTTCGAGAGCGGCAGCTCGTGCCGGCTCATCGCCAGCTTCAGCTCGATGATCCCGCGCCCCTTGTTGGCCTCGCAAGGGATCACAGGGATGCCGAGCATGCGCTCCAGGTAGTTGACGCGGATCTTCACGCCCGCGTTTTCGGCGAGGTCCATCATGTTCAGGACCAGGATCACAGGCCGGCCGAGATCGAGAATCTGGAGAACCTGATAGAGGTGGCGCTCGAGATTGGAGGCGTCGACGATGCAGACGATGCGGTCGGGCTGCGGCGTGTCCTCGCGGCGGCCGAGAAGCACGTCCCGCATCACGGCCTCGTCAGGTGAGCGCGATGCGAGCGAGTAGGCGCCTGGAAGGTCGATGACCTTCATGGCCTGCCCATGCTGCGAATAAGCGATGCCCTCGTGTTTCTCGACGGTGACACCCGGGTAGTTGCCCACCTTCTGTTTGAGGCCCGTGAGGGCGTTGAACAGCGTCGACTTGCCGCAATTCGGATTGCCGACGAGGGCGTAGACCGGCGCACGCATGGATCAGAACCTCCGGGCTTGCGACTAACCTTCGATTTTCTCGACGAGAATGTGATCGGCTGCCCGGCTGTTCAGGGCGATGCGCGTGCCGCAGACCTGACAGAGCACCGTGTAGCCCCCGCCGACCTTCTCGACGATCGCCGTCTCGCAAAATCCCATTTCACGCAAACGAGCGCAAACAGTGGATTCACCCTTCAGGTCGTAGACCCGTCCCTTCTCCCCGGCGAGGAGCTGGGTAAGCGGCACCCGATCGGCCCGATTCTGCGATTCCGATGACATGGAAAAATAAAGGAATGAGACTCAGTCCCAAGTCAACCTTCCGGGCAGCTGAGGTGGTAACTACGCACGGATCAGATGGTATGCCCAAAAGATTTCGTTTTGCATGCGCCTGAAATCTAGGGGGAGATCCCCTTGTCGTAGGCTGATTTGAAGGGTTTCCAGGGTTATGGAATCGATTAATCGAAAATGACCTACGATGTTTCAAAGGGCGATTCGTGGTGTTCGTGGAGTGAGGGGCCGTGACTTTGGTCCCTCAACCGACTCGTTCGGGATGGCCACTGGATCGCAAGAGGGTCGTAAAAATCTCAATAGTAATCGAATACCTCTGTCATTGGCCTGTATTGAGAGCCAATTCCCTTCGTTTTGGAATAGGGGTCATAAATTATCGACTGTGTGGATTTTGCCTCGGAGGGCGGCGGTTTTTGGCCGGTTGATTTCCAAGGCAGGCCGGGGTTGGGAAGGGCTCATTTGGCCAGCAGGCGCTGAAAATTGACGTCGGCGGCGAGCACGCCGAGGAGGGCGGCGTTCTCATTTCGAAGGGCGACGGCGACGGTGAAGCAGAAGTCGCCGGTGGCGGAGGACCGGTAGATGTCGGTGCAGTGGAGCCCGGAGTGCTCCAGCGCGGCCAGCAGCCAGGGGCGCTGCGACCAGTCGCGGTTCAGCCCCGACGGATCGTGGACCACGGAACCGTCCTGACGGGCGAGGTTGTCCACGAACTGGCGGCCGTCCTTGTCGGTGAGGTAGACCAGCTCGAATGCGGGATGCCGCGCGAGCCAGCCTTCGAGCAGCCGTTCGCAGCGGCCGCGCTCGAGCGGGCCGTCCAGCAGCTGCCCGGGCAGGACGCCGAGCTCGAGCGCAGCGCGGCGGTGGGCGTCGAAGCGAAATCGTCCGACGGACAGCAGCAGCGATTCGGCAAGCGCGTTCACGGAGTCGCCGAGCGTATGAAGTTCCTGGACACCGGAGAGCTGGTCGCGTGCGGAACGTGCCATCCCATGGACCTCCGAGTTGACGGATTCGACGCTGCGCACGCCATCGGACGAGGCTGCGGCCTGGGCTCCCCCGGCCACGGTGGCCACCCTCACGATGCTCGCCTGCATGTCGTGCATCCGACCCTCGATCGCACGCGTCGTCGACCCGGTGTTGTCGGCCAGGCGCTGGACCTCCTCCACCACCACCGCAAAGGCCCTGCCCTGGGCGCCGGCGCGCGCGGCCTCGATGCTCGCGTTGAGGGAGATGATCCGTGTGTGTGCGGCGATTCTGGATACGGTGGCGAGTGCTTGGTCGACCTGCGACGAGGAGGCTCGCAGTTCCGCCACGGCATTTTCGAGGTTGCGGGTGAGCCCCTCCATGGTGCTGGCGATCGCGGCGGCGCGGCGCGACTGGGCGTCGGCCTGCTCCTTCATCTGGGCTCCGAGCGCAGCCAGTCGCGGTCCCAGAGAGGCGATGCGGATCGAGGAGTGGGCTATCTGGGCGAGCTGCTCGAGATCGTCTTCCCCAAGGCGCGTGTCGCCCGGTGAGTCGGATGCGGTTTGGAGCTCTGAGACCTCAAAACTGGCTGGAGCCTCGGGGCCGGCGGTCCCGAAGAGCCTGTGGCTCATGTCGAACATGCGGACTTTTTCTAACAGTGCGGATACCATGGCGCCTGCCCCTCAGCAGGAGCCGTGCTAGATCCACGCAAAAACGCAGGCGCCCCGCCTTGCAGGGGCGGCGGTGGAACCCGTCGCCGCCGTCCGTCCGCGCCTCAGTTCAGGCCGAAGCCGCCGCTGTTGCCGGCCACGAGCATCTCCTCTTCCTCGGCCTCTTCGGCGGGAATCTCCTCGAGGGGGGCGAAACGCTCCGACGAGAACCCGAGCTCCTGTTGGCCGGCGTGGAAGGGGTCCGGCGGATTGTTGAGCTCCTCGAGCAGGAGGCCGACGGTCGCTGAATCGCCCGCCTTCACGATTTTCTCCCGTCCGAGGAAAACCTCGCGCACGGTGTAGGTCTTTCCCTTCACCGGCAATTGCAGGTAAATCGCGCGGACAAATTCCGAGAATTGATCGTTGATGCAGACGACTTTCTGACCCTTGAGCATTGTTGGTAAGGTTCGGCGTGAGCCGGAAGAAAGGCAAACGGACGGAGGTAAGTAAAGACGCCTATTCGATGCGTCCTTCGTCGAATTCGATGAGATCGGGGACGCTCTTTATTTCGCCGCAGCGGTCGGCGCAGCCCATCGCGGTGAGGGCCTCGCGGAGGAAGTCCTGGCCTGCGGGCGTCATGCCCTTCTGGACAAGTTCGCGATTCCATTTCGCGGCCTGCACATCCCGCGGAAATAGCTCGAGCAGGCGGCGGTCGATCTCGGCGTCGTCGGCCGCTTCGCGAACGATCCGTTCGACGTCGTCGGGGGCGACGCCGAGATGCAGGCAGAGGAAGCGGTCGATCCCGCGCTTGAAATTCTTCGCGTAGCTGGCCGGGAGCGCGCCGTGATCCTTCACGTACCTGCATTTCGCGAGAAAGCGGGGCAGGTAGAGCAGGCCGGTCGCGGCGTGCGGCAGGTAAGGGGAGGGCAGGCATGTGAGCACCTCGCCGGTGGACCCCGGGATCGGCTTGGAAGGCATCGCACCGCGTTGTGCCGGGTTTGCGCCCGGCGCCAAGGCGAAAATGCGGGCCGGGATTCGGGCCGCGTCAGGAAGGACCCGGCTTTTGCGGGGGCTCGGGTGGCGCCTGCTCCTTCTTGAGCCGCTCGAGTTCGAGCGGGTGCTCCTCCAGCATCTCGCGCTCCGACATCCGTCCCGTCAGCCACGAGAGGTTCATCGGGTACACGTCGGGATTGAAGATCACGAAGTAGAAGTGCCAGACGACGATCGCGAGGGTAGCGAGCACCGCCTCGTAGAAATGGATCGTGCGCGCCACGTCGAAGCCGAGCTTGGAGAGCAGGCCCATCGAGGTGTTGTCGAACCACAGGATCGCGCCGGTGACGCTCATCAGCAGCCCGCCCCAGATCAGGGCCCAGTACTCGGCCTTCTCGATGTACGAGAACCGGGGGAAGCGCGGCTTTTCGCTGGCCAGGCCGAGATTGTAGCGCAGCACGCGAAAGGGGTCCGTCAAATCCCGCCGCCTTGGCAGAAGGTCCGCGAAGAGCCTGCGTCCGCGCGGAGTGCCCGCCAGGTAGCCTACATGCCAGGCGCCCGCGACGATCATCGCCACCCCCGCCACGCGGTGCAGGATGCCGCGCCAGGTGAAGGCGCTCTCGCTGAGGTGGCGGATCGCCACGGCCCACCAGGCCTCGGGATAGCGTAACATGAATCCGGTGACAACCAGCATGGCGAAACTCAGCACGAGCGTCGCATGCTGCAGCCGCTCCTCGCCGCTCATGCGCAGGTAAAGGCGGTGCGCCACCGGCTCCTCCGCGAGGAGCCCCTTCTGGATCGCGACCTTGCGGCGGATCTTCTTGAGGAAATCGAGGGCGTTGTGCACGGCCATCGACCCGATCACCAGGAAGATGAGCCACACATAGAGGGTCGACACCCAGTAAAGAAGCGGATCCTGCCTGCGGCTCTCCGGGCTGGCGTGGACCGCTCCGACGGCGAAGCGCTTGTTCGCCCCCGGGTGGCAGCGTCCGCAGGTCTGCGCGATGCGCGCCTTGCTCACGCTCGAGAGAGGATCCTTGTCGGAGCGGATCTCGTGCGCCCCGTGGCAGGATGCGCAGTTGACCACCACGACGGCGCCGCCGCGCACGGACAGGCCGTGGTAGCTGTCGGAGAAGGTCTGAAAACGGTCGGCCGGGAATCCGTATTTTTTCGAGAGTCTCACCGAGGCGTGGCAGGAGGCGCAGACCTGCTGGGAGAGGTTCTTGGCATAGACGGGGGACGCGGGGTCGCTGGGCGCCTTGATGTCGTGTTCGCCGTGGCAGCGTGTGCACGAGGGCGAGTCGAGGTTCCCCTTGGCCAGGGCGGAGGCGTGGACGCTGGCTCCGAAGGCCGCGGCCTCCTTGGCATGGCAGCGGCCGCAGGTGGCGGCGACGTTCCGGAGGTTGACCGTGGAACTCGTCGACATCGCCGGATTCGTGCCGTGGCTCCCGTGGCAGTCGACGCAGGTGGCGGACTGGGCGTTTCCGTTCGCCAGGGCCGCCCCGTGCACGCTGCGCTCGAACGATGCGATGAACCGGCGCCCGAGCACGGTTCGGTCGGCCACCGCCTCCTTTTCGGCGTGGCACGATTCGCACAGGCGGGTCTGCGCGAGCTTGAGCGCGATGCCGGGTTGTGTGCCAGGCTTCGCGACGACCGCCGTCGCATGGCAGGAAAGGCAGGTGGGAGAATCGGACGTGTGCCCGGCTCGGGCGGGCGAGATCCGGGCGTGAGCTGATGCGAGAAATTGGGCTTTCTCCTTCTGGTGGCACTGCCCGCAAAGGGCGGGCTGGCGCAAGGCCGCCCCCGGCGCCAAGGGGGATTTCCCGTCCACGATCGCGTGCGTGCCATGGCAGGCGGTGCAACGGGTGTCCGGGCCGGAGGGCAGGGGATCCAGTGCCAGACGCGGATGGAACGGATGGCTCTTGCCCAGGTGGTCGTGGCAGGAACCACAATCCACCGGTTTGATCGGCGAGGCGTGCGGCTGTTTGTCGGGATCGAATCCGTCGTGGCAGTCCGTGCATGCCAGGGAGCTGTGCACCGAGGACGCTAGAATCTTTGCATCGACGGCGAGCGAGACCTTCTTGCCGCCCCTCATCATCGTCAGCGACGCGTCGTCGTGGCACTCGAGGCAGGCCGCATTCGGGTTGGGATCGTCGGCTCCCGACGCGCGCTGCACGACCAAGCCAAGCGCGCCGGCGACCGCAAGCAACGCCAGGGACCTGGACCTGCGTTTCAGGGATTTCCAGGCACGGTGAATCGCCGAGGCGGCGGCTGTGGGGTATTCAGCCATGACCTTTTTATCCGGCCGGTCAATTTGAGCGTAAAGGCCGGAAGTTGCGCACTTTTTGGCAACCTCTGCGCCCCCGATGGTGTCGCCTTGAAGGGCGCCGAATGCGGTGCCAAGGGTGCTGCGAGATACCCCCCTCTCTTACCCCTGTCTCGCGATGAAACTGATCGATATCCAGCGTCGGTTGCTGACCCTCGGCACCTGCCTCATGGCGTTGAGTTTCGGAACTGCACTTCGTGCCGCGGAGGCGATCCCAAATTCGGATTGCCTCGATTGTCACCAGGCCCCCGACAAACCGCCCGCGCCGAAACCCGGAAAGCGTGCACAGGACAACGTCGAGATCATCCACCCCGCCGCCTTCGCACGCTCCGTGCATGGCAAACTCGCCTGCGTCGATTGCCACAAGGGCATCACGGACATCCCGCACGACGACAAGCTCCCGCCTGCGCAGTGCGCGTCGTGTCACGCCGAGGCTGCGAAGCAGTACGCGACGAGCATCCACGGCATGAGTCACACGATGGGAACCTCCGAGGCGGCGACCTGCGCCTCCTGCCACGGCTCCCACGACATCGTGCCCGTGACGGACCGATCCTCGCCCGTCTACAAACTCAACCTGCCCGCCACCTGCGCGAAGTGTCACAGCAACAAGGCGCTCACCACCGAATACCGCATCGAGAGTCCCCAGGCACCCACCCAGTACATCGACAGCATTCACGGCAAGGCGCTGCTCGAAAAGGGACTGATCGTCGCTCCTTCCTGCAATGACTGCCACGGCACGCACGACATCAAGCGTAGCGTCGACCAGGATTCCCACACCAACCACCGCAACATCGCGGTCACCTGCGGACGCTGCCACGTCGGCGTCGAGGAAGTCTACGACAAGAGCGTTCATGGTCAGCTGCTCGCCAAGGGCGACAAGCGCGGTCCGGTTTGCTCCGACTGTCACACGGCGCACCAAATCGAGCCTCCGACAAGCGCAGGTTTCAAAGCCATCAGCGACGAGCGTTGTGGCCGCTGTCATCAGGACAGGCTCGTGCATTACCGCGACACTTACCACGGCAAGGCAATGGCCTTGGGCCGCCCCAACGTCGCACCGGAAGTCGCCGCCTGTTACGACTGCCACGGTTATCACGACGTCTACCCGGTCTCCGATCCGCGTTCGCGCCTGTCGAAGCAACACATTCTTGCCACCTGTCAGAAATGCCACCCGGGAGTCGGTCCCAAGTTCACCGAATTCAAACCCCACGCCAACCCGCTCGACGCCGTCAATTATCCGCTTCTCCACAAGGTATTCGTCTTCATGACGCTCCTGCTGATAGGCGTCTTCCTGTTCTTCGGAGCGCATACGCTTTTGTGGCTCGTGCGGTCGATCTATCTCTACGTCACCGATTCCAAGACCTTCCGGGAGGCCAAGGTCCATTCCCAGGCAGACGATGTGCAGTACACGCGGTTCACGCCCTTCGAGCGGTTTCTGCATCTGCTCGTGGTGACGAGCTTCCTGCTGCTCGTGATCACGGGCATGCCGCTCAAGTTCTACTACACCGACTGGGCCAAGGTCATGTTCGATATCATCGGGGGGCCCGATGTGGCGCGGGCGCTTCACCACATCGGGGCGATTGTGACCTTCGCATACTTCTTTCTTCACGTCGCAGACCTGCTCCTGACCTTCTGGCGCAATCGCGGGGCGACCCGCAACCCGGAGACGCACAGGATCGAACTCGGGCGTATCTGGGGCGTTTGTTTTGGCCCCGACTCGATGGTGCCTTCGCTGCAGGACTGGCGCGACTTCGTCAGCCATCAGAAGTGGTTTTTCGGAAAGGCCGAGAAGCCGCAGTTTGACCGGTGGACCTATTGGGAGCGCTTTGACTACTTTGCCGTCTTCTGGGGCATCTTCGCGATTGGGTTATCGGGCCTGGTGATGTGGTTCCCCGACTTCTTCACGCGATTCCTGCCGGGCTGGATCATCAACGTCGCCCTGATTGTGCATTCCGACGAGGCACTGCTTGCCGCGGGCTTCATCTTCACGTTTCACTTTTTCAACACCCACTTCCGGCTGGAGAAATTCCCGATGGACACGGTGATCTTCTCGGGTCGGATCTCGCGGACCGAGATGTTGCACGAGCGCAGGCGCTGGTACGACCGGCTTGTCGCCTCGGGCAAGCTCGATGCGCATCGGGTGCGCGACGACTGGGAGGGACGCAAAAAGATCGCCCGCGTGTTCGGTTTTCTGTTCTTCGGCCTCGGGTTGGTCCTGCTCGTCCTGATTGTCTACGCGATGGCCTCGCGACTGTGGCACGGGTGAACCCTGGCGCCGGCTGATCCCCGACGAGCGGTTGGAACTGGCTTGCTGGATTGCACTTTGGCGAAAGGCCCGCAGCCTTTCGCCTCAACCCACGACGCGCATGAGCCAGCTCCCTCCCTCGCACACCTGGAAATTCTTCCGTATCGGTGGCCTCGATCAGGTTGCCATCGAAACCGCCGAGGACCTTCGGCATCTCCGCCAGCTCGATCCAAAGTTGTGGGTCGCTCTCAGCTGTCCCGTCAAGGGTCTTGAAATCGACGAGAAGACGCTCGCGTTCGTGGACTCCGATGGCGACGGGCGCATCCGGGTGCCCGAGTTGCTGGCAGCCGTGGACTGGGTGTGTGCCAAGCTGAAGGATCCGGCGATCATTCTCAAATCGGGCGAGACGCTTGCACTGTCGGAGCTCGACGACAGCGATGCGGAGGCGCGCCTCATGCTCGCGTCCGCGCGTCGCATCCTGGCCGGCCTTGGCAAGCCGGATGCCGCGGAGATTTCAGTGACGGAAGCCGTGGGGGCCGCGGGAGTTCTTGCGGCCGGACGTTTCAACGGCGACGGCATCGTGGTGCCCGGAGTGGCGGAGGAGGCTTTCCTCGATCAGGTGCTGACCGAAGCCGTCGCCGCCACCGGGGGCCAGGCCGATCGTTCGGGCCGCCAGGGTCTCTCCTCCGCGGGTCTCGAGGCGTTTTTCACGAAACTTGCCGCCTATTCGGAGTGGACCGCACGCGGGACCTCACCCGAACTTTCCCCTCTCGGGGCGAAAACGGCCGGTGCGGCGGCCGCCGTGGCGGCCGTGCAGGCGAAAGCGGACGACTTTTTTTCGCGCTGCCGGCTTGCCGCCTATGACAATCGGGCGCTCGCCGCGATGGATGCCTCGCCTGCCGTCTACACTGCGCTGGCCGATAAGGTGCTCGGGACCGCCACCGCCGAGGTGGCCTCGCTGCCACTCGCACGCGTCGAGCCCGGTGCCTCGCTCCCCCTGTGTGGGGCGGTCAATCCAGCTTGGAGCGACGCCCTGCGCGCCTTGAAGTCCGATGCGGTCGAACCCGTGCTCGGACGCGAAGTGACGTCGCTGACCGAGGACGAGTGGACGCGCCTCAAGGCGCTGCTCGCCCCGCATGTCGCCTGGGTCGCCGCCAAACCCGACGCCGGCATCTCTGCGATCACTCCCGAGCGAGCCGCCGGGATCCTCGCCTCCGACGTGCGCTCCCGCATCGCAGCCCTGATCGAGCGCGACCTCCAGGCCGAGCCCGAATTCGAGTCCGTCGCCGCGGTCGAGCGGCTCCTCCGCTACCGGCGCGATCTCTCCACGCTGCTCCGAAATTTCGTGAACTTTTTCGATTTCTATTCGCGCGACGGTTATGCCGCCTTCCAGGCGGGCACGCTCTACCTCGACAGCCGGGCCAGCGAATTGTGTATCAGGGTGGATAATACCGCGACCCATATGGCGCTGGCCCCGATGAGCAAGGCCTTCGTCGCCTATGTGGACTGCAGACGACCGGGCGGACGTTCGCTCTCGGTCGCCGCCTGCTTCACTCAGGGGGACAGCGATTTCCTTTTCGTGGGTCGCAACGGCGTGTTCTACGACCGTTCCGGGCTCGACTGGGACGCGTCGGTCGTGAAGGTCGTCGATAACCCCATCAGCATCGGCCAGGCCTTCTGGTCGCCCTACAAGCGGGTCCTTCGATTTGTCCAGGATCAGGTGGCCCGCCGCGCGGCCGAGGCCGATTCCGCCGCGGACAAGCGCCTGCAGACCGCCGCGGGTTCGACTCTCGACGCGCCGGCCACGGGTACGCCACCGCCGAGGCCTGCCTCGAAATTCGACGTTGGCACCATCGCAGCCCTCGGTGTTGCCGTGGGAGGTATCACGGCGGCCCTGGGCGCGTTGCTTCAGGCCTTCTTTGGACTGGGTTTCTGGATGCCCCTCGGGGTTGTCGCCTTGATCCTCCTCGTCTCGGGACCCTCGATGGTCATCGCCTGGCTCAAGCTTCGTCAGCGCAACCTCGGCCCGCTGCTCGAGGCCAACGGCTGGGCCGTGAATGGGCGCGTCATGATCAACATTCCCTTTGGCTCGGCGCTTACGGAAAAGGCAACTCTGCCGCTGACCGCGCGGCGTTCGCTGGCCGATCCGTACGCGGATCCCTCGGCCGGGCGTGCGAAAAAGTCTCTGTTCGTGTTCCTCGTCGCGCTCGTCCTCGCGGCGCTGGGCGTCGCCTACCTCGTCGGCACCTGGCCGTTCAAGCAGGCCGCGCTCAGCTCGCTGCGGCCGCCCGAGGCCGCCGTGAAGGTCGTGCCGCACGAGGCCCCCGCCGGGAAGTAAGCCGCGTCGCGTGCGCCGCGTTCAGCCCCGTGCTGCGGCGCGCCGCAGCCGGTCGTTGATTGCATCGGCAAGCCCGCCACCCGCGACGAGCTCCGCGTGGATCTTTGAGAATCCTCGCCCGTCGAGCGCACGCAACTGAGCAAACAGGCGCCGCGCCGCATCGGGCAGGCGCCCACGCGTGTCCAGCCAGAAGACGTTTTCCGGAAGGGCGCGCCCCACCGGCTTCACGGTCAGCAGCCAGGCCTCGTCGGGCCGGGCCTTCCGCCATGCCGAGTCCGAGGCGTGGTCGTGAAGCACCACTGGCGTGCGAGGGCTGTAATGCCGCTTGAGCAGCCCCGGGGCCACTTGCGGCAGATGCCCGCTCCGCTTCCCGCCCCCAACCGCCACCGGCCGGCCGAGCGCCGCGGCGATCTGTTCGCGCGTGATCGCTCCCGGACGGAGCAGGCGCGGATGCTTCGGATCCCGAAGGTCCACGATCGTCGACTCCAGCCCGATGCGGCAGGGGCCGCCGTCGAGGATGTGGTCGATCCGCCGACCGAGACCGGCGACCACGTGCTCGACGCAGGTCGGACTCACATAGCCGAAAGGATTCGCGCTCGGTGCCGCCAGGGGACGACCACAGCGTTTGAGCAGGCTCCGAAATACGCGGTGCGCGGGCATCCGGATCGCCACGCTCGGGAGGCCCGAGGTGACCACTTCGGGCACCTCCGGACGCTTGGGCAGCACCAGCGTCAACGGACCGGGCCAGAAGGCTGCTGCGAGGATGCGCGCCGCCTCATTCGGTTCCGCGAGCTCCTCGAGCTGACCCCAGGCGTGGATGTGGACGATCAGCGGATCCGCCGCGGGACGTCCCTTGGCCCGGAAGATCGCCCGACAGGCGCGGGGATTCAGCGCATCGGCTGCAAGCCCGTACACCGTCTCGGTCGGCACAGCCACGAGTTCGCCTCGACGCAGTGCGCGGGCGAGGCGGCCAAGGTTGGCCTCTGTTCCGCGGTAGACGCGGGCCCTGGATGTCTGCGCGATGCGTTCCATGCGTGAACAAAAAAGCCGGAGCCTGCGGCTCCGGCCTGAAAGGGGACCCTGCCGCCTTACTGGGCGAGCAGCATGTTGCGCGAGCGCTTGCGAGTCTTCGTGACGGCGCGCTGCTGCTTGGCGGAAAGCCCGGTGTACTTCCGGGGGAGGATCTTGCCCGTGTCGGTGACGTAGCGGATCATCAGCTGCGGATCCGTGAAGGGAAACGCCTCGGGAGTAAGGGACTGCTGCGTGGTTTCGGTCGTGCTCATGTGCAAAAAGTGAATGTGGCAGCGTGAGGTCGGGGTCCGCCTTGTCAACAGACAATTTGGAAGCGCGGCCCCGGCGGCGCCCAGGCTGGGAAAGTGCCTGGGCCTGAACAGGTCCCCCCTGTCGCGGAATCCGCAGCCGGCTCCGACGAGCCTGCTCGCGCATTGGAATGAGGCCAGCCCCGATTGACGGTAGGGCTTGGTTGCGACGCGGCCGGAGACCGACGCCCGCACACGTTGGAAGGGTGAAACGGTTGGTTGAAGGTCGGAGATCTTATGACGGAAGAGCTTAAGATTGCCCTGCCCGGAAGTCATGCCTAGCTTCCCGCCGCTCCCGCCCGGTCCTCCACGTTGGCACTGCCCATGAACAATTCCCGCGACACCTACCTCAAGGCCATCGCCAAGATCGAACGTTTCTCGCCTGCGCCCCGCGTGCTGGGGCAGGCCATGACTCTGCTGCGGGACACCGACGTCGACGTCGACGAGATCACCAGCCTCATCAAGACCGACGCAGCCCTGACCACCGACATCATCCGGGGCGCCAACAGCGCGTTTTACGGGGCGGGGGAGCGCGTCTCCTCGCTGGACCGGGCGGTTCAGAAGATCGGCTTCGCCGAGTGCATCCGACTCCTCAATTTTTCCGTGGCGCGCACGCTGTCCGCACGTGATCTGGTCAACTACGGCATCGCCGCCGAGGATTTCTGGGCGGAGAGCCTGTTCAATGGCCTGTTCATGGAATGCCTTGCGCGCGCGACCCGAGCCATCGATCCCGATACCGCCCACACCGCAGGCCTGCTGCGATACGTGGGACGCCTCGCGATCAACGAATGCCTAGGGCAACTGGGCGTGTTTCAAGCCTGGGACGGGACCAAACCGCTGCACGCCTGGGAGCTGGAGAACGTGGGTTTCCCCCAGACCGAAGCCGCGGCGCACCTGCTGCGCGCCTGGAATTTCAGCGACGAGATCTCGACCTCGATCGAGTACCAGGACGAACCCGAGCGCGCCGGGCACGCGGGCAACCTGCTCGCCGCACTCCATTTCACAGCCTCCGTGCTTCCCGAGGGAATGGGCCTGTCCTACGCGGTCATGCCCAGCGAGCACGAGACCAGGAACGTCGCCGGAAGCCGGTTCGTGACCGACCACGGCATCAACGCCGAGTTCACGAAGGAGCTGCTCGACCAGACTCGTATCCAGTTTACGGAGATCAACGACAAGCTCTACGCCTAGGCGCCGGGAGGAGCCGCCGGATTCGACCGCGCGCGGATCGCCTCCTCGTAAAGTTCGAGATAGCCAACGGCGCTGTGCCGCCACGAGAAGTCACGGCCCATCGCATCGCGGATCATCCCCTGGAGATGCCGCGGACGGTCATAATAGGTGCTCACCGCCCAGCCCACCGTGTAGTAGAGCGCATGCGGGCTGG
>JAJXVO010000352.1 GCA_021782105.1 bacterium
GGTGTTCGTGATGCCCAAGATGCTGGTTACGACGCGCCGGGAGAAGCTCAACCCGCGCGAAATGCTCACGAGCCGGGGAAAGACAGAATTGGCGGAGAAGACCTACCTCTCGCCGCTCTATCGCGCCGTCGGAGGTCCGCTGATCCAGGTCGCCACCTACTATTTCGATTTCACCAGCATCCTTGGCGGCTGGCATCCGAACGAGGTGGAGGCCCGCACGCTCTACGAAGAGGACCAGCGGATGCGTCGGCTGACGGAGATGGATGATCTCATGAAACTGGATACGCTTGGGCGCAAGACGAACGGCGCGATGATCGAGGGCCTGCATGTCCAGGCTCGACGCGAGGGAATCGAGGCGTTGTACGGGCAGCCCTAACGGTCGGTGCAGGGTGGATCGGAGCCGGATCAGCCTCACACCCCGGGGCGGCGCCGACGGGAGTCTCGTGAGCGGCCTGCCGGGGGGCCGGTCCGGATCAGCTGCGTCTCGCTCGCCGACGTCTCAGCCTTCGGTAGACGGGCAGGAAGAGGAGGCACACGAAGAGGCCGACGACCAGGCCGACGGATGCCCCGACGACGCTGGCGAACACGAGCCTGGATGCATACGCGAGGGCCGGCACCGCCGCATGGTCGACAAGCACGATTTCCGCGGCGCCCACGAGCAATCCGAGCCCGGCGCAGGTCGAAAGGATTCCGACGGACGGATTGCCGTGAGCGGCGGGCATCGCGTCGGAGGTGTTGGCGACCTCCGCGGTGTGCGACGCCGCGATCGGCGCGACGATTTCCCGGGCGCGGTCGTAATGTTCGTCCGCCACTTCGAGCGTCACCTCCTGCACGCCACCGATGATGTTCCTCGGGTCGTTTACCCGGACATCGATACCTTCGCTCTCGAGCATGCTCTGCACGAATCCCGCTTCGCCCATGTTCGCATACGTTGCCAGGTGTTTCATGACGGGGTCCTCCTTCAACGGAGGATACGCTGGATCGCCCATTTCGCGACTTCCTTCTTCTCCGGATGCAGGGAGCCGGAGAACGGGGAGGCAGCGGCCGTCTCCTACGACAGCACCTTCTTGAATTCTTCGGGGACCTGCGCCACGCGGCGGACTTCGACGATTAGGTCGCCTTTCAAGCCTGGACAGTCGCTGGCGATGGCGCAGGCCTCGTCGAGGTCGCGGGCGAGGATGAGCAGGGTGCCGCGGATAACCTCCTTGCCCTCGGGGAAAGGACCGTCGATGGGCGGGGCGCCCTTCGGGCGGAGCACGCGGCCTTCAAATTCGAGAGGGCGACCTCCCAGCGAAATGCCCTTGGATTTCAGTCCGTCGATCCAGGCCATCGCCTTGGAAAAGTTGTCGGAGTCTTCCCGCTCAGAACATGCGCGCTGTTCTGCGGGATGGTGGAAGATCAGGAGGTAGGGCGACTTCTCGACGTCGTGGCTCACGGGTGTGTTGGTTTTCAAAATTAGGCGGATTGCGGTGAAATTTCAGGCCCCCACGGCTTTTCAAAGGAGCGGGGGACACTCCCCGACAGGCTGGAGGGCGCGGACTCGGACTCTAAGACAGCGTGCGGGCAAATCTTTCGGGGACCGTCATCAGCCGGCGGACTTCGACCGAGATGTCGGAGTTAAGGCCGGGGCACCCTCGGCCGATTTCGCAGGCCTCGTCGAGGTTGGGCGCGAGTATGATTAAAGTGCCGCCCACGACTTCCTTGCCCTCGGCAAAAGGGCCGTCCGTGGCGGGTTGGTCCCGCGGACGCAGCACGCGGCCCTCGTCTTCGAGGGGATGGCCACCCAGCGACAGGCCCTTCGCTTTGAGTCCGTCGATCCAGGCCATCCAAACCGCGAAGTTCTCCGGCAATTCACCTTCCGGACGCGTTGGGCCAGCATCGGGGCTGCGAAAGATGAGGAGATACGGGATCTGGGCGCTGGGGTGGCTCATGGAGGGCGGGTGTTGCGATAGATTAGGTGGGTCGGGCCTGATTGCCAGAGGCCGCGGCCGTTTTTGGATCGGGGAATGGCTGCGAGGGGACGAGAGATTCCCATTCTTGCCCGGGTTCAGGGGGCCTCGGGCGGGGCGGGGGCTTGGCCGCTCCAGGCCTCTCGACTCCCCCGTCGCCGCCGGCGGAGGAATCGCCGCGTCAAGCGGCCTGCGCGCCAGAGTATCCAGCTGACGCTCAAGGTGGTGATGGCGAACGAAACGACGGGAGGAAGATTCACGTGGCTGGTCAGCGCGCCCAGGAAACCACCTTCCGGCGCTCCGCCGCAGATTTCCCTGCCCGCCCAGATCGCTCCGCTTCCAAGCGCGAGATACGCCGAGAAGCAGAGCGCGCACTTCGGCATTACGATCAAGCCGAAGATCGATCCCAGCCATCCGGCGGTGCCCAGTGCACGTTGCCTGGCTTTCATTGGAGTGAATGAAGGAGAATCGGGAGGCGTCCCCTGCCCGGCAGGAGGAAGGGGACGATATCGGGTGACCTCGGCCTGATGTCGTCTGCCATCCGGCTTCCTGTTCCGACAAGCGGTATCCGGATTTCCGATTCCGCGTCTGCTCAGGTCTCGTAGCGGTCGTGGTGCCGAAGCCAGGCCATCGACATCTCGAGGCCGTCCTCGTCGCGGCCCTTGGGCGTGAGATCGAGGTAGTTGTAGGTGTTGATGATCATATCGAGGCCGCGCGAGTAGGTGGAATACGTGTGAAGCACACTGCCGTCCTCATCGCGCTGGAAAACGCTCAGGCCGGGGGCCTCGTCCATGGGGAAGGGGGAGGTTCCGTAATTGTAGACGAGCCGGCCGCTTGAGGTCTCCTCTTCGGAGAACGTCACGCCGAAGTCGCTGTTGAAGTCGGTGCCCTCGGAAGACACCCACGGAAACTTCCAGCCCATGCGCTTTTTGAAGGGAAGCAGTTCCGCGAGAGGAGCACGGGAGACTGCGACATAGGAGACGTCGCGGGCATTGAGGTGTGGGAGCATGCCGTCGACGGTATCCGAAACGTAGGAACAGCCCTTGCAGCCTTCCTCCCAGCCCGGACCGAACATGAAGTGGTAGACGATCAATTGGCTGCGTCCGTCGAAGAGGTCGGCAAGGGAAACTTTCCCCTTCGGCCCTGTGAAGACGTAGTCCTTCTCGACCCGGGTTCTGGGAAGTTCGCGCCGGCGCTGGCTCAGTCGGTCGCGGAGGTGCGTCAACTCCCGTTCTTCCCGCAGGAGGTCCTTGCGGGCGGCGAGCCATTCGCTGCGGGAGACGGTCGGGGTGGCAGTGACGGTGGGGGTGGCGATGTCCGATTTCATGACTGGTTTTCCTTTTGGTTGAGGGTTGTTTCAAAGAT
>JAJXVO010000069.1 GCA_021782105.1 bacterium
AAAACGCGTCCGAGGCGAGATCGAAAAGTCAGACGGCTTTCGCGCTTCGTAAAATCTGCCTGTCCCTTGGCACGGGGCATCGGAAACGTGGGTTGACAGCCGATTTGTTCAAAACTGGCCTGTCCCTAAAGAAGGGGCGAAGACTGGTGTTCAACGTCACAAGGAGTCCAATGGCACGCCTTCCCTCATCGGCACCAACTCCGGCTGGGCCGCTGACCCGGCAATCTCCGCGGTAGGCGACAAGATCGGCACCTACTCCTGGGGATCGTCCGCCACCGCCGACTCCGCCCTCCTTGTCACGCTCGATCCAGGCCTGTACACCGCCGTGGTCTCCGGAGCGAAAGGCGACACTGGCAACGCCGTCGTCGAGGTTTTCGACGTGCCCTGACAAAGCCCACCGTCCTCAAGCAGCCGTTTGACTGGGCCATCCAACATGGTTGAGTGGCCGCGAGGTCATGCCCCTGAGTCGCTCCCAACTTCTCGTCCTGCTCCACACGCTGACTCGCGTGAAGGCCTCCTTCTGGATCACCGGAGGGGTGGCCGTCGATTTCCTGGTCGGGCGGTGGACGCGGGAGCACAAGGATCTCGACGTGATCGCCCTCCTCCCGGACCGCTCGCGCCTCGAGGATGAACTCATCGCACTCGGGTTTCAGAAGACCTTCGACTCGGGCTGGACTACCCGTTGGAGCTTCGACACTGGCTCTGGCTACTCCCCGGACCTCGAAGTCATCTTCCTCAAACCGCTCGTCCCAAATTCCGGGACACTCGCCATCGCCCCCGGCGATCCCGCCGGCGCCACCCCGGGACGATATCCGCTGCCGCCCGGCACACTCGATCCGGCAAGACGGGCCAGCCTCGATGGAATGTCGTTTTGTATCTGCTCCGCTGAATACGAGCGGTGGGCGCGCCTCCGCAGCACCACGCTTGTTCCGGGCCGCAGGCTCGAACCCAAGATCGAGCACGATCTGCGCCTGCTCGAACCGCTCCTCCCCCCGCAGACAGGCGCGCCGTACTCTGCTGGCCAGCACGCCCCCTCAAGATCCAAAGGTTAGAATCCACCTTGATTCGCGCCACCTAAAGCCCAAGCCGCCTGGATTTCGCATTTCCCGATCGGTCGGCTTGGGGAGTGTCGCATCCCCGCTCGGTCGAATCCGCTGATCTGCGACCGCGTAACCGCCATTCGTCGCCCGCCGTCTCGGCAGCCATGAACTCCTACTTCAGGATTGGCCTTGCGGCCCTCGTCTTTTCCGCTGCCGCGAGCTTTGCCGCGGCGAGCGTCAACCATCACGAGCACGGACACCAACACGGCTGGCGCTTCCGCGAGCTCAAGGCGGCACGCATGCACGTGATTGCCGACAAGCTGGGTTTGTCGAGCGACCAGCGCGCCAAGCTGAAGGACATTCGTAAGCAGACCGCCGCCACCGTGCAGGCGGTCCGCGCCAACTCCGCACTGAAGCCCGAACAGAAGCACGAACAGATTGTCGCGGTATGGAAGGCCTCGCGCGTCCAAATGAAGTCGGTCCTCACCGACGCCCAGCAGGGTAAACTGGCCCGGATTCTCAGTCATCCGCGCCGGCTTAACCGTATGGCCGCCATGCGCGTCCGCGTGATCGGCATGGAAAACCGACTCGGACTCTCGCCCGACCAGCGCGCCAAGATTCACGACATCGTGCGGCAGACCTCCTCCGCGCTCACGCCGCTGCATACCGACAAATCACTCGCTGCCGACGCCCGGAGGGCAAAGGTGCGGGAATTGCGCCAGGATGAACACAAACAGATCGTCGCGGTGCTCACACCCGAACAGCTCAAGGAACTCGGCCGGATGCGCCATCGCATGCTCGCCCCCCTCGGCCCCTTGGGCTGATCGATTTTGACTTCCAGCCAGGACGCAACCCGGCGTGCCCTTTGGGGTGCACGCCGGTTTTCGTTTTTGAACACTCAAGTCGGAGCGGAGCGTCGTATCCAAATCCACACTCCGCTCGCATCTGCGCGTTGCACCGCATCAAACCAATTCAAAGATCGACATCTTGGCAGTGCGATCGGCATTTACCGGAATCAGATCTCTTTTCCTCCGAGAACCACCCGGCCGTGCGGTGTGGCGGATTGCCCGCCCGCGTTGTCCTCTGCCGTGACAAAGAACCGAAGTCGGCCCGATTTTTCACCCTGCACGGGTGCGATCGAGAACGAGAACAGGCCTCCGTTTCCGCCATCGAGCGGAACGATTCCGGCTTTCCGGATGCGATGTGTGACCGTATCAACGATCCAGACGTAGTACCGTGTTCCCGCCTTCGGCGTTGGAAGCTGCTGTACTCCGATGAAACCCTGGTTGCTCTCGGGATCGAACACGGCATAGGCGCGATCCATCCGCTTCGAAGCCGGCAGCGAGACAGGGAGAGCATCCGGGTTCTGCCAGTATTTCTCGGCCAGCGACGCCAGCTGGATGAAACGCGCATCCGAATCGGCCCCACGCGTGCCGAGGTGCAGCTCCGCCAGCGTGCTTTGGTTTGGATCCATGCGAACGACGACGATCACGGGCCTCGTATCACGGCGCAGGTTCTGGATCGCCAACGTGGCAACGCCAACCGCTATGGTCGCGGCAATGCCCCACCGCGCGAAGAATGTCCATTTCGTGAATCGTGCGACCGATCCCGCCGGCGCCCCTTCCTCGTGAAATTCCGACAGGCGCGCCTCGATCCGAGCCAGGAGATGGGGCGGCGGCTCCTGCTGCGGGAGGCCCCGAATGATGCGGGCATAGGCCGACTCGAGTTCGCGCACCCGTGCGAGAAGCTCCGGCGAACCGAGCAGACGCGCTTCAAAATCGGCCCGCTCGCGAGAGTCGAGTTGGTCGAGCACATAACGGCTGGCGAGATCTTCAAGTTCCGGGTTCATGGCGATGTTTTTGAAAGGGTGTCATGGAGATCGAGCAGTCCTCGACGTATCCACGATTTGATGGTGCCCACGGGCTGGTTGAGGCGGCCCGCAATCTCGATGTGGGTCAGAGCCGAAAAGAGAGCGAGTTCGAGCGCAATCCGCTGCTGCGCCGGAAAGCCCGCAAGAGCGCCGCGCAGGCGCTCGGAGTCTTCATGCGCCTCCGCGGTCGAGCGCACCGATTCACCCGCCCCGTCCCCCTCCAATGCAAGGGTCTCGTCGAACGGCGATTCGAGAGACGTTTGCCTGCGGCGCTTTCGCAGATGATCGATGCAGACACGCCGCGTGATTGTCACCGCCCAGGTAAAGGGGCGCGACTTGCGCGAGTCGTACGACGCCGCTCCGCGCCAGATTTTCACGAACACGTCCTGCAGCAATTCCTCGGCCGCCCCTCGGTCTCCCACGAACCGCATCGCGAGCGAGAACAGCGGTCCACTGTAGCGCCCATAAAGTTCACGGAACGAGTCGCGGTCTCCCGTGCCGATTCGCGCGAGCAGAAACGCCTCATTGGCGGCGGTCTCGTTGTCGTCAGGAACAGGCACGATGCAAACCGTGGATCCTCACGAGCCCGTCTTCTGCACGGAACGCAGCAGGATGGGTTGAATCTTGTTGGCGATTTTCTCTGCCGCCGCCTTGACGGCACCGTCCAGCACATCATCCATCGGCTCCAAGAAACGGGGATAATAGGTTCCCTTCACGATCCCCATATCCAACTTCTTGCCGCGATCGGCAAAAGTGACCCAGGCATAGAATTCGTACTCACCCGGAATATCCTGGCGGATACCTTTGAGAAACACCTGCAGCTCCGTCGCATGGGTCTTCGTGTTGGCCGCAAACCGCTCGGCCCTGATTTTGACGGGCCATTTCCGGGCCTCAAACACATTGGTGAAGACCCGTGCGACGCGGTTGAATCCGTGGGATTCCCCGCGCGGGCCAACCAGGTTTTCCGTAACCACGATCACCAGATCGCGGCGAGTTTCGGGAGCGGTCTTCGCCGGCTCCGCATTCAGATCGGACGCCGCGACCATAAAGAGGCCGACGAGCATAACGCATAGAGTGGAATGGATATTTTTCATGGCGATTGAACTGTCCACTTCTACGCGGAAACAGGTCCGACGGATGCAGCCTGCCTCAATTATCGGCACACGGCCAGCCGCATTCGGGTACCATACGAGTCACGTTATCCACCAGTTCGAACCTCCAAACGACGGAATGCACGGGAAAGTCAGTGCACTTCAGGCATGGGTCAAAAGGATGCGGAGAGCCACAGGCCCAACGGTCGGCGCCTTTGCCGGCGTTTCGATGTGCAGCCGCGCGACATTCTTGGTACACCCAACCGGACCCAGGTATCCAAGGAGCGTCACCTTGACAACCTTCCGCTCGCCATCAGCCCCCGATCCCAGGGCCAGAGATTTGATCACCGTCCCACCGGCGCCAGGCCTCACTTGTAGTGTGCCCCCAAAGACGGCCAGTCGGGCTGAAACGGGCCGGGAGCTATGACGTGATGGGGCGCGGAGTCCGCGGTTGCGCCACGGGACAGAGTCGTTCAGAGAGCAGCAACGGCAAGAAGGACAGGCAGGGGAATTCTCATGGAGCGGAAGACGCGGTGACTGGTTGGACCGTGGGCGGGGTTTCCTCAATGAAGCTCCCCTCCCCTTGTCCATCAACACCCTCATATCATGAACGTAAACCGCGGAGCGATCCTTGCATTCCGACCGAGGCCTGCACTCAATGGCCGGCCGCTCCCAGGGCCGCCGCGATCTCACGCATCTGCTCCCGCCTGAGGCGATAACGTCCGGCCACGAGCCCGCTCAACCCATACATCGCCGCGGGCACGAGCGTGAACAGCGCGATGATGCAGTGCTCCGCGCCGGGACTTTGCGCCTTGGCGCCCGCGACGTAGCCATATGCGCCCAGCGCCCAACCAATCGCCGCGCCACTCAGCGCCAGACCCAGTTTCAATACAAAGAGCGTGCCGGCAAAACTTACGCCCGTGAGACGCTTGCCCTGCTTCCATTCGCCGTAGTCCACGGTGTCCGACATCATCACCCACTGAATCGGCGTGATCATCTGGTGGAGCACTCCGATCACGAAGACGAAGAGGAACATCAAGACCTCGTCTCTTGGCGAAATAAGGAACATGACCCCGCTCAACACCGCCAGCACGCCGTTGGTCCAGGTGAAGACACTGACCTTGCAGATGCGATCGGTGAGCGGCTTCGTAAGCAGGCAGCCCAGGATGTTGCCCACGGAATAGGTTGCGAGGAACCAGGTGAAGAGACCGGCCCGACCAAGCACGTAGGTCACGTAATACATCATCGCGCCGCCGCGCGTGGCGACGGCGAGGATGTTCAAGATCGTGAGCACGCCGACGACTCGCCACTGGTCGTTGCGGACGATGTCCTTCAAGTCCGCGATAAACGTGCTCCCGGCCCGGGCTTTAGGAACGACGCGCTCGCGCGTGGTCGCGAAGCAGCCGACGAGCATAATCACGGCCAGCACTGCCAGCACCGCGATCGCCCCCTGGTAGCCCGCGGCCCTGTTCGCACCGCCGATCCAATGCGCAAGCGGCACCATCGCGATCGTGCTGAGCATGCCACCGGCAGTCGCCAGCACGAAACGGTACGACTGCAGCGAGATCCGCTCTCTGTCGTCACCCGTGATCACGCCGCCGAGCGCGCAGTACGGGATGTTCACGACCGTGTACATCAACGTCAGCAGCGTGTAGGTCACCATCGCGAAGATCATCTTCCCCGACACTCCGAGGTGCGGCGTGCTGTAAGCCAGCACGCAGGAGATTCCGAAGGGAATCGCACCGAACAGGAGGTAGGGCCTGAACTTTCCCCATCGCGACCGCGTGCGGTCCGACATCCAACCCATCACGGGATCGCTGACGGCGTCGAGCGCGCGGGCCGCCAGGAACATGCCCCCGACAAACGCCGCCGGCAGGCCAAACACGTCCGTGTAGAAAAACGCCATGTAAAACATGACGTTGTCGAAGACGATGTGACTGGCGGCGTCGCCCAGGCCGTATCCAATCTTTTCCTTCGCGGAAAGGCGCGTCGCTTCCATGGGTCGGGCCCCGGGACCGTCATTCGACGGTGAGTGTGCCCTGCACGAAATCCACCGATGACTTGCCGACCATCACCTCGAAGTCGCCCGGCTGCACGGTCCGCTTCATCTGCAGATCGTACGACGACAGCTTGTCGGGGGTGAGTTCGAACGAGACCGTCCTGGTCTGGCCCGGTTCGAGGGTCACACGGGCGAAGTCCTTAAGCTCCTTCACCGGGCGCGTCGGGAAGCTGACCTTGGCATGGATGTAGAGCTGCACGACCTCGTCGGCCTTCATCGTGCCTGTGTTGGTCACGTTGACCGAAACCCTTGCGGAGCCGTTGGGCTGAATTTTGTCCGGCAAGATCCGGAGGTTCTTGAAGTCAAAGGTGGTGTAGCTGAGTCCGAAGCCGAAGGGATACAGCGGCGTCGAATCGGCCTGATTGTAATCGCGGAAACGCGACGGCTTGTGGTCGTAATAGCAGGGAAGCTGTCCGACCGAACGCGGGAACGTCACCGTGAGGTGTCCGCTTGGACTGACCTTGCCAAACAGCACGTCGGCCACGGCGGGACCGGTTTCCTCGCCGAGGTACCAGCCCTCGATGATAGCAGGTGCGTGAGCCTGGAGGTAATTGATCGAAAGCGGTCCTCCGTTGATCAGAAGCACGACGACGGGCTTGCCCGTGGCCAGGATCGCCCGGGCCAACTCGTGCTGCCGGCCTGGCAGGGCGAGGGTGTCGCGGTCTCCCAGGTGTTTTTCGCTCCAGGCCTCGCGCCGGATCAGTTCGTTTTCGCCGAGCACGAGGACCACGGCATCGCTTTTCATCGCCACGTCGACAGCCTGATCCATGAGGCGCGAGTCGTCGGCCGCACTGTTCTCAATCGGGTTCTCGTTCGCGATCCATCCCGAGGCGTGATTCGCCGTGATTTTGCAGCCCTCCGCATAAACGACCTTGAAGTGATCGCCCGCAAAATTGCGGATGCCCTGCAGCACACTCACTCCCTCCATTGGCACCGCGGAGTAGCCGCCGAGGTGAATGTCCGCCGCGTTAGGGCCGATGACCGCGAGGGTTCTCAATTTCGTGGGATCTAGCGGAAGCAAATGTCCCTCGTTTTTTAGCAGGATCATCGCCTCGTCCGCAGCCTCGCGGGCCAGCGCTTTGTGGGCTGGCGTGTTGGTCACCTTGCCGACCAGGTCCGGATCCACGTAGGGGTGATCGAACATGCCGCAGAGGAATTTGACCCGCAGCACGCCGGACACCGCGCGGTCGATCGCCGCCATCGGCACCTTGCCCTCGCGCACTTCGGAGGCGAGGGTCGAGAAACAGCGTCCCTTGCCGCCAAGATCGTAATCGAGTCCTGCATTGATGCAGAGTACGCCCGCCTGGGCCGGTCCCGCCGCGGCAAGGTGGTTCTCGTAGACGACGTCTATGCCGCCACCGTCGCTCATGACGAACCCCTGGAAGCCCCATTCATTCCGGAGAATCTGAGTCAGGAGCTTGTAGCTCGCGTGGTTCGGCACTCCATCCCACTCGTTGTAGGAGGCCATCACCGAGTGGGCGTGTGCGACCTTCACGGCGACCTCGAAGGGGACCAGATGGGTGGAGCGGAAATCCCGTTCGCCGATGTCGACAGGCGCGATGTTTCGCCCGCCTTCCGGCATACCGTGTCCCGCGAAATGCTTCAGCGTGACCTCGACATGCTCCGGGTCGATGGTCGCTCCGCGGCCCTGCAGTCCGAAGACGGCCGCCTCGCCGATCCGCGAGACGAGATAGGGATCCTCGCCGTAACACTCCTCGAAGCGTCCCCAGCGGGGATCGCGCGCAAGATCCAGGACCGGTGCGAGCACCTGCCGCACGCCGCGTGCGCTCGCCTCCTGGGCGGCGACCGTGAATACGCGCTCGACGAGCGCCGGATCCCAGGTGCTGCCCAGGGCGATCGCCTGCGGAAAGCTCGTCGCTCCCGCCGCCATGTACCCATGCAGCGCCTCTGCGAATACGAACGAGGGAATTCCCAGGCGCGTCTTTTCGATCATGTATTTCTGGATCGAATTCGTCCGAATGACCGCCTCGCGCGGGTCCTTGAGGAAACGATCGGGTTGTGCGCCGCCCGGTCCCCAGATCCGCACCGTACCCGCGCCTTGATAGAGTTCCGGCGCGTCGGTTCCGCCCACAAAGTTGCCCGCTGCGTCGACGGCATGCGGGTCCTTGACAAGGTAAGCCTGAAGCTGGGCGACCTTCTCCTCGAGGGTCATCCTACCCATCAAATCCTTCACGCGCGCATCGATCGATTTGGAGGGATCGCGGTAAATCGGAAGGTCGGCGGCGAGCGTGGCGGAGGCCGCGAGCGCCAAAGCGAGCAAGGACGCGGCCACGGAACGGAAAATGGGCATGGGCATGGATAGGCGGGTTAAGTCAGGGGCGGGGCGACGGCGCGGGATCAGGAGATCTAACGGCCGGCACAACCAACGTCGCTCTTCATTTTCGAGTCAAACGCCCCTCCGTGCAGACATTCTAGTGCCCCGGTTTTTGTCCGACCGCACTCTGCGTCACACAATTCGTGACGGCCGCGAAGGCCTGCTTTGGTTTGGAGGTTGGAATCCACTCCCACCTCCACCTAGTCTCCAGCGCGAGAACCACCCCGCTTCCGTTCCGGCCAGGAAAGATCCACCCTCATTCAAATCCGCATGCGCCCCTATTATCAGCGAGTCTCCTATCGGCTACTCAGAAGATTGCGGCGAAAACTTCGCGTAAGAGTCGGGCCTCACTCGATCGTGGTTCCCATGGGTGAGTCGGGGACGCTCAGCAGCCTGTGGTGGACGCCCTCGTGGAAATCCGAGCTAATCGCCTCATTCCTCGCGTCGAAATCAGGCGGGGACTTTCTCGACGTGGGTGCAAACGTCGGCCAAACGCTGTTCGACTTCGTTTCCACGGGCAGCAAGGCACGGTACTTCGGCTTCGAACCCAACATGGGGTGCGTAGCCTACCTTGACCGACTCATTCGCGACAATGGCCTGGAATCGGCCAGGATCATCCCTGTCGCCCTAGGCAGCAGAGCGTCGGTGGTTGAGCTTCACCGGCAAAAGAACAGCGCCACGGACTCCGGCGCCTTCATCGACGCGTCCATTCGGCCGGGACTTCAAACCTGCTCTGAATTCATCAGCTGTCACCCATTTGATGAGATTGTGGACCAGGTGGGCATCGGTCGCATCGCGCTGTGCAAGATCGACGTCGAAGGCTTCGAGGCGGAGACCCTGGATGGCATGCGGAAGACGCTCGAAATGCGTCGATTCCCCATTTTGTGCGAAGTCCTTGATGCCGACCCGCAGGCCGACGCAGCACTACACGACGTACGTCTGAAGCGGATTGAGACCCTCCTTTCCGAATGCCGCTATCGCATTGAACGGGTCGAAAAGGGAGCGGAAGGTGGCTTGGCCGGACTGGCTCCCATCGCGGCACTTCCCCGACGCCGTTACGATGAACAAAGCAAGGAAGCGTGCGATTACCTCTTCTCTCCTACGGAGCGCTCTCGCAGCTGAGGCTGAAGCGGGGCTCAATTTTTTGTTGGAAATTGCCGCAAGAATCTGCACTTTGCCCCCCTTCCCTTTGCCAGGGTAGCTCAGTGGTAGAGCAGAGGACTCATAATTAGAATTAGGCATGTCGCCCATTTTGGCTCATTTCGGTAAGAAGCCGCCCAATAAGGTATTACAGAAATTCAGCTGTTGCCCATTTTTGGCAAAACAGGCCCATTTTTGGCCTGCACTGTAGAAAACCACTGTAGAAAAATTCTGAGCGGTCTCGTTGCCCCCAATGAAACGCTAAACCAACCCTATTGCCATCGTCGCGGCTTTCGTCGGCGAATCGTAGAACTGCCACTGGATCGCGGTCAGGGTGGCATCGGGAATTTCGGCTAAGTCGCGCTTGTTCTCGCTCGGGATGAGGATTCGCTTCGCTCCGGCCTCGACGGAGAGCTGCATGCGTTCAGGCAACGCATTTAGCTCCAGGCCGTGTTTCAGCCTTTCGGCGGTGCGCCCGGCATCGCGAGGTTGATCGCCGGATCGATCAAAATAGTCGCCCAGAAATACTGTGAGGTCGGGGCGTTCGCGGGTGATGGCGGCTTCCACTTGGCCGAGGTTCGGCGCTTGATGAATGTCCGGTATTACGACGATCCTTTTGGCTCCATGCCGCGCCTTGAGGCATGCTTGCGGTCTGAAGTCCGGTTTTGTCGAGGTGCTCATGCTTCGAATGTTCATCTCGGCGGCCAGCGCACCGAGACCGGTAAACCGACGAACGCGTAAAAGCAGGCAAGTTTCTCCGATGTGGTCATGTCCGGGGCGACTCTCGCGAGCTCGATCCGTTTTTTACGCCTAACTGCATCTGGCAGCGTCAGGCCGCCCAAGGCGGGTTTGGGCGTCCGATACCACTCGCCGAAGTCTCTGAACCCCTGGCGTCGTGCATACGGCATCAATGCTTCTTGGAGCGAGAGAAGGCGCCGCTGGATCTCCAGAGCAACGTACGGGTTCTGGCGTTTTTCCAGTCGCCTGGCGGATGTGCCGATCAACGGTGCGAGTTGTGCCGTCGTCAGGCCGGTAGATCGGATGAGCCCTCTGTTTGGCAGAGCCGACCGAAAGAAGGGGCGAACCAGGGCAAGACACAACCGATTCACTTTGGCGTATCGTCATGACTCACTCAGGAGCGGCCGGATCGACGTCGCAGGATTCGGACCCCACTCTCTGCGCGCAAGCGCCGGTACCAACGCCCTCGAGCACGGCGCAGACATCGCAGCCGTCTCGGAGTGGCTCGGACACGCGAACATCGCGACAACCCGACTGTATGACAAGCGGGTCGTGCGGGTGGAGAATTCGCCCACTTTCAGAGTGAATTATTGAGATGGACGAGATTCGCGGGGTCGAGTCCCGTTGGCCGCCCCATTTAGAAAGTCGGCGGAGCTCAACCGGCCGTTTTCGCGGCCGCGATCAAGCCGCGTATTTCTTCAAGCCGTTCGAGGCCGTAACTCTTCGATCCGTAGTGGATCATCGCATGGCAGTTCGGGCAGACCGGCCGAAGGTCGCTCTCAGGATCGACGACGTAGTCTTTTCCGATTGAGGCCAGGTTCTTGAGGTGATGGACGTGGATGAAACCTTTGCCCAGTTCACCGAAGGTCCTTTCGAAATCAAATCCGCACACCGCGCATATCGGGCCGTATTTTTCGATGCATGCATCCCGGGCCTTCCGACTTCGCTCATAAACGTTCACATTTATGGTCTTTGAACCACCTTCACGTAGTTCCTCGTTGGACGGCCCCTCCTCCGGCGACAAAAAAAGATCCAAGCCCATCTTCCTTTCGCTCTGGTGCTCGAAAATGCGACGATGTTTATCGAGGACTCGGTGCAGGCCGGGGCGCTTTGAAAATTGTCCTTCATAGTAATGCAAGTGCTTGACGACGGAGTGGAGAGCGTTGCCAAGCGCACCAATTCCGTAGTCTCGCAAAATCCATGACAAGAAATCGTCAGTTGCCGCCTCGCTGATTGTCCTGGTGTAGCGCTCGCCTTTTAGGAGGTGCCGGAGTCCCATCACCAAGTCCGTAGCAGAGCTATAGTTCATCCCCTCCTCTTTCAGGACTCGGCCAGCCTCACTGATCGTAATCTTTTCCCGGTACAACTCCTGACCGATCTTGTAAGCTCGGGTGTACTCCGTCCTTCCAATCGATTTTCTCTGGCTCCTTGGGCTGGACATCGCTGCCTTTTGAGCCCAATCCATCGACCGTTCCAGGCAAAACGGATCAGTATTGCGACGTTGTCTTCCAGCGCCAGCTCGCGCGTGCCGCTCCGTTGGAAGTTTTCGCGCAGCTCCGATTTGTTGGGCGTCAACACGACAACTCAGGGTCGTCCACGCGAGATGCTTACATAAACCGCTCATCCGCTGTTCGACAACGCGCGTGCCTTGGGACGAACGCTCACAATTGTGGTCGCCCCGTCGTCGGCGCGCCTTTATGGGAGGATCATGGCGCAGCTCATTCCGGCTGAAGATTTCGACGGCTTTCGACTGATGAAGGACGTGCCCGCGGCCAACGTCACGCCGGAGCTTCGACAGCGGATGCGCGAGTTGGACGAACGCGAGGATTTGGAGCCGCTCCTGCGCCTGATTCTCGCCGACGACAACCCGACGCCCCACGGTCCGGCGGAAATCGTCGACGTTTTTACCCACCGGCTGAGCGCGCGGGGCGAACCTGGGATGGCGGCGATGATTCTCAAAGGGCGGTCGTTTAAAACCGTCCGACCCGGCGACGTCGGGCATCAAATTTACCGACTGGAGAAGATTGACGGGCTGCGCTACGCGATCTTCGGGGCGGCCGGCACCGTGTTGGACGGAGTGAAGGAGCAATTCTGCTCCACGTGCGAACGCTTGGGCGTCGGCTACGGTTTTCTCGACGCAACGGACCTCGCGCGCCTGTTCGTCGCCGCCGGGTTCTTTTGTCCGCGCGACGCTTTACGCATCACGGCCGGCCGCTGCAAATGCGGCTACTCGCCGCAGCACCGCTTCCTGAACATCCTTCAGCGCGACGCGCTGCGCAGCCTTGCCGATTCGCACGCCATCGGCCACCGTGCGGGGCTCGTGGTGCTTCCGCCCGGAAGCGGAAAGACGCGCATCGCCGCCGAGGACGCGAAGCGCCTCGGCGCAAAGCGGGTCCTCTACGTGGGGCACACGCACGAGATTCTCGACGTTGCGGCGTCGGAGTTCGCCGCGGTGTTCGGCGCCGCCGAAGTCGGCGATCTAGAGGGAACGACGCGCGCGACGCTGGCGACGGTCCAGCTTCTCGCCCGGCGGGCGCCGAAGATTCCCGCGGACGCGTTCGACTACGTCGTCGTGGACGAATTTCACCACGCGGCGGCGGCCTCCTACCGGCGAATTACCGAACGGTTCCAGCCGAAGTTTATGCTCGGGCTCACCGCGACACCGTTTCGCGGCGACCGCCAGGATATTTTCAAGCTCTGCGGCGAGAACACGGTGGTGAACTACGAGCTGCGCGGCGCGATCGAGGCCGGCGTGCTCGTGCCGTATCACTATTACGGGTGCTTCGACGATGTGGACTATACCAAGCTTCAGGCCAACGGCACGACGTATTCGGTGCGTGATCTGGAGCGCGCGCTGATCATCCCCGAACGCGACTACGCAATCATTCGAAAATGGCGGGAACTGGCGGAGGCCCGGCCGACGCTGGCATTCTGCTGTTCGGTGAAGCACGCGGAGCGCGTGGCGCAGAGTTTTGCCGAAGCGGGCGTCGCCGCAGGCGCGTATACTTCGGAGTGCTCCCGTGAGGAGCGGACGCGGCTGCTGCGCGAATTTTCGCACGGTCGCCTCCGCGTGCTCGTCGTCGTCGACGTAATGAACGAAGGCGCCGACTTGCCGTTCGTCGAATGCCTGCTGTTTCTGCGGCCGACTGACTCGAAGCGCATTTTCTTGCAGCAGCTAGGGCGGGGCCTCCGGCGGTCGGTCGGCAAAGCGCAGTGCGTGGTCGTCGACTTCATCGGAAACTTCCGCAACGCCTACCGCATCGTCGAATTTCAAGGCTTGGCTCCGATGGACGGCGAAGAGCCGACGGGAGCGGCGGCCGCCGGGGCGCGCCGCCTTAAGGACGTCCTCAACCTGCCTGCCGGCTGCGAAGTGACGTTTGACGACCGCGTGATTGATTTGTTTGCGAGCCAGACGTTCAATCCGGCCTACGCGACGCGCCAAAATGTCGGCCGCATCCTGATCTACCAGTATGCGAAACAGTGGCGGCAAATGGGCAGGCCGGTCACGCAGCGCGAATGGGACCGCAGTTCGCGGTTGAGCAGCGAACTTTGCCGGCTGGTATTCGGCTCGTGGGCTAACTTTGCGCGGGTCGCCGCCGAGGCCGGCGGCCCGCCGGGATCCGAACGCGCCGGCTAGGCGGCCTTGCTCTGGGTCGGGGGCGCGATACAAGCGAGACATGGCCGTGCTCCCGGAAAATCCCGAAGGCCTTGACCTTGAGGATTTCGTTGCCGCGCATCTCGCGGCGCGCGGGATGTTCGTCGAGACAGGGGTGACGGAGCGAAACCCGCGGAGTATCCTCGAACTAGACGTCGTCTGGACCGACTACGCCGCCGAGCGGCCGAAACGGCGCCCGGTCGAAGTGAAATCCGGCGGCTGGGGCCTCTCGGACTTTTTCAAGTTCAACGGATGGACGCACTACCTCGGTCTGGAAGGAGGCAGCTTCGTTTTCCGCCACCTCGGCGACGAGGTGACGGCGCCGCTGATTCAGTGCATCGCGGAGCGCTGCGGCATCAACGCGATTCACTTGAAGGATCTCGCGGCGGCCGGCGGCGCGCTCGCGCCCATGGGAATCCCGGAGGCCGCCGACGCCGGAACGGTAGAAATTTGGCGCTACTCGTTTCTGCTGCAGCGGCGGCTGATTATGTCGCTTGGGGCTGCGATTCGCGGCGGCGTCTGCCCGGAGTCGGCGAAGAAGGCGAAGGACTTCTTCAAGCTCGTAAACGACGCCGCGTTTTTCGAGCCGGACGTTCGCACTCGCGTGGAGATGATGTTCAACGCCCACATGTCCCACCGGCTGCTCGGAGCGTCGGCCGCCGGGGAAACCGCGGGCCTCGGCGTGAATTTCGAGCAGCCGCCGGAAACGCCGCTCTTCAAGGCGGCGCTTTACGACGGCGCCCATTTTCCCGTGCAATGCTGCCTGTTTCTCGGCCATCGCGGCCGGCTGGCCGTGCTCAAAGCGGCGGTCGACTGCGTCCTCGACAAAGCCGCCGGACAGCTTCCGCCGAAGGTGATCAAGGTGTTGGGCGTGGCCGTCGATCTCGCCGAGTCCGAGCTGACCCGCGGATTTCGCAAGGCGGTCGAAGTGCTGCCGTGCTATCCCACGTTCAAGCGCTACCCCGTATTTTGGCAGACGTTTCTCTGGGCGTGGGGCGGGTTCATTCTGGAGGACCGCAAAGAACAAGAATATGCCGCGTTATCGGCGCAAACCGGCGTGCCAATGGGGGAGATCGATCAAGCGCTGGGTATTTTCGACCTGCTTTTCCCCTATCCGGCGGGATGGATAGTGACGCCCGCCAACACGGTCCGCCGGGGGCTGAAGCTAATGCCGGCGGCTCTCCGCGGGCTGGGCGCGCACCTCCGGCTCCAAATGTATGGAGTAAAGAACTACGACACCTTCGGCGCGGGCGGGCTAACTTCGCACCACATGGCGCTCGACAACAACGCCGCCGTAAGGCTGTTGGGCGCCGACGATCAACTGGTTAAGTAGCCCGCGGGCTCAGGCTCGGAGCTTGCCAGCCTGACATCGATGGGCGAGGCTGCAGTAATGAGCGCGCCGACCGCCCCCGAGCAAACCCCGACAGTGCCAATCCCGGCGCCCCCAGCCGAG
>JAJXVO010000353.1 GCA_021782105.1 bacterium
CCCGCGTCGCCCCAGGCGAGGTCAAATGCCTGCACCCGGGCACGATCACGCTCGGCGAATTCGGCCGCCCCACCGGTGAGCGGGCTCGCGCGGTCGCAGGCTGGTTCGAACGGGCCGGCATCCCGACCACCGTCACCGACCGGCTCGCCGAGGCGCGCTGGCAAAAGCTCGTGTGGAACGTTCCCTTCAACGGATTGAGCATCGCCTGCGGCGGCCTTTCCACCGATCGGATCGTCGCCGACCCCGTGCTTTCCGCCGAGGTGCGCGCACTCATGGACGAGGTTGCCGCCGCCGCGCGTGCGCTCGGCCACACGGTGACCGAGGAATTCATTCGCTCGCAAATCGACATCACTCCCAGCCTCGGCGCCTACCGCCCCTCCAGTCTCATCGACTGGCAGGCCGGCCGCGAGGTGGAGATCGAGGCGATCTGGGGCGAACCCCTGCGCCAGGCACGCGCAGCCGGGGCCCCGACTCCGAGACTCGCCCTGCTCCACGCTTTGCTCCGTACTCTCTGCAGCCAGCGCCGGAGCGATTCCTGACCCTTCCCGAACCGTGAAACACATCCTTATCATCGACGACGACCGCGCCCTGCTCCAGGCCCTTGAGGCCACGCTCACCCTGGCCGGTTATGAGGTCGAGGTCACCGACTCGGGACAGGATGGCCTGCGGCGCGCCTACGAACGCGTGCCCGACCTGATCCTCTGCGACATCAGCATGCCGGACCTCGGCGGGACCACCGTCCTGCAGGCGCTTCGCGTCGATCCCGCCACCCAGAACCTCCAGGTCGTCCTCATGACCGGGAAGGCCCGCAACGAGGTGTCCATGCGCAGCGCCATGGACCTCGGCGCCGACGACTACCTCGAGAAGCCGTTCAGCCCCGATGCATTGCTCCGGTGCGTCGCCTCACGCCTGCGCCGCCGCGAGCTCGGCGAGCACGTCGCGGAAAAAACCTACGAGGACCTCCGCAACGCGCTCCACTCGACCCTGCCGCACGAGTTTTTCACCCCGCTCGCGGGCGTGCTCGGCCTCGCCGAACTGCTCCGGCAGGACATCGACCGTCTCGGTCGCGAGGAAATGCTCGGCATGATCCGCGACATCGAACGCTCGGGACGCCGTCTGCACCGGACGCTCAGCAACTATCTCCGCCTGCTCGACCTGGAGCCCGACCCGGCGCCTGTTCCCCCGCTCGATCCGCAGACCGCCTGGGACCTCGTTTCGGCCGCCGCCATGGCCGCCGCGGAGCGCAGGGACCGAGCGGGCGACCTGCGTCTGGAGGGCACCCCGCGACCGCTTCCTATTTCCGAGCAGAATCTCTCGACGATCATCGAGGAACTCGCGGACAACGCCTTCAGCTATTCGCGCGCCGGCACTCCCGTGAGCGTCGAGCTCGGTGGGAGCGAGGGACAGTGGACGGTCCGCGTCGCCGACAAGGGCCGGGGCATGACCGAGCAACAGCTGCAGCGCATCGGGCTGTTTCACCAGTTCGACCGGAGCACCTATGAACAGCAGGGCCTCGGGCTCGGCCTGGCCCTGGTCAAGCGCCTCGTCGAAGCCCACGGCGGCTCCGCATCCATCGTGAGCAGCCCGGGAACCGGCACCGTCGTGACGCTCGCTTGGCCGCGGCGCGGCGCAGGCGCGGGCGCGCGGACCTGAACCTCAGGCGGTTTTCTTCCGGACGGGGATGTAGAATTCCTCGCCCACCGGAACAGGGACAGGCCGATTTCTCAGGGACTCACTAATCGCCCTTCTTCACCACGATCGCCCTGCATTTCGTCCCGCAGGCCCCGTTTACAGCTCCGCCTTACCCCGAGTTCGTCAGTTCAAAAGACCGCAATTTTGGTGATCTGCGGGTTATGACGATTAGAGGCTGATTTTCGGCACTACATTGGTAAGACGGATGGAACAGGGACAGGCTAATTTTCCAAAGACACACCACTTCTTTGGCTCCTGTTTCCTCTTCCCTCGCTTCGGACGATCGTTGTCCACCTTCGAATCTCCCTTCTTCGCCCCGATCGCCCTGCATTTCGGGACATTCCCCAGGCTCCGGACACAGCTCCGCCTTACGCCCTGACGTTATCCATCCATTTCACCCCCACAGATTGCTCCGCATCCGCGAGAGCACGTGCAACCCGCCCCAGTCCGTAATCGGCGCCAGGGGCTGTGCCTGCCGATTGCTCACAATCCGTGACCCCGTCCTTTCCACGTACTCTTTGCTCCCCAGGATCACTCCATCGGTAAAGTAGCGTATCCGGCACTTCAGCACCTCCGACAAGGTCAACTTGCCTCCGCTCCGAAGCACTTCCTCGAACAACTCCGGCGTCGCCTGCGCTTTGCCCTCACGGGCCTCACTGAGCATTCCGACCACCAGGCACCGGTAGCCCTCCATCCCGTCCCCGCCCACCACCTGGTGCAAGCCCCGGCGGGCCTTCTGATGGCCGGCAACCGCTTCCCCATAGCCACAAAATCGGTAGTCCTTCGGATCTTGCACGATGTTCGCCCGCATGGCGTTGCCGTCGATGTACGCCGCCATTTTCGTCAGCGCATCCCCACTCTGCACGAGCACGCTCTTGAAACGTTCCGACCACAGAGTCCCGTACCGCTTGTGGGTCTTGTTGTACCAGATGCTGAAACGCATCTTCAGCAGCTTGTTGAACTGCGACACGTCAAACATCTGCCGCAGCTGCTTCTCACGCCACGCCCGGGCCACCTCCCCATTCCTCGCCATATCCGCCTCCACCGCCTTCAACGCCAGCTCCTGCACCTCCTTGAGCTTGGGATGCAACGCCCGGTACCGGCCCAACAATTCCTTGTCCGTCACCTCCCGACGCTGCGGTACCCTCACCAGCACATGGTAGTGGTTCGACATCAGCGCATACGTAACCACCTCCAGGCCACAGTACTCTGCCAGCTTCCAAATCTGCACCCTCAACACCTCCTTCTCCCGCTCTCCCAACAACCACTCCCCTCCTGCCGTCCTGCTCATGCAGTGATAGTACGCTTCCTCCTCCTCCGCATCTACCTTCACCCGCGGTCGTCGCATTCATTGTTTTTTGCCTTTTATCGGTCGACGGTCAACTATTTTTACCTTTTTCAGCCTGTCCCTGTTTCGATAGGCTGGGCGGCATTGGAGAAGGCGTGGCGCATCTGTGCGGCTAAGGCACTGGAGCACCAATTACTGCAAATCAAACCGAACTGAGCCGCAAACGAAACCGCCAGGGTTACCAATGGGGACAGGCCGATTTTTCATGGGTACTCCAGCCGTCGGAAACGTGAA